>CAXHAT010000083.1:0-32712 GCA_964014485.1 uncultured Deferribacteres bacterium
GCAATGACGGTATTACTATTGCCAAGCAGTAAAAACAGACCAAAACGACCACCACTTTCGTCATTTGACCGCTCAATCCATAATGCAGTTTTTTAGCCAAATCCGCTTTTGCGTTTTTATTTGCGTCGTCTTCTCATGCAGTTCAGCCATTCTTGCCCAACAATCTTACGAAAAGATTTTGGAAGGCGAGCTGACGGCGCACGGGGCGAACCGTTCCCTCTCCAACACGCCGTTAGCGAGCTTCAACGGCAACATTTATCTTGCCTACGTGAATCCGGAGCTCAAGACCATCGTCGCGATGAAACGTGACGGCCGCTGGTTCACTTCCGTGGTCAGCGAAGAAACGCGCAACGACGACTGGCACAACCAACCGTCAATTGCCGTCGACCGGGAAGGCTACGTCCACGTCGTTTACAACATGCACAGCACGCCCTGGCAATACAAAGTCTCGAGAAAACCTGAGGACATTTCCGCGTGGGAATTCAGAGGGCAAGACGCGGGCGAACAAGTTGGGCGCGCGGTGCCGGGCAACGACGTACGCGACACGTGGATGAGCGCAGGAACCGCGGCGATTCCGGGCAATCAAATTACCTACCCATATTTTGCCAGCGACCGCTCCGGCGAACTCTACCTTGCCTACCGCGAATGTTTCCATTGCACCAAGAGCGATTATTTTTCTCGCGAGTGGTCCGGCGGAATCGCGAATTATGACGCCGAAACGAAAACATGGCGGCGCGTAGGGCAGGGCGCGCAAACGTTTGCGCATGACAAAGATTACGTACCGCTGGGTATGCAAATTTCCTTCGATGCGGAAAATCGGATGCACGTCTCCTGGGTGTGGAATCTGCACTATCGCAGCAACGGATCGCACAAAACAGAACCCAACTTTCCCGCCTCAGCTTGGTCGGACGACGGCGGCGAGACTTTTTTTACCGCTTCCGGCAAGCGTTTGAACTTACCAATCGATTTGGCGCAGTCGGACGTCGCGGCGCAGCCTTCATGGCTTGCCGGAAATTCGAACGGTTATTTTTTTCCATATTCTCGCAACGCGGCCATGCCGGACGGCAGTCCGTTCGTTCTTCTCTTGCCGCATTACCCGCCGCCCGCCAATCGCGGCATTGCCTTTGTCTCGTTCTCAAAAGAAAACAACGCCTGGTCGTCGCCGCAATTGACTCCAGGCGAGGGCACCCGAATTTTGATTGACACGGAAGGCACGATTTCGATGCTCACCAAAAAAGTCAGCGTTTGGCGCAGTAAAGATCGCGGCAAAACCTGGAAAGAATTTGCTATCGATTTGGAAAACGGCTCCAAAATGCGTGTCCAGGACATGAGCTATTTCGTTCAAACCAACCAATTGCGCCTGCAAACAATGGCCTACGATCAAGTGACGGATCGCGCCAAACTCCGCATTTGGACGGTCAATTTTTCAGATGTGCCGCTTCCCCCAAACGGCGACAATGAAGATGATGAACCTGAACAAAAACCGGCTGACAAATCGCCTCCCAAAGCGCCAAAAAATATTCGAGCGATCTGGAAATAGCCGCGCTTCCCGTTTGTGTAAAATTTATTGAGTTTTAAAATAATTTCCCGGTTATTCACGGCTCGAAAAACCAGCCGCTGGAAAGCTTCCGACCAGTTTCTAACGCTGACAGGGTTCTGAATCCTGTCAGAGTTACGCCGGTTATTCGTACGTCAAGATCGCAAGCACATTTGGTTAGCTTCTGTGTAACTCTTTTTCGGAGTGGGGCTGTCTAAAAACATAAAACTTGCAGAGCGATACACAGCATGTCGTCGGGTTCAAGATTTTGAACCCCTACATGTCGTATGCCTGCTATTCAGACGCCTTGTTTTTGGACAGCCCCCGTGGCGCAAGCTGCGCTCAAACGCTGAAGCTTTTGATTCCGAAGTAAAGCGCTTCTCGATCAAGACCGCAAGCGCGTTTGGTTCGCTGAAGAGTTCCAGCTATTGTCACTTAACCGGTTGAAATGATGAATAAAAAATTGCTCGTCGCCATTCTTGTTCTGATCTTTATCGTTGCCATCGTTGTGTTTTTGCTCCAGCGCGAAGCAAGCCCGCCGCCGGTTGCGTCTTCCACTCCTGACGCCGAAATTGTATTGCCGGCAACGCCGGGACTTCCAACGAACCCGAGTGAAAACATCTTGATCAACTATGATTTTTACAGCGTATCCTACGATGAAGCGCACGAGCAGCCTGATTGGGTGATGTACAAGCTGGTCGGCGACAGTCTGGACAACCCCAAATTCAAGCGACGAGACAATTTTCGTGCGGATAAAAACGTTGCGACCGGCTCCGCGACCCCGAGCGATTATAAAAAATCCGGTTATGATCGCGGACATTTGGCTCCGGCGGCGGATATGAGTTGGTCAAAGGAAGCTTTGTCGGAAACATTTTACATGACCAACATGAGCCCGCAAAAACCGGGGTTTAATCGCGGAATCTGGAAAGAATTGGAAGAGCAGGTGCGCGATTGGGCAATGGAGAGCGATGAGCTTTACGTTGTGACGGGGCCTGTTTTGAAAGGAAAAATGGATTTTATTGGCAAGAATGAAGTCGCCGTGCCCAAGCTCTACTACAAAATTATCCTCGATTACAAGGGGCCTGATTTTAAGGCTGTCGCTTTCGTCATGTCGAATGAAAAACACGACGACCCGCTGCAAAATTTTGTCGTTTCGATCGATTCGGTTGAAAGCTTGACCGGGCTCAATTTCTTCGGGGATCTGCCCGATTCTTTCGAAGAGTCGCTCGAAAATGTCGTCACGATTTCGAACTGGTTCCCAAGCCCTGAACAGAGAAATTAGCATGACTATTCAGGACAAGCGGCGAAAAGCGGCGGCGCTTCTCAAAGAGAAAGGCGCGATGCTCGCCGAGTTCCCCGCGCTCGTCGGGTTTGACGGCTTTGTCGACGAAATCATCCGCGTCGTGGACAAAAGATCGTCGACCGAGTCCTATTCTACAATGTCGCAGATGTCGGCGTTCGCGGAGCGCATTCACAAAGCGGCGGGCAAGAGCACAAACATTGAATTGATCGTTCAGGAAACGAAGCTTGGCGGGAACGGGCCCATCATGGCGAACGCCTTGTCGCGCTTGAGCGTCCCGGTCACGTACATCGGCTGTCTCGGCTTTCCTAATTTACATCCGGTTTTCAGGGATTTCAGCACAAACGCTCAGGTTTATTCGATTTCAGAACCAGGCAGTACAGACGCGCTGGAATTCGACGACGGGAAAATCATGCTGGGCAAGCACAATGCGCTGCGAGACGTGACTTACGAAAATATCATCGCTCGAATCGGCGCTGAGACTTTTCAAAAAATATGGGACGCAAGTCGTTTTCTTGGCATTGTGAATTGGACGATGCTGGTCAGGATGACGGATATTTGGAAACGCCTGCTCTCCGTCCACTGCGGCAACGTTGACCGATCTGAAAACCGCGTCGTTTTTTTCGATTTGGCTGATCCGGAAAAAAGAGATTTTGACGATATTGCTGAATGTTTGACTGTGATCTCGAAATTCAGCCGTCAATATAAAGTGATTTTGGGGTGCAATGAGAAAGAGAGCCTGGAGCTCGCCAAAGTTCTAGAAATCAACGTTCAAGACCTTGAGACGCGCGCTGCGCTTATGCGAGAAAAGCTGGCGATAGATTTGTGCGTTATTCATCCTGTGAAATTCGCAGTCGCCGCATCTGCAAGTGAGACGGCGCATGTGGACGGGCGATTTGTCGAGAGTCCCAAAATCTCTACCGGAGCGGGGGATCATTTTAATGCCGGTTTTTGTATTGCGGAACTGCTGGACGGAGATTTGGAAAGCGCGCTTTTGACCGGCGTTTCGACCTCAGGGTTCTACGTCAGAAACGCCGCATCGCCAACATTGCAAGATTTGGCAGTTTTTCTCAATGAATGGAAGGATTGACCACATTTCTATTTCTTGCAAACCAGATTATAGTCAATGAGTTTAGGAAAAACTATTCAGATTTACTTGCCTGACGGTAATCCTCGTGGATTGAAAATCGCGGAGATTACAAGCCGTACCGTCCAAGCCTTACTTGTGCCACGCTCAATGCTCGAATTTGCAGCCAAGAGAGATGAATTGTCAAACGTTGGGATTTACTTTCTAGTAGGAAATCGCGACTCAGATTCATTGTCAAGCGTTTACATCGGCGAAGCGGAAGACTGCTTGAATCGGCTCAGACAGCACAATAGAACCAATGATTTTTGGTCGCAAGCGATCGTGATCATCTCCAAAACTCAGTATTTTACCAAGACTCATGTGAAGTTCTTAGAGTCGTATAGCTATGAAAAAGCAAAGAAAACTGGGCGCTTCGAAATTGCAAACTCAACCGTGCCCACTACACCATTTACTCCAGAATCTATACAAGCTGATCTAATTGATAACTTTGATACTGTCAAAATTCTCGTCTCAACTCTTGGATTTCCCTTGTTCGACGAAATAAAAGTTCCAGAAAAGAAGAATGTCATCTACTGCAGAGGTAAACTTGCAAAAGCTGAAGGCGAGTATACTGAGGATGGCTTGATTGTATTTGAAGGATCAACTGCAAATCTCGTCCCTACCAAGACTGCCGGAAAATGGGTTAACAATATTCGAGAAAAACTAACAGCCCAAGGCATTCTTAAACAGACCGGAGATGTCTACCAGTTCACAAAGAATTACATTTTCAGTTCTCCTAGTGCTGCTTCAGGTTGTATTTTGGCTAGAAGATCGAATGGTTGGGTCGAATGGAAGTACAAGAATGGCAAGACTTTAGATGAAGCAAAGCGCCAAAATATATAAATTCTATGGGAAGTTGCGTCAATGTCAACAGCTCATTAAGAAGGATTCCACACTGCATTTTGTGTACTTTGATTAGACTCCAGCCTCGGCAGCGCCAAAACGCGCTCTGAGAATCTGATAAACCAGCAGCGTCGCAACGCTGCAAGCCAAGGAAGCGAGCAAGACGTTGAGCGGCAAGAGCTGAAATTCGACAAGCAGCCTGCCGCAGCCAAGCGCGCTTACGAGAGCAATAAGATAATTCAACCAACGCATGCGATACGACAGATTTCCTATAATTATTACGGCGCGCGCAACGGCGACCGCTCCTAAAGCAACAAGAATAATTTGACCTGCAGGCATAAAGAACCTCATAATTAAGCGGTGAAACGGACTGGCTGAAGGGATAAACTAAGCTGGTTCTTCTATCCCGTATTTCGCAATTTAGACGCCAGGCCGCTATTGACTGCGTCAAATGGGCTTAATCCCTGTTTTTTAAATGATTGTAACAAGGCATTGAATTCAAGCAGTTTGGCATGATTTTCAATGTGGGCGCAAGGCGTTTCATTCTGAACAAAATTGGATGTACCTAAAATGAACAAAAAACTTCTGACGATATTTTTAGTGATCGGCGTGATCACATTCATCTTGATTTTTCTCGGCTACAAAGACTATCAACGTCAGTCAAAAATTGAAATGAAGCTCAAGCCGGAGAGCAGCGCGCCAATTTCAAAAACCACAAGGCTGCACGGGTGAGATTTCAATTCAAGGAGCATGTCACGCTCATCACCGGCGCTTCCAGCGGAATCGGCGCTGCGTTGGCGAAAACGATTGTTGAGCGCGACGGCAGAGTCGCCCTAGTTGCCAGAAGCAAAGAGCGGCTTGAAAATCTCGTTTCCGAAATCGACCCGACAGGCGAAAAGACGAGCGTTCATTTGTGTGACGTGACAGACCGGCAATCGGCCAAGACTGCCCTGCAAGATGTGGAGAAGAGATGGCGACGCGTCGATTGCGCCATTTTAAATGCTGGAATCGGCGGCCCGACAAGCTTCCGCGAATTTGACGCAAACCATGTGCGGGAAATTTATGAAACGAACGTTTTCGGGGTGATGCATTTTGTGGAGAGCGCGCTGCCGCTCATGCAGAATAACGGCGGCGGGGTGATTGTCGGCGTGTCCAGTTTGGCGGCACACATTCCAAGCGCGTGGGTGACGGCTTACGCCTCGAGCAAGGCCGCGCTGACCCACTTTCTCGACGGGATGCGAAAAAAGCTGAAGAAGCAAAACATCCGCGTCATCAGCGTTGAGCCGGGTTTTGTCAAAACGCCAATGACGGCGGAAAACAAGAATATGTTTATGGCGGTGGAAGTTGAAGAAGCGGCCAGAATCATTGCCGACGGCATAGAAAAAGGGAAATCGGTGATTCGTTTCCCAAAACTTGTGGCCGCCTTTGCGCTTTTCAATCGCATGTTGCCGGTAAAAATAAAGTTCGTCCCCTAACGTCCCGCCGGGGAAAAATCATATTTCCGCTTGCTGACCAGCAATTTCCCCGCTTGCACTTTTTCACAGCGAAAGCCGAGCAAGTGCAAAAATTCCCGCGCATACCAGCGTGCAATTTTCTGTTTAACAATGTAGACGTTCGCCATAACGGGATGCTTGCTGACGCCCGGCAGCCATGAAACCAATTTGTCCAATCTGATTTTGCGCAATAATTTTGAGATTTCGAGCCAGTACGCGCGGACTGGACGGGCGATAAAAAAACCGTCGTCGCCAAGCCCCTGATACAGCGGCATTAAAATAACGCCGTCGTGGTGCGCGGCTATGTCTTCACCGTTAAACGTAGCCAAGACCTGACCTTTGCGAACCGGTTGAAAATTTTGAAAGCCGGGCTTCATCTCAAATTTGTCGTCGGGCGAAATTGCGTGGCGATGCGTCACTTCCATAATTGGCGGAATCCCCGCAAAGCTTTGTGCCAAACCGGTTGTCTGTTGAGTAAAGTCAGGAATGTCTTTTTTATCGATTTGACCGGACGAAGCAAGGGCGAGCCAAATCGCCGCTTCGTGCCTGCGAGCAGAATCCGGGGAATCATGTTGACCGGCTTCATAAGCCAGTGAAACGTAGCCTAAATCTGTCAGGTATTCGATCATTGTCCCCTTGATGGCTTCTTCGAGGCCAAGAACGATGGGGACGTTCAAATCCAGCGCAAATTTTCTGTTGCGAAGCGTATCGCCGAACACGGCAAAAGGCGAGCTGTTTGAAGAAGTGGTGTGCAGGTCGAGAAAATAGAAACTGCCGTCATGCTTATTTTTGATTTTCTCGAAGACTTCGAGCAAGGCGTGTAATTCGTTCGTTTCGGCGGTTGCCGTTGGGTCGTCTTCAACCGATTGCAGCGTGCTCGATTCCCACATCCGGTTAAAGTCTTTGTTTATGAATCTTTCGCCGATTTCAAGCGCAGCGACGTTGCCGATCAACCCATAGATCGTGCCGCGAATTTTGATGTTCCTTTCATTCAGCAAGTAAAAAACGCGCTGAATCGCCTTCACGCCCGCAGGCTCATTTCCGTGCATGCCTCCGATAAGCACGGTGGTCGCCCCATTTCTTTCACCAACAATCTGTCCGATCAATCTGTCTTGCGTCGCTATTGTTTCCGTAACGTCCTGTTCCGAAGCAATCACGTTCCTTAAACTCCTTCAAAAATCCTATTCAAGCAGTTTTTCTTCGAGTAGTTTGCTCGTCGATTTGAGCAATCCCGTTTCAGTCAAAACCCCGACAAGCTTGCCTTTGTTGACAACCGGCAGACAACCGAATCCCTTTTGCTGCATGAGCCGCACAGCTTTTCTGGTGGGCGTGTCCGGCGAGACTGTCGTCGGTTTTCGTTTCATTACGTCCTTAACGGACAGCGCTCGATTGCCGTTCAAATTTGATTTTTTGAGCAGCAGACTCATCAAAGCGCGGTAAGAAACAAGGCCGATTAATTGACGGCGCTCGTTCTCAACCGGGATATGTCGCAATCGTTCCCAAAGCATGATATTCGCGACAAACTCAATCGGCTCGTCCGGCCCGACGGTAACGATGTCTCGATTCATTACCTGTTCGACCGTCTCAAAGTTATGCTTGGAATACCTGACTTTGAGCCTTCGAACCGGCTGCCATTTATGAATCGGCTTGCCAGTCTTCTGATTTTCTATCTGCAGCGCGGTTAAAGCGGAAAGCGCTTGTTCCTGCGTTGCACGGGAGCGATAGCGCGAATAAATGCCCAGCGACCAGCTGGCGCCGGATTGCCCCGACTCCGCTCGTTCCGCAATGATTCCAAGATATTTTTCAATATCAGATTGGGAAACATCATCGTTTTCCAGGCCGCGTTTTGCAATCGGCAAAAGTTCATTTGCGATCAATTGTTGTGCGGAGATGGATTTATTTCCCAACCATCGCAAGCGCGCCTGCAAGCCAAAACGCGAAGCGGCGAGAAAATTGGACTTCGCGTTTTCGAAAGATAAAAGCTGTGAAATATCTTCGTGCTCCAGCGCCAGTCCGTTCATAAGGCCGAACCAGAAAGTCATGTTTGCGACTTGATCCACGGGCGTAGGCCCGGCGGGAAGCACGCGGTTTTCAATTCTCAGATGCGGCTTGCCGTCCGTAATGCCGTAGCATGGACGATTCCAGCGATAAACCGTGCTGTTGAATAATTGAAGCGCCTGTAGTGAAGGGACTTTCCCTTGTAATAGGGCCTCTAACGCATCTTCGTCAATAGCAGTACCCACCAAAACCGGCAAGCGCGCAAGGTCTTCGCGAAAAATCTCAAGCACGGATTTTTTCAGCCATTTCGTACCGAACCCTACGCGCGGCAGCAGTTCCCTGGGATAGTATGAACCGCGATGCGTTTCTATCGATTGCTGAAATACGGACACGCGCGTTTCGTGCCAGAGTCTCTTGCCAAACAACAACGGCGAATTGACGGCGGCGGCCAAAACCGGCCCCGCGACCGCTTGCGCGATATTATAAAATTTTACAAAATCTCCCGGCGCCACCTGCATGTGGACTTGAAAGCTTGTGTTGCATGCTTCAAGCATGATCGTGTCGTGAGAAAAACGAAGATCATCCTCGCCCTTGATCATCAATTCAAAGGCGCCGCCGCGCAGCTTCATGATAACGTCATTGATAATTTTGTACCTGGCAAGCGGCGTCATGTTGACGAGTTCAAGATCCCGCTTTTGAATTGTGGGCAGAATGCCTGTGAGCAAGACTTCGGCGTTACGTTCTTTGGCGGCGCTTCTTGCCATCTTGAGAAGGCGATCTGTCTCTCGCTCCACACGGCTAAAACAATCATTTTTATATTCAAAAGGCGGAAGGTTAAATTCCAGGTTGAATCGCGCCAGTTCATTAGTGAAATGGGGATCGGCCATGTCTTCGAGAAGCTCTATGGCAAGCGGCGCGGGCCGATTGTGCTCATCGACCAAGACCAATTCCTGTTCCGCGCCAATGCGGCGTTTTCCTTTCTCAAAATGGTCTTGTTCCAGCATCTTCTCGAAAGCATATAAATCATCGAGAAGATGGTGTTTAAAATCGTAGTGCGTTTGCTTTTTCGACGGCGTAAACGAAACTATTTGTGCGCCCATATTTGTTCCTCATATTTTATAGTGGGTGCGAAATCGCAAGTAATGCTTTTAGCGAAAACTGCCAAGCTCGTCGTGAAGCGATCCTGCACACTTGAGCTAAAATTTGAGGTACGTTCGTGGTCGCGGCGCTGAGGCCGTGGGTTGGTGAGGCGGAAGAATAACTGCGGGGATTGCGCAATAAATGCGTCCGGGGGTTCATAGTCATAAATAGTCGGCTTTTCTCAAAGAGAGTTGTCGAAACGTTCCGGTTGAGTAAAAATGAGATCGCCAAAACCGATTCCAGTACGGGCTGCTCGTGAGCGACTGAACCAACGCTTGAAGCGGGCAAAGCTTTGAAGATGAACGGCGAATATCAGAAATGTAACATAAAAACGAGGAGACGCAAATTAAAAGGAGCAGACGTTTTCGCACCGCTTCATTTTGTCGTCACAATTTCTTTCGCCAAAATATGCACACTTCATTTTACCCAAAAGGAATAAAAAGCATGACTCTCGAAATACCGTCCAAAATCCCCAATATCGGCACGAGCATCTTTGCCGTGATGACAAAGCTCGCCAATGAACACGACGCAATCAACCTCTCACAAGGCTTCCCCGATTTCGATTGCTCGGACGACTTAAAAGCCCTGGTTGCCAAACATTTGCGTCGCGGCGAGAATCAGTACGCACCGATGCCCGGCGTTCCTGCTTTGCGGCGGCAAATTGTGCAAAAAATCCGCGATCTTTACCAGGCAGACTATGACGTGGACCAAGAAATCACCGTCACCGCCGGCGCAACGGCGGCTTTGTTTACAGCGATTACGGCCGTCGTCCAGAAAGGCGACGAGGCGATTCTTGTGGAACCCGCTTATGATTCCTACCTGCCGACTGTGCTGCTCTCAGGCGGCGTCCCGGTCATAACAAAACTAAGATTTCCAGATTATTCGATAGATTGGGATGAAGTGCGCGACTTGATCAGCCCAAGAACCAAATTGATTATTCTCAACACGCCGCACAACCCCAGCGGCGCAGTTTTAACAAAAAATGATTTCCAGGCGCTGAAAGAAATCGTTCGCGATACAAACATCGTCATCATCAGCGACGAAGTTTATGAGCACATCGTTTTTGACGATTTGCAGCATGTGAGCATTGCCAGCGATGATGAATTGCGCCAAAGAAGCTTCGTCATCAGTTCATTCGGCAAAACATATCACACAACAGGCTGGAAAATCGGCTATTGCACCGCGCCCGCCGCGCTTACAGACGAATTTCGGCGCGTCCACCAGTTTTTGACTTATGCCGTGAACACGCCGATTCAGCATGCTTATGCAGAATTTATGGCTGATTCTGAAACTTACCTGGGACTCTCTGCTTTTTATCAGGAAAAGCGAGACGTTTTCTTGTCCAAAATTGCGAACTCGCGCTTCAAAGTCATTCCCTGCGAGGGCGCCTACTTCCAGATGCTTGATTATTCTGCAATTACTGACGCTCCAGACCACGACTTCGCAAATGAACTCACGATACGGCACGGCGTTGCCGCCATTCCGCCGTCAGTTTTTTACTCCGAGCGCGATGATCACAAAGTATTGCGTTTCTGCTTTGCGAAGAAAAATGAAACGCTCGCACGCGCTGGAGAATTGTTGAGCAAGCTCTAACGATTCTTTCGAAAGCCGCCAAATTCTTTTCTCAATTTTTATTCAAAGAAAGGGGGCATTATGCCAAACGCCACATCTCTGACCACGCTTTCTCAAAAACCGTTTACCCGCCAAACACAAACGCGCTTCTTTGTAAGCGCGTTTATTTTTTGCCTGTCTTTGTTCGCCGCTTTGCCTGTCCTCGCGGAAAAACCGCCGATGAAATGGGGTAAGGTCGATCTTGCCAATCTCAAAATGACCAGCTTTCCACAAGATTCAAACGCAGCCGCCGTTATTCTATGCAAATTCGGCGAGGCTTTCCTCGACAATCGCGGCTGGGTGAATTACGCGGTGCACACGCGAATCAAAATTCTCAAAGAATCCGGTTATGACTGGGGCACGGTCTCCGTTTCACTGCGCTCGGACAGAGACGCCGAGCGAATAAAAGGCATTTCGGGACAAACCTTCATTTTAGGCGAAGACGGCAAAGTCGTTAAACACAAGCTGGACGGCAAGTCGATTTTCAAAGAAGATATAGACAAAAACTACAAGCGCGTCCGCTTCACTCTGCCTGCGCTTGAGCCAGGAGCGGTGATCGAGTATAAATACACGCTGGAATCAAGCTCTCCGTTTTTCCTGAGCGGCTGGACGTTTCAGTCTAGCGAGCCGACGCTGTGGAGCGAGTATCGCGCCTGGGTTCCACATATTTTTCGTTTTGTCGCGGTCGCGCAAGGAACGCACCCTTTTCACATTAAGGAAAATATCCCGGAAATTCGCTACGAATTGGACGGCGACTGGCAGCGCTGGGTGCAAAAAGACCTGCCCGCACTACGCTCCGAACCCTACGTCACCACACTTGAAGATTATCGCTCCAAAATTCGTTTTCAGTTAGCGGAGATTTCCATTCCCGGGCAATACGTAAAAAAATATCTTTCCACTTGGGGAGAATTGGCGCAAGAGTTGATGAGTGACGGCGATTTCGGCGGTAAACGAAACAAAAAAGGCCTCATCCCGGCAGATTTGAAAGAAAGAATCGCATCGCTCACTGAGCCGAAAGAAAAGATGATCGCCGTTTATCAATACCTGCAAGAAACCATCGAATGGGACAAAACGCGGGGGATATTTGCGACGAGCGGTCTGAGCGAAGTGCTTAAAAAGCGATCCGGCGGCGGCCCGGAAATCACTTTCATGCTCATTTCTATGCTCAATGAAATCGGAATTCACGCCGCGCCCCTCGTTTTGAGCACTCGGAGTCACGGGAAAATTCAACAACTCTACCCTCTCGCCTCGCAGTTCAACCACGTGGTCGCCCACGCACGCATAAACGGCGAAGTTTTTCTTCTTGACGCCACAGACCCGCTCCGTCCTTACAACATGCTCCCTTACCAGGCATTGAACAGCGCCGGTTGGCTCATTGAAAAGCACGGCGCAAGATGGGTGCAAATCAAGCCGGGTTCCAAGTTCACCCGTCGCGTAGCCGTAAACGCGCATCTCGACGAGAACGGCGGGCTTGCCGGGCAAATTCAAGCGATTGAGAACGGATACAGCGCATTTTATAAACGTGACTATATCAATGAAAATGATAAAGACGAGTTTTTTAAGGAGTACTACACCAACGAAACTTTCAATCTCGAACCGGACTCCATTGAGGTCAAAAACATAGACGTTTTCAAAAAGCCGCTGACGACCACAATCCATTTTAAAAGCGATGAATTGGCGCAAGCCGCCGGTGACATGGTTTATCTCAACCCAATCTTCCTGACGCGTTTTGAGAAAAACCCGTTCACTTTGCCGGAGCGTACTTTTCCGGTTGATTACGGTTATGGTCGCGACGTCACTTATACCTTAAGCCTGATTTTACCCGAAGGCTTTATCGTCGCGGAGCAGCCGCGAAACGTATCCATGAGTCTTCCCAACGCAGCAGGAGATTTCAAAAGAATTTTTCAAGTTGAAGGAAACAGCGTCAGCGTTTTATGCCGCTACAGAATCAAAAAGCCCGTTTTTGCGCCAGAAGAATATCAGGCGTTGAAAGCTTTTTACGATCAAATCGTCTCTGCGCAAAATGAACAACTTGTCCTGAAACGGGCGACAAACTAAGGAAGACCACATGATGAGAATGCAACACTCAACGCCCCGAAAAATGTTTTTGGCAGGCGCGACCGCCCTTCTTTTGTTAAACCAAAGTCTGCTCGCCGAAAAAGACCGACGCTATGACGTCGCCGAAATCCCGAAGCTGCTTCAACTCGGCGCTGACGCCGTGATTCGGCATTCGGAAGAGCGCTTCGTTGTCGAAAATCCGAGCAAAGCAAAGCAATACATTCACATCGTGGTTACGGTGTTGAAAAGCAACGGTCGCGACGCCGGCAAGCACGCCGTCTACTACAATCGTTTTCAGCAGGTTAAAAAACTCGAGGCGCTGATTCGCAATCCGAACGGTGAGATCTACCGCAAGCTCAAAAAGAACGAAATTCAAGATTACAGCGCGACTTCAAGTTATAACTTGCAAGATGACAGCCGGGTAAAATATTTTGAGCTTTTTCACGACCAGTACCCTTACACGCTTGAATTCTCTTATGAAATCCACAAGTCCGGCCTTCTCGGCTGGACGGACTGGCAGCCGCAAACGGACGGCTATCCTGTTGAAAAATCCGTCTTTGAGCTCGACGTGCCGGAAGGAATGGAATTTCGCATCAGAAAAAACCTACTCGAGGTCGAGCCGGAAACACAGTCTGACGGCGGACGCAGCATCTACCGCTGGCGTTTGGAGAATTTGCCGAAACTGCGTCGTGAGCCATTCAGCCCATCGTGGCAGGAGCGCACGCCTTCGCTTCTGGTGGCGCCGACCGCATTTTCGATTGACGGCAATCCTGGCGACATGTCGACCTGGGAAAATTTTGGGATCTGGTACCACGCGCTGAATCAGGGGCGCGACGAATTACCGCCGGAAGCGCAAGCCGAGGTTAAAAAAATCATTGCCGGAGCGACAACGAATGAAGAAAAAGCGCGCCGTCTTTATCGGCACTTGCAAAAAAATACACGCTACGTCAGCATCCAACTGGGTATTGGCGGCTGGCAGACCTTCCCCGCTTCGGACGTTTATGAAAAAGGCTACGGCGACTGCAAGGCGCTGACGAACTACATGGGCGCCATGCTGAAAGCGGCCAACGTCCCCGCCTTCCCAGCGCTGATCCGCAACGGCTATAACGCACCGGACGTGTTCGCCGATTTTTCCAGCCACCAGTTCAACCATGTCATTCTTTGCGTGCCGTCGGAATCCGACACGCTTTGGCTCGAATGCACCAGTCAGAGCATTCCATTTAATCACATCGGCGCCAGCAATGAGTCGCGCAACGTGCTTTTGGTCACCGAAGACGGCGGACGCATTATCCGCACGCACGCCAGCGCGCCGCAGGACAATCGGCAAATCCGCACAGCCGAAGTCAAAATCGACGCTTCCGGCAACGCCGTCGCCAGCGCAACCACGCTTTACACCGGCAACCAGCAGGATCGCATACGCGGCGCTCTGCTCGACCGCTCTCCGCGCGACCGCGAAACGTGGCTGCAAAGGTCGCTCGACATCCCGCGCTTCAAGTTATTGTCGGTCGATTTTTCGGACGTTGACAATAAATCGGAAACGATTCGATTGCCCGTTGAAATTGAATTGCCGCGCTACGCATCTCCTTCCGGACAACGTCTATTCCTCAAACCAAATTTGATGGAACGACGCACGAATGTCCCGGACGAAGTCAAATTCCGAACCCAGCCTGTTCATTTGGGCTACGCTTATCAGGACGTGGACTCGATTGTCTACCGCCTGCCGCAAGGCTATTCCATAGAAGCGCGTCCGGACGACGTGAACATTGAAAAAGACTTCGCGCGTTTTTCTGCACAATTAGACTATGATGAAGTCGGAAACAAGCTGATTTATCGCCGGGAGGTCGTTCTCAAGAAACGCCGCCTGCCTGCCGAAAAATACGTCGACTATCGCGACTTCGTCCGCGACATCGTTAAAGCGGATCGCGGGCAGGTTGTTCTGGTGAAAAACTAGAACATGTAAGTCGGGGCAAGCCCCCCGTCCAACTATTCTTCGCGAGGCGAACCTTTGAAAAAAATCCTAAAAATAATCCTTACGATCTTCCTGACTGGCTCTTCGGGCTATGCACAGCTTAAAAACGGAATCATCAATGATCCAGACGGGTTTGTCAATTTAAGAAGCGGGAGAGGCGTTTCCTTCAAAATCATCGAAGAAATTCGTGAAGGCGAGAAGTTCAAATTCTTGCGTGATGCGCAGAGCGACTGGTGGTATGTTGAATCGGAATTCGGTAAAAAAGGCTACATGCACAAAAGCAGAATCCAGCCTTATGATGAACAATATACCGTCGTCTGCCAATGCGACGATTTTCGAGCCTTTAATGCTCCAAATTTTGCAGTTTCAATCAATGGTTCACCCATTTCATTGTGCGGTTTCTTGCTTCAAAGACAATCGAAATATAAAATCAAAGTAACTGAGTTTGTCATTTACGATTGTGAAAATAAAAAAACTCTGGGTTTTTACCGCGCAACCAAGGATTGTTGGGTTGAGTTCGCAAATGATCAACTTATTATTACTCAAGTTGAGAATCTGCCGTCAGGGCGCAATTGGTCATGGAGATCGACTCCTGTGTTAAAAACTTTCATTTCAAAGCGAGACAGCATGTTGGTGAGCAGTCCTGGCGAAAAAGCATTTTTCAATGATTCGCTAACTTCGGCGAATATTTCTGAATTTGTCAACAGGATCGAAAGAATCAAAGCTCTTGGCAATGATAATATTGAGAAGGAGTTTGCAGACTATTCAAGCCGTGAAGAACTTTTAGGCAGGCTGTTAGTTGCGGCCATGGCTGGTAACGAGCAATGCAAGAAGCTGTTCAAGGATTTTGCAGATTACTTCGGCTTTACACCGGACGGTCATTTGGCTGAAGATTACGCTCATTACCGAGAGCTTTTAGAGTTTTATGAGTAAGCGCATTGCGAACCTTATAATTTGCTTAATCTTTTGGGTTTTCGCCTTTTTATTTGAGGAATCATAACCGTCGGCGGACATGGGCACTATAAATTTAATCCAATGATGGCGGAAGATTGGATATTCTGGAGCGGTCTTGTCGGTTTTGGCATTTCAGGAGCTTTCTTTGTATTCAAATCGGTGAAAAAATAGTCTTTTGAAAGACTATGACGCACTTCTGTTCTTTCGTATGACTTTCATCAACGGAAAACTCAGAATCAGCGCAAAAACGGCGGCGAGGATGAACAGGTTTGACTGCGACAATTCAGCAAATCCAAAAGCGCGCGACATGGCGCGAATGAAGTGGGAAAGTCCGAGCACAATGGTGATAAAAACAATCGCGCTCATGAAACTATTGCTCACCCAGTGATTCAGATTTTCTTTTTCCATCAAACGAACGTCGTTGACGACAATTAACAGAAAAACGGCGATGATCGGCAGCGCCAAGCCGTTGAGCGCTTGAGCCAAAATTATCGTCGCGATAGGCTGCACGCCGCTCAAACCGAAGAACACGCCGACGAGCAGCACTCCCAACCAAACGCCGCGAAATCCCGCTCCCTTTTCTTCCCAGCTTGCAGGATTTTTTCCCTGAAAAAAACTTTTTGCCGTGATGGCTGCGGCAAGCGGCGCCGTGATCGCGGAGGAAAACCCGGCGGCGAACAGGCCAACCGCGAATAACGTTCGCGACCAGCCTCCGAGCGTGGTTTCCAGAGCCTGAGTCAACGCTTCAAATGAAAATTCTCCCGCCAAAGACGTACCCACGATCAAAATACAGCCGGAAATGAATCCGCCCAGAATGACGGCGACGGACAGGCCAAACCGCATCTCGCCGAGTTTGTGTCCCTGGGCGATTCCAGAACCCAGAAATAAATTGTACGGCACGACGGTGGTGCCAATCAGCCCCATGATCAGCAGCCCGGATTCCGGCGGCGCACTGGGTAGAAAGGCGCCGCTCAGTAAATCGGGAATGGAGGGCGCAAGCATAATCGCAGTCACGAGAAAGGCGACGCCCATCACGGCAACAACAAATCCCAAAATCTGTGCGACCAGTTTGGTGTTGCCGAACCAGAGCAACATTCCGGCTAAGAGTCCGCATGCAATCGTCAGGGTCACCTTGCTAAAACCAGTTCCCAAAACGGCGCCCGCCACGCCTCCCAGGATGTTGCCGGCCTCGTAAGCCGCACAGCCAAATACGATTGCACTCACCACCAGCAATCTAATGACAAGCCCGTGCACGCCTTCAGAAAATCTGTCACGAATGGCGTCGCCCAAGTTCTTGCCCGAAACGATTGAGAGTCTGGCGCTGGCTTCTTGCAAAACCATGCAGGCAATTGTTGAAAATACAAGCGCCCAGAGTAAAGCGTATCCAAAAGAAGCGCCGGATTTCGCGGCGGTCGTGACGGTGCCCGGCCCAATGAACGCGGCGGAAATGACGGACCAGAAAAGAATGTTGGTGATTTTTTTCATTTTCGAATTAGAATCGCGATGAGGTGAGTTTCACGTCGGCTTTTGGCCAGGATTTTTTGAATTGTTTTTGAACTTTTGCAGCTTCGTCGGTCTTGCCTAATGACGTCAGCGTTTTTCCCAGACCAAACAGTGACCAGCCGTTGAGCGGGTTCTTTTTCAAGTCTTTGCGATAAACTTTTTCCGCTTCTTCAGCTTTTCCGGACTCTAAAAACGCCGCTCCAAGATAATGTCTGACGGGGAAATACCAATACGGCGGCTCCATGTACGGCAGACCGTCCTGCTTCCCAACCGCAGTTTGCAGTTTCGCGATTCCATCGTCTGCGTCGCCGTTTTTCATTGCGATTTCGCCTGCGAGCACAAGCACCGCGATTTCGACCAGGGTTTTGTTCAATGATGACATGTTTTCGCTGTCTTCAAAACTCTGCAAAGCCGATAGTTCATTTTGAGCTTCATCAATCTTGCCGGTGTTAAGAAACGCGAGCCCGCGCGTAAAACGCCACATGGCGGTTTCATACTCAAAATCCGCTCGGGGCTGTTGATAATTGAGAATTTCTTGCCACTTTCCAAAACGCGCGTAGGCAAACAACGGCGTCGGCAAGAAACGCTCCAAAAAACGCGGGCCGTCAGCCAAACGCGCCGAGACTTTTTGATGGAGTTTTAGCGCTGCTGCAATCGATTCTCGGCTGCGGCCTTCCAGCGAAGTTGTGTACCACATAAAATGCACGTTGTGCGGGTAGTACAGCGCCGGATAGAATCCCTGCGCATTGCACTGTGAAATATAAGATTCATCCGAAAGAGCGGCCTGCTCATTGGCTTTAGTCGCGTCACTGTAACGCCCAATCCGCAAATAAATGTGCGACGGCATGTGAACAAGATGCCCGGCGTCCGGCACAAGCCCGCCCAAGCGATCAGCCGCCCCTTCGGCGCGCCCCGGCGTTTCGGATGGCTCAACGGCGTGAATGTAGTAGTGATTCGCGCCGGGATGATTCGGGTCTTTTTCTAACACAGACTCCAAAATTTCCGTGACCTTGATCGTCGCTGGTTTTGGGGAAAGATCATCGTTGTAGTAGTTCCATGGCATTAAGTCCATGATCGATTCGGCGTAGAGCGTGGCTGCGTCCAAATCTTCGGGGAAATTCTTTCGAGCCTTGTCCATTGCTTCGGCATAGGCGGAATCGAGTGCAGTGCGGCGAGCGGAAGGATCGAGAGAATAGCGCTCGACGATTGCCGAAATGTACGCCTTTTCCCGTGCGGTTGTTTTTGACATAAGCGTATAAGCTTTGTGTGCGTTGGCGACCGCTTCGGGGACGTCTTTCGGGTCCATCGGCTTGTTGATGTTCGGGCCAAGCGCCAGAGCCACGCCCCAGTAGCCCATGGCGCAGTCCGGGTCCAGCCGCGTCACTGCTTTGAACGATCGAACGGCCTCCGCATGATTAAAACCGTAAACCAGCGTTAACCCCTGATCGAAGTATTTTTGAGCCTGCGGCGAATCAGTGGAAACGGGATGGTGCAAATCCCCGATTTTTTCAAAAAGAGGGGCTCCCGGTTGAGGAGAATAAATTTTCTCTTCCGTCTGCGCCAGTACGTTGGTTCCAATGACAAACGTCGCCATCAGCAGAAGCGCTTGTAAGAAGAATCCTTTCTTGGCAAGAAAACCATGGGTCAGTAAGTTCATCGTATGCTCCATGCATTTATCAGCAAGACTGTAACAGCCGCACAACGGCTACGTTTTTTTGAGTGTGGTTTTTTGGTCGGATAAACTCAATCGAAAACCGCCTAAGCCGTTTTCGCTTGTTTATCGCCAGATTTTCGCTTTTTTGAATTAAAACGTTTAAATAAACTTTAACTGCTTTAGATGAAAAGAGTTACGATCAAGGACCTGGCGCGGATGGCAAACGTTTCCACAGCCACGGTCTCAATGGTGCTTAACGGCAAAAAAAACATAAGTCGCGCCACCAGAGACCGCGTGGAAAAAATCGCTCGCGAGCAGAATTACATACCCAACGCCGCCGCACGCGGGTTGGTAGGGTCATCCATGAATATGTTGGGCATCGTCATGCCGGACATTGCCGAGCCTTTCAACGCCGCCGTATTGAGAGCGATTTCAAAACATATTCGCGAGAAGACTTCATACAAACTTGTGCTTTACGATATGTTTACGGCGCAGGATTGGCAAAACGGCTTTTACGACCGCTTCAGCACGGAAGGCGTTGACGGCGTTATTCATAAGGCCGTCGAAATGTCGGACGAAGAGTTGGCGCTTGTAAAAAAAATCACGGCGCCCATGGTGATTTTGGAAAATGAGCTTGACTGGGCCGACTGCGTGACCGTTCGAAATTACGACGGCGCCTACCAGGCGACGCGCTATCTTGCCAACAAAGGTCACAAAAATATCGCGCTTATTAGCTGTGAGCGCGCCAGCAAGGTGATTCAAGCAAGGATAAAGGCGTTCAAGCGGGCGCTGGAAGATTCAGGGCTTGCCTTCGACGAGAAATACGTTTTCAACACGCCAATTTTTAATGCGAAATATGGCATGGAGGCCGCGGATTATTTCCATGGCTTGTCAACAAAACCTACGGCCGTCTTTTCAATCGCCGGGGATTATGTTGCATGCGGCTTTATGGCCCGAATCAAAAAATTGGCTTACAAAGTGCCGGATGATTTTGCCATCATCGGTTACGACAATCTCGAAGTTTGTGAATATCTTGACCCTCAACTCACGACTGTTGCGCAACCTTTGGATGAAATGGCGGAGGCGGCCATTGATCTGCTACTCGGAAGAATCAAAGATCGGGACAGGCCGTTTGAGACGCGTGAATTTCGCGCGGAGCTCATTATTCGCGACTCGACATGATTAACTCGATTCGTTCGTAAAACAAACCTGCCCGAGTATCGAAACAAACAATTTGGAACCCCTTAAATCCGCCATTGCAGGAGGAAAACAGCATCCGATGAAACACGTTGATTTATGCGGAGCCTGGAGAATACGATCGCTGGATAACGTTTTTGATTTGCCTGGAACAGTTCCAGGAACTTTTTTTCACGACCTCGAAAAGAGCGGGCACTGGGGTGAGCGCGACGTTTTTTATCGGGAAAACAATCGCCTATGCGTTGAGTTGGCGAACCGCGATTTCTCATACTCGCGCTCTTTTAATTTGCCGGGGGATTTCTTCGAAGAAAATGTGCGTTTTTTTCTCGAAGCTGACGGCCTGGACACACTGACGGAAATATTCGTCAATGGCGAACCAATCGCCAAAACCGAAAATATGTTCCGCAGGTACGCGTTTGACGTTAGCCACGTTTTGAAACGCGGAGAGAATCAAATCGAAATTATTTTTCGCAACAGTGTTGCTGAAATCTCAAACAGGTTCAAAAAGCGCCCGCTTTGGAACGATGACAATACCTTGAACGGCGCCAATCAATTGCGCAAAAACCATTGCAGCTACGGCTGGGACTGGGGGCCGGTTATTCCTGATTTGGGCGTCTGGCGTTCCATTCAAATAGCCGCTTATAAAAACGGCAAGATCAAAGACCTTCATATTCGGCAGCAACACGAGAAAGACGGCTCGTGTACGATTTCCATCAACGCCGAGGCTGAATCGTGGGGCGGCGCAATTCCAAAGTTTCGCGCGCAGGTCAAGCATCCGTCCGGCGAGCTTTCCAGCATTGAAACCGACGCCAGTCAAAACGCGACCATCAAAATCCAAAACCCCGAACGATGGTGGCCGCGCGGATACGGCGAACAATTTCTCTATGAAGTCACCTGTGAATTGTTTTTCGAGGATGAACTGGCGGATGCTAAAACGCAGAAAATCGGCCTAAGAACGCTGAGGCTGGAGCGCAAGCAGGATGAATTTGGCGAGTCGTTTCATTTCGTCGTCAACGGCGTGCCTGTTTTTGCGCGCGGCGCCAATTACATTCCCGAGGACGTTTATCTTGCTCGCGCCGACCGCAGTTTCACGGAGCGGTTGGTTCGCGATGCAACCCTGGCCAATTACAACTGTCTGCGCGTCTGGGGCGGCGGCGTCTATCCGTCAAACGATTTTTTTGATCTTTGCGACCAATACGGCGTCATTGTCTGGCAGGATTTGATGTATGCCTGCGGCGTTTACGACATTCACAATCCTGAATTCTACGCGAACATCAAGGCCGAGACGGAGGATGTTCTGCGGCGTATTCGTCACCACGCGTGTCTCGGATTGATTTGCGGCAACAATGAAATGGAATGGGCGTTCGAAGCATGGAACCTGCCTCTAACGAAAGAGATGCGCACCGAGTATTTGAAGCAATACGAAATCCTTTTTCCGGAAATCGTTCAGAAAGTCTGCCCGGAGGTTGATTACTGGTCGGCGTCTCCTTCCAGCGGCGGCAATTTTGATGAGCCGAACGATGAAAATCGCGGCGACGTTCATTTTTGGGAAGTCTGGCACGGCAACAAGCCTTTTACTGAGTACCGCAATCATTATTTTCGCTTTCTTTCCGAGTTTGGCTTTGAGTCGTTTCCTTCAATAAAAACCGTAAATTCATTCACCGAGCCGGAAGACCGCAACGCGTTTAGTCCGGTTATGGAAGATCATCAGCGCTGCGTCGGCGGCAACGGCAAAATACTGACATATCTTTCGCAGTATTTCCGTTATCCCAAGGATTTGTCTTCGCTCATTTACGTTTCGCAACTCAGCCAAGCGGAAGCGATTCGATACGGCGTGGAGCACATGCGCCGTCATCGCGGACGCTGCATGGGCGCGACCTACTGGCAGTTTAACGATAATTGGCCGGTCGCTTCCTGGTCGAGCATCGATTATTTTGGACGATGGAAGGCGTTGATGTATCAATCCAGACGGATGTATCGCCAGGTTTTGCTTTCCTGCGAAGAGTGCGAAAAAACGGCGTCGCTTCATCTCAGCAATGAAAACTCGCACGCCGTGCATGGTGAAGTATCCTGGCGTTTGTTGACATTTTCCGGGGAGGTTTTGCAGGAAGGGAAACGCGAGATTGAAGCCCCGGCGCTCTCGTCGCAGAAAGCGTTTGATCTTGATTTTAGTGAACAGCTTTCGGGCAAGCGCGCTCGCTCTGTTTATCTTTCCTTTAGATTTCGAGAATCGGAAAGCGGAGACCAGCAATTCGGCACGGCGACGTTCGCGCGTTACAAAGAACTAAATTTTCAAAACGCCCACTTGCAATGGCGGGTTCTGGAAAGCCCCGATGGAGTAGAAATCGCAGTTTCGGCTGACGCGTTCGCGAAATTCGTCGAGTTGGACTTAAAAACCAAAGACGTCATTTTCTCAGACAATTTTTTCGATCTCGACGCAGGACAAACCCGCCGAATCCGGATCATCGCCGGTGAAGATTCTGCAAGTCTATTGAACGACGAATTGATAGTTCGTTCGCTCGTAAATTCTTATTAGCTGATGCTACGCGCCCGGTCGTGTCGGCGCACGTCGTATCTGCTTTGAATCCAGTGTGTAGAGACGCGATGCATCGCGTCTCTACCGTAGGAGGCTGCCGAGGTGGTTGCAATACGCCCCTACAAACCACACATCTCAATTAAGGCAATCTCTGCTTCCCGCCGATGCCGTAAATGTGTTTTTGCGTCCGGATAAAAATCATACCGTCAGAAATTGCGGGCGTGGCCATGATCGTATCGTCCATATCATTTTTGGCCAGCCGTTTAAACGTTTCCCCGGCCTTTATCACGTAAACAATCCCGTCTTCGCTGCTTAAATACAATTTTCCATCCGCCGCGACGGGCGACGCCGTGAATGCGTAACCTGCTCCTCGCGCGCCTGTTCTTTGGCGATAAACGCGCTCGCCCGTCATCGCGTTGTAACACGTCATCACGCCGTTATTGGCGCAAACATAAAGGTGTTTGTCGTAGACAATCGGCGTTGGGAGATACGGCCCTCCGCGTTGCGTGCTCCAAACAATCGCCTCGTTCGAGGTCTCATCTTCAGCCAAAGAAATATCGCCCCGCGAACCCGGACGGATGGCATAAATCGGCTGAATCGGACGATAGCCGCTGGTGACGTAAATCAAGTCGTTGGCGATAAACGGCGTCGGCGTGGCGATTTCCGAATTTCCTTTCATACGCCACAATTCCTTCCCCGTCATCGGATCATAGCCCATGATGTGATTGGTGGCGTTGGTGACCAATTCCGCGCCTTTTTCGGTCTCGACAACTGTCGGTGAAGCCCAGGACGGAATCTCGTCGCGGTTGGTGCGCCATACTTCCTTGCCGTCTTTTAAACGATAAGCCGCAATAAAAGAGTTCTTCTGTATGTCCGCCTGCAGAATGACCATGTCTTTGTAAATAATCGGCGAACTGCCGTGGCCCCATTCGTAGTCGGGATTATAGAACCAGCCGGAATCGAGGCGGCCAACATCATTCTTCCACGCCAGGTCGCCGTTTTTCTTGTAACAATACAGCCCTTCCGCGCCAAAAAGCACGACGATGTACTCGCCGTTGGTCACCGGGGTCGAATTGTTCTGCGCCGACTTTGTGTGCCGTTTAACCTGCGGCACGCCTTCATGCGCCGTCCGCTCCCACAAAATCTCACCCGAGTTTTTATCAAGCGCATAAACTTTCCAGACATGCGGCGAAACGTCTTTATCCGGCGCAACGTCGCCGTAAAGTCCGATGCGCAATCCGGCGCTGGTGTCGCTGCTGATGGCTGTCGTAACGTATATGCGATCGTCCCAGACAATAGGGCCGGCTACGCTCAGACCAGGGATGGGCGTTTTCCAGGTAATATTTTCACCGGTTTCAACGTTCCAGCGCGTTGGAGGATGCTGCCCGTCCGCTACGCCGGACGCTCCCTCGCCGCGAAACCCCGGCCAGTTTTTGGGTTCGGTGACTTCCGGGCGATTCCCGTCATCAATGAGCGCTTCAGCATCGGCGACGTTCGCCTCTTCCGACGGTTTTTCAGCCGCGCGCTTGAAATTCATCGTTCTGCTCGAAGAAACCAGTGTAAACGCTTTCGCCTTTTTATTCTCAACGGAAAATGAAAACACAAACCCTTCAAAATCCGCGTATCGCATCGTGTCCTGCGCGATGGCGAGAAGTTTGAGCGGGTTGCCGCTCCCATCAAAGGAAATGGTCAAGTTGCCGTTGTTCAATTCAATTTTCGCGCGCGTCGCTCGTTCATCTTCATAGGAGCCGACGTATTGTTGTAAAATCTCCGTCGGCAGGGTTTTCGCATTCTCCGCTGCATCCGTTTCTTTAGCGCCCGCCGCTCTCAGCGTTTTTACAACCTCGTCATGTTTGCCGCGCAGTGCGTTTTTTAGAGCACGATCCAGCGCTTTTTGAGCAATGTTTTCATTGTTTTCCAACACGGCTTTTACCAAACGCATCTCGCCTTGCGCCGCACCGTTTTCCAATGCGCCTTCTGAACCGTCGATGCCATTTTCAACTAGCAAAATAGCGATTTCGACATGATTGTTCATTCCAGCCCAAGCCAGAGCGGTCGCATTGTAAAATGTGTCCTTGACGTTTATGTCAACGCCGCGTTCGATCAGCAGCTTCGCCAATTCAACGTTGCCCTGATCCGCGGCGAAAAACAACGCGGTTGATTCGTAGCGGTAGCGCGCGTTGACGTCCGCGCCTTCGTCGAGCAGCTTTTTAACCGCCTCGACTTCTCCGCTTCGAGCCGCTTCAAGAAAGCGCTCGTTGAGATCATTTCCAAAAACCACTGAGGCAAACAAAAGTGTGAGAAATAGTTGCAGCAAAGTTTTGGCTTTCATGTTCCACCTTCCAAATTTTAGTGTCGAAAAAATATGGACGGACGCTCAAAAATCTTGTTTAAAAATGGCGTCGCAGGAATGAGACTCAACAGAAACGCGACGGTCTTTTAAAAATTCTCTTTTATCCTTTCTCTATTGGCGAAAAATGCAGTATTCTTAAAGTTTAACTGTTTGGCGACAGTCGGAAAGGACGATGATGAATCTTTGCACTCCGTCTGAGCATCGGAGAAACAAACCGGAGTCAAATGCTTCAGCGTTTGTTAGGCAAACGATGATGAATCATCGCACTCCGGCCTAAACGAGTCTTGAAAATTCAAACTAATACATTTTATGAAGAAAGCAATTTTGTGGGATAATGACGGGGTTCTGGTCAACACCGAACCGTTGTATTTTCGTGCAAATCAGGAAATTATGCGTCACTATGATTTTGAGTTGACGATAGAAATCTTTGCGGAAGTTTCTCTGCGCCAAGGCAAAGGGGTGATCGAGATAGACGAATTCAAAAACAGATTCTCGCCGGAAGAATTGGCGGCGATTAAAGAGGAACGAAATGAAATCTATTCGGGCTTACTACGATCTGAAGATTGCAAAGTCGATGGCGCGTTCCAGGTCTTGGGAGATTTGGCGAAAAGCTTTCAAATGGGAATTGTAACCAGCTCAAAACGTGAACATTTCGAGCTCATTCATCAATCGTCCGGCCTGCTGCCATTCTTTGAATTTGCCTTAACGCCGGAACAATATCACGGCGTTAAACCGCATCCCGGCCCCTACCTCGCCGGGCTTGAAAAAATCGGCGTTTCGACGAAGGAATGCATCGTTATCGAAGATTCAGAACGCGGGCTGTCTTCAGCGCGAGCAGCCGGACTGGATTGCATCATAATCCGTCACGAAATTACCAAGGATCACGCCTTTAAGGGCGCGTCACATATTGTCGATCATTTGCAGGAAATCGCCGAAGAATTGATCCATTCCGTTTAGGCGACCCTGGATTTTTCAAGAACGTTCTCAAGAGAAGTCGCAAAATCGAATTGTCGCTTTTTAACGATTCTGCGCACGAATTTATATGCTTCCGGCTTGTTGTAAAAATTGCCGTACGCCAGACGATGCTCCGCCAATGCAGTCAAGCATTCGCCGAGATTAAACTCGACGTGGTCGGCAAAATCGTCGTTGCTCCACGGTTTCTCTTCGCCAATGTGAAAGGTTAGATTCGCGTCGAGCAATTCACAGGGGTTTTGTGCGTGCCAGATGACATTAAACGCGAGAAGCTTCCCGACAGGCGTCACGCCCAGGCAAGAGTTGGCGAGCTTAAATTTTGGATATGCCGCCCGCCGAAAAACGTAGATCGCGAAGCCCTTCAAATGCGTTCCTAATTCGCCGTACATGAGCGGCAAATCTTCCACGCGCCGATACGTTGCCGGAATTGCACGGCGATTGATGATCAACGCGTCCGCCCCGTCTTCGACGTACTGGTTGATTGCCACATAAAAATAGGGCATTAGCGCAATGTCGGCGTTGGTATAAACCATAAACTCCGCGTCCGAAGCGTGATAGAGTCGGTCGAGAACGTCTTGCATCACTGGCACTTTTCTTCGCTTCTTCAAATCACACAGCGAATGGATTGAGCGCTCAACATTTTGCGTAACACTAAAATCTTGCGGAACCGCCTCAGAATCTTCTTCAAATTGCGTCGTAAACAAATCGACGTTGACTCTGCCCTTTGCAAACGCCTTCGCCGCCCGCATCGACTCAAAAGTGATCGGTTGCGCAGTATAAAGATCGGATTGCTGGTCGACCTTGACCGGCTTTACGATATGTGCGATCGTTCGCATTTTGACTCCCTTCAATTCGAATTTTCGATTTAAATCACAGTTTCCATTATGCCTACAATCCCTCAGGAATGCCGATTTGAAATTCAAAACTTGGAGAAAACGCAGCTATGAAAACCGTCATTCTGGCCGGAGGGCTGGGTTCCCGCCTTTCCGAGGAGACTGATTTGCGCCCCAAACCAATGGTGGAAATCAGCGGCAAACCGATTTTGTGGCACATCATGAATATCTATGCTTCGCAAGGGTTCAAGGAGTTCATCATCGCACTGGGCTATAAAGGCGAGGTCATCAAACAATATTTTTTGAATTACTACGCGCTCAACAACAACATCTCCGTCGATCTCGCCAGCGGCGACACGATCATTCACGACGGCAATCAGCCGGATTGGAAAATCCATTTGGTCGATACAGGCTTGAGAACACAAACCGGAGGCAGACTGAAACGCCTGCTTGGCTGGCTGGGGAAAGACGAAAATTTCATGTTCACATACGGCGACGGCGTTGCCGATCTGGACGTTCGCAAACTCGTCGAGTATCATCATTCTCACAAGAAACTGGCGACGGTCACAACTGTGCGCTCCCCCGCCCGCTTCGGACGTATGGCTTTTGACGGCGGGCGCGTGACGAGTTTTTTTGAAAAGCCGGAATCAGCGGAAGGTTGGATTAACGGCGGTTTTTTTGTTCTCAACCGGCGCGCGATCGATTATGTCGATGGTGACGACACAATTTGGGAACAAAGCGCCGTGGAAAAGCTGACAAAGGACAGTGAACTCATGGGATTTAAGCACTTCGGTTTTTGGTCGTGTATGGACACATTGAAGGAAAAGCGTATGCTGGAAGAGCTCTGGGAAAAGAATCAAGCGCCGTGGAAAATATGGTCATGAAAGTTTTAGTGACAGGCAACCAAGGGTACATCGGATCGGTTTTGACGCCGTTGCTGCAAACGCGCGGATTTGAAGTGACCGGCTTCGACGCCGGGTTCTATTCCAACGCCAAATTGTTCAAACCGGAATCGGGTCAAGAAATAACGACGCTTAAAAAAGACGTCCGAAAAATCAGTGCGGAAGATCTGGCAGGGTTCGACGGCGTCGTCCATTTGGCCGAGCTTTCCAACGACCCGCTCGGGCAAATGAATCCGTCGATCACCTTTGAAATCAACCATCAAGGCACGGTCGCTTTAGCCAAGAACTGCATAAAGGCTGGCGTCCCGCGATTTGTTTACACGTCTTCCTGCAGCGTCTATGGCAAAGGTTCGGGGGAATTTAAAACGGAAGCATCTGACGTTGCGCCGCAGACCGCCTACGCCGAGTGCAAAGTCCTGGTCGAGCGCGATTTGAAAAAACTCGCGAATGATGATTTTTCGCCGGTTTTCCTGCGCAATGCAACGGCCTACGGCCCATCGCCGCATATGCGGTTTGACATCGTGCTCAACAATTTGGCCGGGCTCGCCTGGACGACCAAGGAAATCAAATTGATCAGTGACGGTTCGCCGTGGCGACCGCTGGTGCACGTGAAGGACATCTCCGAGGCAATCATTTGTGCGCTGAACGCGCCGCGCGAGGCCGTCCACAATCAAATTTTCAACGTTGGAAATACTGGCGAGAATTTTCGAATTCGGGAAATCGCGCAGATCGTCTCAGACGCTTTTCCCGGCTGCAAAATGACGGTCGGCGAATCGGACGGCGATCATCGCAGCTATCGCGTGTCGTGCGATAAAATCCACGAAGATTTGCCGGGCTTTGCGTGCCGCCTCACTGCTCAAGACGGTGCAGAAGAATTCAGAGCATTGTTCGAAAAAATACGATTCACGTCCGCGATTTTTCAGACGAGCGCGTTTACACGCCTGAAGCAATTAAAATATCTGCTCGCAACTAAAAATATTGACGAAAATCTCTTCTGGCTTTGATTGTATTTTGGGAGAAAGTTCGTTGAGAGGTTTTTAAAGAGCGGAGCGTACTACTCGAACGTCTCGAGAAGGCGCTTGGCTTCGTTGTAGCGTCTGCCGTTTTGAGCAACAATTTCCGTCAGCAATAATTTGGCTTTTTCTCCGTCCTTCAACGCAAGATTTGCCTGCGCCAAAAACCAGCGGCTTTCTTCTTTTTCCAACTCATTCGCAGCCAACGCAAGCGCCTGCTTCAAAGCTTCAACACTTTGTGCGAGTTTCATGGAGTCAAAATCGTAAAAGCGCCCCCAAATATTTGTTTGTGAAGCTCGCAGTTGAGAAACGCCTTTAATAAGCCAGGCTTGATGCAACAGGGCGCTCCCAGGGTTGTCCGCAATAAAAGCCTCCGCCGAAACGACGACTTGTTGATAATTTTGCTGATCAAAAGCAATGCGCGCCCGATCAAGATTATGCTCCCCTCCTCCCCTGACCTGCCCCCACATCAAATTCGAATCTAAAGCAATAGCATTTTTGTACGGATGCTCCCCGCCCCGAAAAAACGGGCTAAGCCAAACAGCAACCAGTGCGGCGACCGCACCCAGAACGGCTGGAATTCGCGGCCTTGAAAAGATCGAAGATATGCGCTTCAATCGCGTTACAAGACTGCCTGATTGAATAGCGGCCTGGCGTTCGATTGATATGTTCGGAAACTCCATTTCGTCCAAATGCGCGTCTATCGCCAGAAATTCCTTTTGCAAATCTTCGAGCTTTTTCCGGCAATCACCGCATATTTCAAGATGATTTTCAATTTGCGTCGTCTCCGCTGGCGACAAGCGCTCGCCGTCATAATCCGGCTCGCCCGCCGTCGAAAGTTGAACGGCGTAGCGTTGCAAAGATTCATCGCTCACCTGGTGCGCTGAAGCTCGATTCGCCAACGAAGCAGCAATCGCCCGGGCGGTGTGAAATTCCGCCCTGCAACTGTCGCAACTTTCGACGTGTGACAGCAAATCGCGCTTTTCGTTTTCGTTCATATCATCAAAAAAGATGATTTTGTCTTTATAATTTTTACAAGAATCCATTGTATTCGCAGTTTAAAACAAAGTCGTGTAAAGCCAGATAATGGTCACATCAGCTAGCAGGAACTTCAACTGCTCGATGCCGCGCTTCACCTGCATCTTCACCCCGCTGACGCTCAAGCCCGTCGTTTCCGCAATTTCTTCATACTTGTGTCCATCGCTTTTCAGCAGAAGCACGCGACGTGTTTTTTCCGGCAGCTCTTCCAAGGCTTTTTCAATATCAACGCGATCAAGCTGCAAATCACTGCGATAAGACGGCGCATCGGCCACGTCCAAACCTTGCTCAAAACGCTGTTCCAGGCTTTCCTCGTCGCGTCGATACTTACTTCTGAAATGATCCTGCATCACGTGGAACGCCACTTTTGCAACGAAGCCTTTCAATCTCATCGCTTCCTTAATTTTGGGCAAATTCCGCAGCATACGAATGTACGTTTCCTGGCACAAATCGTCGACCAGGGCAACGTCGCGGAACTTCTTCACGAAATAGCCGCGCACAAAGCCTTCCAACTGCTTGCAAAGCGCCTGTAACGCTTTTGAGTTCCCCTTCTGCGCCTGAATGAGCAAGCCGCCCAAATCAGCTTTTTGAAGAATCGCCATAAATCGTTACAACCAATTTGCGCGCGCCGCCGCGATTGCGGTGTTCGCAAAGGTAAATGCCTTGCCAAGTACCAAGATTAAATCCGCCGTTCGTGACCGGCACGGAAAGATCGAATCCGGTCAACGTGCCTTTGATGTGAGCGGGCATGTCGTCCGGCCCTTCAAGCGTGTGCCGATAGTAGGGCGCATTTTCCGGCACATACTTGTCAAAATGCGCCGCCATATCATCGCGCACGTCAGGGGAAGCGTTTTCATTGATTGTTAAAGAAGCGGACGTGTGCTGAATCAGAATGTGCGCGACGCCAACTTGAAAATCGCGAATTTCCGGAATTTCAGAGAGAATCTCGCGCGTAATCAAATGAAATCCGCGCGGTTTTGGGCTAAGTCGAATCGTTTTTTGAAGCCAGTTCAAACTTTTAGTTTCCGTTAGATTGGGGTAATTCCTGATAAATCAAGCCCGGTTTTTCTATTCGCGTTATATACAATTTAAGCTTGTGAAATAGCAAGAGTTTATATAACCTTCAATATCTGAGTTTATGAAAACCCTTAATATTCAGCAGGAGCCTTCAGGTGCAAGTCATGAGCGAAAACTTGAACGTGAAAGAGCATGCTCGTCAACTGATCGATGAATTACCGGAAGACGCCACTTGGGACGATTTGATGTACAAAATCTACGTCCGTTTGTCAATTGAGCCCGGACTCGAAGACAGTAAAGCAGGCCGGACAACGAGTATAAACGACGTCCGCGCCAAATATGGTCTTCCCAAATGATTGTAGAGATTACAGACCAAGCCATACTACATCTCGATGCGATTTACGCTTATATCGCCAAGGATTCTGAGCTTTATGCAAAGCGATTGCTTGAGAAACTCTTAAGGCGGTGCAGCCAAATCGAGGAATTTCCGTATTTGGGAAGAAAAGTTCCTGAATTTGATACTGAAGAAATTCGAGAAATACTCGACGGCAAGTATCGTATTATTTATCGCATTCTTCCTGAAAAAATCCACGTTTTGGCGATTATTCACGGCGCACGATTGTTACCGAATGACATCATCGACAATTGAAACGATCCTTCAAAGAACGTTCTGCAGCATCCTTGAGCAAGTAAAGTAGTCCCGCCAAAAGCCTCTTCTATTAATTCCGCAACAGCTTTAGCGACAAAAACCATTCTCGCGACGCCTGGCCGTTATTCCAGACCTGTGCAGCGCCCGCCGATAACGTCGACTCCAGATTAAACCAATGTTGGAAACGAAGATTGATCTGTGCACCAAGATTCAGCCAGACGTTTTCCGATCCCTTTCCAAAAACCAGGCCTTGCGAAAACCACGAAGCGTCGATGTGACTGAGGGCGTGTTGTCCGAAACGAATTTTGTTAAAACGCAGCGGCGGCAGATTGTTTTCCAGCGTTAGTTTCAGGAAACGATTTGAAGATAGGCTGTAGCTCGGCGCGCCTGGGAACCGCGAGGTTTCGCGGTATTGCTTGACGCTTCTGTTTTCGAGCTTGCGGTTACCGAATCCGCCGAAGAAAAAGCGACTCAATCCAAATTCATCATTCGTCAAGCGAAAGCCAGCATCGGCTTTCAGGTGTAAAACATTGTGCGCCTCGCCGAAGGTTTTGAACGCGCCCCATGATGCATTCACCCCGCCGTCGATGCGCGGCAGGTTTGTGTGATAGCCAAACCCCGTGAAGGCGATTTCCCATTCTTGCCCGGACTCTCTATCCACACTGCCGATAGCACGGCGGGTGTTTTTCGAACTGATTTTGGATTCGAACACAACGAATTCCGGCACAGCGACGGCGATCTGATTGTCGTTGAAAGCCTTGATTCCAGTGTAAAAAGTCAGGTCAGTCGTCTGGGTAATCTTATGCGGGTTGTCGTATTTCAAAAATCGGGTATGACTGAGAGACAACTGCGTGCCGCTCATCGAAGCTTTGACCTCGTTAAAGAGATCATAAAAGTCCGCCGGATTGCGGCGCAAACCGAAACGCCAGCGTCTTTTGAATTCATAGTTCAAGTTGAGGTGCAGTGATGATTCTGTCTCTTATACACATCTGACGCTGCCGACGAGCTTCTTGGTG
>CAXHAT010000084.1:0-32351 GCA_964014485.1 uncultured Deferribacteres bacterium
ACTTTTAACCCCGAACCACAACATTCCCACCTTGACGAGCCCCATTTCGATAAAAATTTCCGTCTTTCAAAAGCGAAGCTGACGATACCCAATCGCGACCAGAAGCGCCTCTTGCGAAAATTGAAAAAAATGACGAATCATTTTATCCCGCCGACATCGATTGATTCATCGTTTTCACTGACCTATGAAGATCAACAATTCAATGTAACCGTCAAGCATGAAGAAGCTGCGAACCCGAGCGCTTTTGATCAGCTCATCGTGGACGTGACCACGGAATCGAACGGCAGACTGCTTGGCACGCAGATGCGAATGCAGCGTTTGGGGTTTTCTCATTTTGCACAATTTGTCGATTATTGGGACCCGCGCGTTGTGGTGCACGACGACCAATTCGACGGGCGGTTCCACACCAACACCGATTTCGCGATCAGCGGCAATGACGGCAAGCACCCTCGTTTTTTGGGAAAAGTGACGACCTCGGGCTACACGATCCACCAACGTTTGCATCCGGCTTTTTTCAAAAAGGACTCGGTGTTTCAGGCTGGTTTGGAAATCGGAACGGCGCCGATCAAATTTCCGAAAAAATTGTATGATCTGGTCGAAAGCGTTGAAAATGACAGTTCCGTTTTCAGATTCGATGAAGAATGCTGGATCGAGTTTGAACGCGACGGCGGATTTTCGTGGCGAAAAAAGTCAGGCGCGGAAGGACGCGTTTCGGCGAACCCGAGTTTGCGATTACTCACCATTGTCAGCCAATCGAAGAACAAGCTGCATGTTTCAGGCACGCTGGCGGGACGAGCTCTTGTCTATAACGTCGGTAAAATCGTGATTTGCGGCGACGTTTTTTACAAAAACTCACCTGAATTTGACCAGGAATCGGACGATTATCTTGGCCTGGTCAGCGAAAACAGCGTGGAAATTGCGCCGCCGAAAGTGACCGGCTCCGGCGATTTGTATATTTACGCCGCGATCATGACGAAGGGCGCTTTCCGCGTCGTCGATTACCAGCAACAAGGAAATGCGCAAATGCGTTTGTACGGCAGCTTGACCGCAGGCTCCATCACCGCGACCGAACCGCGCTATGGCACGCGAATCGTCTTTGACCGCCGCCTCGAAACCAAGCGCCCGCCCAATTTCCCGATGACCAACCGCTACGAAATGCAGGAGTGGGATGAGAAATGGGAAGTGCTGGAAGACAGCCTGAATTTCTAATAGCCCGCCGATTTATTGCGTCACCCGTAATCGTTTGCAATTCAGTCTCATAGTGAATATGTTTTTCTTTCACTTCACTACCTGACACTTTTTGTATAGGCTTCTATAACTGGCGAAGAAGGCCGGGATTGTCATGCTGGAAGCATCTTTTTTGATCCGACCCTTGAACTTTTGAGCATGACCTGCACTGGGCGATAACAAAGATTCCTGCAGAATGACAAAACGAGGCCTTTCGAAAATGCAGTTCACAAAAAAGTGTCAGGTAGAGAGTTCTTTTACTAAAAAGACCGCCCTTTCAAAACTCAAATTGTCTCAATTCCTATTTATGAACATCCATAAAATCATGGCTTCTTGCGCCATATTTTCAATGCTGGCCTGTCAATCGCCGCAATCGCAGTCCGGCGTCAAGGACGGACTATTGAAAGTGCGTTATGAAGATGAGAGCGAATTAGAGAGCCTGCGGCAAAGCGGCGCTCAAATTATTGTTAAAGAAAAAGATTACGTGGTCGTTCGCCTGACGAGCGAAGTCGCTGTGCAGAACATTGTTGGAGAAAAAATCTCCGAAAGCGACTTGGTGCAGCGTCTGGTTTACATTGCTTTGAAGGACTCCGGCGACGTACAAAAAATCGTCGATACTGGCCTGGATTTGTGGGAAGTCAAGGGAGATACGGCGATTGCTCGGGCTTTTGATCTTTACATTGAAGAACTGCGAAAAGCCGGTTTTTTCGTAAAGGTCGTCGAAGAAAATGCGGGGATGAAAAAAGGGGAGCAAGAATGAAAACGAGCTTCCCCGCGATTTTCAAAAGAATCGGATTTGCCGCAGTCTGCGCTCTGCTTTTGAGTGCGACGCAATGCGTTCCCGGCGGCGGCGGCCCGACTGAACCGGACGCCGGGCTGTACCACACTTTTGCCGAAACTGAGGCTGCGCTCCGACAACTGGCGCAGGACCATCCGGAAATCGCGCAACTCGCCTCGATTGGGAAATCAGTGGAAGGACGCGACTTGTGGGCGATAAAAATTAGCGACAATGTCGCAACTGACGAAGCTGAGCCGGTCATTGTCTTTACGGGTGCGCACCATGCCAGGGAGTGGATTTCCGTTGAAACGCCGTTGATGTTGAGCGATCATTTGGTCAAAAATTATGATTCCGATGCGAACGTCGCCGCGCTGGTTGACGGAGCGGAAATTTGGATTGCGCCGATGGTCAATCCCGACGGGCACGTCTATTCCGTTAGCACGAATCGACTCTGGCGCAAGAATCGACGCGACAACGGCGACGGAACGTTCGGCGTTGACCTGAACCGAAACTACGGTCATAATTGGGGCGGCCCCGGCGCTTCGAGAGACACTTTTTCCGATATTTATCGCGGCCCTTCGGCGTTCTCCGAGCCGGAAACGCAGGCGATGCGTGATTTTCTGGATCGAGAACAACCGGCGGCGCTGGTTTCTTACCACAACTTCAGCCAACTTGTTCTTTATCCGTGGGGCACGACGAGCGATCCGGCGCCGGATGAAGCGCTTCTGCAAAATTTGGCGACGGCCATGGCTGACCGAATCAAGGCTGTTCACGGACAGAATTATACGCCGCAGCAATCGTCCCAACTCTATCTCGCCAGCGGCGACACGACGGACTGGTTGTACGCGCTGCTTGGCGTTCCCGCTTTTACGATTGAGCTTCGGCCGCGCGGCAGTTTTCCAGGATTCGAACTACCTGAAGACCAAATCCAACCGACTTTTGAAGAAAATCTTCCCGCCGCCTTGTACTTAATTGGGTGGGCGATTGGACAAACGACAACGCTTTGAGCAAGGTATGCAGGGAGAAACGCTAACACAAAAATTCTGCCGATTCTTGCTCCGTTTGCTCGGTTGGAAGGCGGTCGGCAAAACGCCGGATTTGAATAAATACCTGGTCATCGCCGCTTACCACACTTCGAATTGGGATTTTCTCTATTTCTTGCTCGTGCGCGGCGCTTTGCAGCTTGACGTAAACTTTTTGGGTAAGCACACGCTTTTTCGCTGGCCGCTGGGCGTATTCATGCGGAAGATCGGCGGCGTTCCGATTGATCGCAGCGCCCCTCGTAATTTTGTCGAAAATGCAATCGACGCCTTCAAAAATAATCAAAAGCTTGCGCTCTTAATTGCGCCTGAAGGAACGCGCAGCTTCACCAAGTATTGGAAAACCGGATTTTATTACATCGCGACGGGAGCTAATGTGCCTATCGTTATGGGTTTTGTGGATTATGCGAAAAAGCGCGGGGGGCTAGGCCCGCTATTCTACCCGACGGGAGATATTGAAGCGGATTTTGAAGCTTTCCGAGAATTTTACGCGGACAAAAACGGTAAATTTCCGGAAAAGAACAGCCCGCCGATGTTGCGAAAAGCAAAAGCTGATTGAGAATTTTCTAAACAGGATTGTTTCAAAGTTACACGCTAATTTTACATTGATACGAAATTGGCCGCAATTTTTCTGAAAATCAGGCCGTGGAATTTATGGCACGGTAATCGCTTAAGCATAGGGCAACTCTCTCCTCCTCAAAATGAGCATGACAAGCCCCGACGTTATGGATGACGACGGGGCTTTTCTTTTTTGCACCCGTCCTCGTTCAGCGTTTCGCCATTCACTTGCGACTCTTGCAGCGCAACTCGTCGAATTCCAGGAATTACAAAAAAAAGCAAACCCGCCTGAAATCAGGAAGGTTTGCTTTGGTATTGGAGATGAGAAGCTTGATCCAGGCGCCTCAAAGGCGCGCCGCTTTTAACGGCTCATTTATTTCCAATCCGGCCATGGCCTCTATGTGTGAGGTTACGCTTCGTAGAGACGCGATGCATCGCGTCTCTACAATATGGCCTTATTTCAACAACAGCATTTTATTCGTCTGAACGAATTTCTTCTCGCCGTAAACCGCCTGGATTCGATAGACGTACATGCCGCTGGCGACCGCCGCTCCGGCTGCGTCTCTCGCATTCCATTCAACGCTATAAAAGCCCGCTTCCTGCGCTTCGTCTTGCACCAGCGTTGCGATTCTTTGTCCTACCGTGTTGTAAATCTCCAACTTTACTTGCGCAAACTCAGCCAGTTGGTAGCGAATGGTCGTTGTTGGGTTGAAGGGGTTCGGATAATTGGCTTCAAGCCCAAATTCAGCGGGGAGCGCTGAGACCACAATTTCGTTACCTGCGACCTCAACTTGGGCGGAAGCGAGCGACATTTTTTCGCCTTGAAGCGTATAAACGCGCTCGTTATCTCTAACCGAAGTTCTGAAGCTTGCGGTCGCTTCCACGATTCGAAGCTCTGAGGCAACCCCGGCTTGCGCTGACTTTTTCGTGCGTAAATCAATTTCTAACAAGACGCCGTTTTTCGAAAGTCCCTTTTCTGACTTGGCGAAACCGCCGAAGCGCAAGAGGCTCAAACTCTCTTCTTGATCATTTAAGACGTCTTCAAAGCGATGAATCCGGTGTGCAAGCTGAAAATCTTCTGGCGTTGCGCCAACCCAACGAACATCAGCGATTTCGAACGTCGCATCGTCGAATTCAACATCGCCGCCAAAGGCGTAGACGCCGTTTTCGAGCACGTCTCCGGAAACAACGACTTGAACCGCCGTCAATCCTGAGTTCGCGACGCTCGCTTTCTCGATGTGCATCAATAAATCTGGTTGGCCGTGTGCAATTGGCGAGACGTTTTTGGCTAGAGACTCAGACTCCTCGACCGGAACCCAGCTTAAATTCGCATCGCCGAGCACGACGGCGAGAAAATCCTGGTCTTTCTTGCGAGACCTGAGATTTGGATAAAGATTGCCAACCGGCGTCATTTTCCAGGAGTCCGCCGTCTCGTTAATGTCAAAAGCTGCGGGGTAAGCCCGCCACTCGAACGGTTCGAAAGCGCCAACCAGGCCCAGAAAACGGTCAAATATTGCCGTCGCGTCCGCCAAGTTGAGCTCTCTGTTTTGATCAACGTCCGAGGCCAGCTTTTGCCCGCCGGAAAGCGTTTCCGGATTTTGCGTGCCAAGAAAAGCGACCAGTGCGTCGGTCGGGTTTACTGCAAAACCGCGTCCGCCGCTCACACGGCGCAGTTCGAGGGTGTAGTCTTTGCGAGCTTCAATATTTTCAAGCGAGTACGCTCCTTTAGAATCGGTCTTCAATTCACCGACGCTTTCATCGCCTGACTTGAGCAAAACGTCCAGGCCCTGAACGGGCTTTGATTCGCTTGGGCTGCCGTCCGTCCTGCTGTAATGAACCACGCCGCCAATTGACAGCTCATTAAAAACCGTGGCTTTGCCGTCAATGCCGATGGTCACCAATGAGCGCGCCGTAGGGTCGGCGGAAGACAATTCATTGTATTCAAAGGTTGCCATGTCGCCGGTTTGCGCACCTTGGCTAATCGAAAAATGGAGCGTAGCGAGAACGCCGGAATCGGACACGGGATCAACGCCGAATCCGCTCAGAGCCATTCTCAAGCTATCGCTGCTCACAGGATTAACTTCAAAAGTTTGATCTGTCAGAATGTCGCCCTTGGTAAACCCCACATAACTCAGCAAGCCGCCGGTAATTTTCATGGCGGCGCCCAGGACTGCAACGCTCAACGTGGAATCATTAATCGTGAGGTAAACAGGAACGTCCAGTTGGTCGCCGACGAGGCCTTCTATGTCGTCCGGCGTCGAGATAATGACTTCTGTTTGTGCGACTTTGAGAAACACCGGAATTCTAACGTCCGAAGTGACCGGATCATTTGAAGAGACGTTTATCACAGCTTCGTAATCGCCTTCTTCAAGCGCTGAAGCGTCCGCGGTGACCAGAATTTCCGCAGATTCTCCGGCGGGCACAACGCCCTGATTCGGCGACTCAGTCAACCAGCCGCCGGAAGCGACGGCAAGCCCGAACGGCCCGTCTGTTTCCGGAACGGAAGTTTCAGCGATCACTTCGAATTCGTTCCCTTCCAAATCGACGCGAGCAATGTAGTCTCTGACGTTGTCCGCCCAATAGACATGCCCTCTGTTGCTTTCAATCGCGAGTGCGAGGGGATTGTCGTCCGCGCCAAGCTGTTTGACCAGGGTCGCGTTCTTGGTCTCAGTGTCAAACGATTTAAGTGCATTATTGAAGCTGTCTACAAAGTACACTCTGTTTGACTCGGGATCATAGCCTATTCCGCGCGGCCCGTTAAGCCCGGTTTCTATACATATTTCAACTTCGGAGCCGTCCAGGTTCGCTCTGCTGACGCGATCGACGTTTTGTTCCGTCCAGTATATTTTTCCATGAACCAGATCCAGCGCGATTCCCCAAGGGCTGGAAATAACGTCCGGCTTTTCATTGGCAACGCTCGGTTTTTCCGCGGCCGTCACTCCGGCGGGATCATTCGACAACCCGTTCGCACCGTTGATGATTACTTCTTCATTGCTGCCGTCCAGATTCGCACGACTAATAACATTTGCTGAGAAATCCGCCCAATAAAGTTTTTGATTCACAGGGTCGATGGCAACGTCCACCGGCGTAAACAAACCGTCGACGACTGTGACAAGATCGCCGCCGTCCATGGCGCTTGACTTGATTGCGCCTTCATCCGGACTGGCCCAGTAAATACGCCGACCGATTTCGTCAATTGCAATGCCAAGAAACGTATTCGGCGTAACCAGAATAGAGCTAACCGTGCTTCCGTCAAGGTCGCTGCAATTGAGCGTATCTTGTACGCTCGTGTTGACGCCCCAGAAGACTGCATGATTGGCGATCTGTGCGTTTACGCTTTGCTCTTCATCACCCACGCTGAAAACAAGGTCGCTGCCTCCGTTGTTTGCGATTGTAAGCGCAGCAAAAGTTGAGTCGCCGGGCTTGGCGAAGAGGTTAATCTCAGCCGGAGAAACGTCGATGATCGGCGGGCTAACCGCTTCGCCGCTTAACGGAAGCTCAAATTGGGGTTGATCGGGATCGTCGCTGAAAAACGTCAAGTTTGCTGAATATTCGCCTGCATTTATTGGCGCAAACGTTACCTCGCCTTTTCCCGCATCACCGGGAGCAAGCGTTGTGTCGGAAAATTGAAAGCTAAAAACCGCGTTGTTGGAGGTGATTTCTGAAATGTTTAGAGTATCCGTTCCGGCGTTCTCAACTTCAAAAGGCAACGTCTCTGAAAATCCGACAAACACTTCCCCAAAGTTGAGTTCGCTCGGCGCTACGCCGATATCAGGAGCGTTTTCGACGGTGAGCAAGGCTCTGACAATTGCCTGCGGCGTATCGGGATCATTACTTTCGACGATGACGTCTGCTTGGTAAACGTCGCCGAACAGCCCGGCGGCGTCGAAAGTGACTTCAATGTTTTCCATCCCGTTGGCCGGTACCGTGCCTTCATTCGGCGTCACCGAGATGAACGGAAGATTCGCGTTCGTAATCAAAACGTCGTCAAAAAACCACCCCGGGAACAGGTTGCCAATACCGTCTTGGGTGTCAAAATAGAAGCGTACTTGAATCGTCTCGCCCGTGAATTCGGAAATATCCAGACTGGTCATAATCCAGCCGCCGCTGTTGCCGCTGGGCGCTTCGCTAATGTCGCCGCGTAAAGGAATCCAGCTCGTCCCGCCGTCGGTGGAAATGTCAACCATGCAGCGGTCAAATCCGGTTTCCGTGTTATAGTTTTCAAAAAATTGCAAAGTGATTGGAGCGAGGGCGCCGGAAAGACTGATCTCAGGACTGACCGCTGCAGCGCTGATTCGAGAACCGGTGCTATAATTTCCGGTCGCTTCGTCTGCACACCACCAACTGGTTTCCGGGCTATTGAAAGAAGAGTTGGTTGGATGCCAAAGTGCGTCCGTCGTGTTATTGTAAAGTTCAATCGTCCAGCCCTGATCTTCTCCTTCAAAATCATCATAAAAAACCGTCGCTTCAGCACCGGCGTTGGCTAACACGCTTCGCAGCAAAGGCGTCGCTTTCGACGGTCCCATTTGTACTGGGGCGATGTTTTGCAACTGCCTGACGCCGTCGCGTCGCGTCTTTTGAGAAGGCGTCGGCAAAACCTGCACGTGCAAATTGTCGCCTTGCGCCGCGACCAATCTTACAGAGGCTTGTTCGTCAAAATCCGGGATGACAAAATCCAGCGTGCCTTCGCCGACGTTTGCAATTTCAAACATATCGAAGGCTTTTTCCCCGGTGAATAACATCGCTTCAAGCGTGTCGGGTTCGACCGCAATTTGAGGCGCGCCTAACGTTGAGCCGTCCACGACGTTTGAAATATCCGAACCGTTACCTTGTTCGTCAAAAACGCGTATTGCGAAAAAATAAGGGGTGCTAAAGTCGAGTCCAGTGACTTTAAATTCTTCCACCGTTCCTGCCTCTTGCGGACTCGGCGGATTTGCGGCCTTAGACGCTTCATCAAAGTTTCCTTCAAAAATCGGCTGCGTCGAAAAACGCACGTCGTAGGATTTCGCCGTACCGTCGGAAGTGTCATCGCCTGACGCCGTCCACGAAAGAACCATCGTATTTGAACCTGGGGAAACGATCTGCAGGTCAGAAATTGCATCTGGCGGAATGCTGTCTTGTTCAACGGCCATTAGCGCATTGTAGGCGTTAATTCTGCCTCCAGTGACCGTGATCCCGTCCAGGGCCGGCAGCGGATCAACCGAAGACATGATCGCTTCCTTGACTTCTCCCGGAGCAAGATTCGGCACATAGGACAAGAGCAAGCTTGCAAGTCCGGCGACATGCGGCGAGGCCATCGAAGTGCCGCTGATCACGCCGTAGGAGTTGTTTGGGAAAGTGCTCAAAATGCTCGATCCCGGCGCGCCAACGTCGACGGAGGTTAAACCGAAGTTGGAAAAGCCCGACCGGTTGTCGTTATGATCGGTTGAAGCGACTGAAATGATGTTGTCGAGAGCGTAATTGGAAGGATAATGCGGGAAGTTGTCGTTGTCCGTGCCGTCGTTTCCGGCTGCGGCAATAAACAACATGCCGGCGTCGCCGGAAGCCTGAATCACGTCGAGAAGCGCTTGTTCGAATGGCCCGCCGCCCCAACTATTGTTGGTTAGATGCGCGCCCATTGCGGTCGCATACTCGACGGCGGCGATGGCGTCAGACGTCGAGCCGGAACCGGAAGCGTTTAAAAACTTGAGCGCCATGATTCGCGCTGACCAATTCACGCCCGCGCCGCCGACGCCGTTGTTGCCAACCGCCGCAGCCGTTCCCGCGACGTGCGTGCCGTGGCCGTTGTCGTCGAAAGGATTGTTGTCGTTGTTGGCGAAGTCCCAACCGTGAACATCGTCGATAAATCCGTTGTCGTCATCGTCAATGCCGTTGTTGGGGATTTCGCCGGGATTCGTCCACATGTTCGCGGCCAAATCTTCATGCTCCCAATCCACTCCGGAATCAATGACGCCGATAATCACTTCACTGCCGCCGGTCGTAATGTTCCAGGCTTCCGGTGCATCAATGTCTGCGTCTTCCGTGCCGCCGGTCTGGCCAGTGTTGTGCAAACCGTAATATTCGGGAAATCGCGGATCTTCAGGGAAAGTCTGTGAATCAGCGGCCGCATTTTCAAACGGGCCGATAGCGCGGACGATGTAGTCAGGGTGGGCGTATTCAACAGACGGGTCGTTCTGCAGCAGGGAAATGGCGCGCGCGGTTGTTGTGTTTGAAATTTCAATCACCTCAGCGCCGATCAGTTTAAATTTTTTCACCGATCTTGCATTGAAAGCTGAGAGCGTGGCGTTAATTGTATTTTCAGCGGCGCTTGGCTTAAACTTGATGATCAAGCGGCCTTCGATGTAATCCGGTTCGGGGCGTTGCTGTGCAAATACAAATTGGGTGAGAAAAAAAGAAAGCGCGCAAAAAAGCAATGTTCTTGGAAACAAACGACTCTGCATATGGCCCTCCTGACAGGTTAGGGAAAATTGTATTCAAAGCATCAAAGCGACGGCCGGCGAGACGAGAGAAAAAGGCGGGCTTTTCAGGGAGCGTGATGAGACCTTGTTTCTTTCGATAAACGGCTTCGTTCAACTGCAATCACGAAAACACCATGCCATAGATTGACGATCAGTAAAGATTTCCCATTGTCGCAATGATTTGCAGCAATGCACCCCTTTTCAATCGGCGGAATGTCAATTTACAAGCTAAAATAACTTAGACCGTTCCTTTTCAAAAAGGAAGGAAATCTTGACGATGTTGCGAGTTATGATTATCATCACGGGTTTCCGTAAACAACCGCCGATTTATAAAAACGGGTTTTTATTATGACCAAAAGCTTTCGAATTGTTGCATTCCTGTTTATTGCGCTTGTCACGGGCGTCGTCGCTCAAGAAAAAATTTCTGTCGAATGGATTTACAGCGGCCAAAGCGGCGCACTCACCGCCATGCCGTCGTTTAAGTGGCTTGATGACGGGACGGCGCTGCTGTACGATCGCCAAATTCCGGCGGCTGAGAGGACAATCGAAAGGCTTGACCCAAGAACCGGGAACCGGACGCCCGCGCTCGACCGTGAAGAAACAATGGCCGAGTTGCATCGCATTTTGGGCATGAACAACGCGCCTGAAGCGCCGCTGTGGCCCGCCGAGATTACAAGTTCGGGTAAAAGCGCGCTCTACATTTTTGAAGGCGATCTTTACCTGCTCAATTTTGAAAGCTCAAAAATTACCCAGGTGACCAAGACCAAGGCGGAAGAAAAATCCGCACGATTCTCTCCGGACGGCGGCAAGCTGGCGTTTGTCCGCCAAAACGACCTTTTTGTCTACGACCTGTCGCAAAAAAGTGAAACTCGCCTGACTTGGGACGGTTCCGAAACAACGCTCAACGGAACGCTGAGCTGGGTTTATTGGGAGGAAATATTCGGACGGCAAGACCTTGGATATTGGTGGTCGGACGACTCAAAATCCATCGCCTATTTGCAAACCGACGAGTCAAACGTCGCGGTTTCGCATTTTGTCCATTTTCGCCCGGCCACGCCGGAAGTAATCACGCAGCGCTATCCAAAATCGGGCACGGAAAATCCCAAAGTACGCGTCGGCGTCGTGCGCGCGAAAGGCGGCGAGACGGTCTGGTCTGAATTGAAGCCTTACGATTATGAATACATCGCGCGGGTCAAATGGCTGCCGGACAATCGCCGGTATGCTCTGCAAACTTTAACACGCGACGTCCAGACGCTCAATCTTTACTTTATCGATGCGGCTGCCGGCGGCGCTGAACACGTTTTCACCGAAACCGATCCAGGCTGGATCAATATTCACGACGATCTCTATTTTCTTAAAAACGGCAAGCATTTCATTTGGCAGTCGGAGCGCAACGGTTACGCGCACTTGTATCGTTACTCGATGGACGGCGAGCTTGTCAACCAAATCACCAAGGGCGATTGGGCTGTGAGATCAGCCAGCGGCGGCGTTTTTTGGCTGCGTCAAGCCGTGCAAGCCATCGATGAAAAAAGCGGCTGGGTTTATTTTACAGCTCTGGAAAAATCTTCTGTAGAGAAACATCTCTACCGCATCAAAATGAACGGTTCGCAAATGCAGCGCCTGTCGGCGGAAGACGGCACGCATTTTATCGCCTTCAGCCCGCCTGGGGAATATTATTTCGACCGATTTTCGACGCTTTCCAACGCGCCGAGTTTGCGTTTGCACAAAAAAGACGGCACACTGGTGCAAGGCGTCTCTAACTCAAACACGGAAGCGCTGGCCAAGCTCGACTTGCAGGCTCCGGAATTGCTCAACATCCCGGCTTCGGACGGCTTTCAAATGCCGGCGAAAATTCTCAAGCCCGCGAATTTCGATCCCAACAAAAAATATCCGTTGATTCTCTACGTTTACGGCGGCCCCTCAGCGCCAACCGTTGCTAACGCATGGCAATCGCGTAATTATTATTTCGATCAAATGTTGCTCGACCGAGGCTTTCTCGTCGCCGGCGTCGATAATCGCAGTGCAACGGCGATCAGCAAGAAACTCGAAAACACCATCCTGCGCCAGATGTCCAGTGACGGTGAATTAAACGATCTTGTTGACGCAGTGCGTTGGCTCAAAAAGCAATCGTACATCGACCCGGACCGCGTGGGCGTTTGGGGTTGGAGCGGCGGCGGCACATTCACGATGCTCGCCATGACGCGTTCCAAAGAATTCAAGGCTGGCGTTGCCGTCGCGGGGGTGACTGACTGGGATTTTTATGATACCAAGTGGGCGGAAACGGTGATGAAAACGCAGCAGGAAAATCGCGATGGGTACAACAAGACCTCGCTTCTGCAGTACGCCAAAAATTTGCACGGTCGGCTCCTGCTGGTTCACGGCACCTACGACGACAACGTGCATCCGCAACACAGTTGGAGCTTCATCAACGAACTCATCGCCGCGAACAAGAGATTTGAGATGATGTTTTATCCAATGCGCAAACACAGCATTTCCGACAGTTCGGCGCGGATTCATCTTTACAACACCATGCTGGAATTTTGGAAGAGGAATCTTTGATTAGTAACTGGTGATGAGTTTTTAATGAATAGAAATGAAAAAACGGGAGCCCGATGAACAACGCTCTCAACATCCATAACTGGAACGTTTCAATCGCCGAAGCCAAAGCGATTCAAGAAGAATTGCGACAAAAGGTTGTTTTGAAAGATCAATTTGGTAATGTGCGTTTTGTTGCGGGCGTAGACGTGGGTTTCGAAGAGCAAAACACGATTGCGCGCACTGCGATTGTCGTACTCACTTTTCCAGACTTGAAAGTTCATGAGCATGTGGTTTCGCGACGGCCCGTGACCTTTCCTTACGTCCCGGGCTATCTTTCTTTTCGAGAGATTCCCGGAGTTTTGGACGCGCTGTCAAAGCTAAAAACCACGCCCGATCTTTTGCTTTGTGACGGCGCGGGAATCGCGCATCCGCGCAGGCTGGGTATTGCCGCGCATATTGGCGTACTTACGGGGTTCGCAACGATTGGCGTTGCCAAAAGCCGACTTTTAGGCAAGCATGAAACGCTTCCAGAAGAAAAAGGCGCGGCGGTTGAGTTGATTGATAAAAACGAAGTTATTGGCTGGGTGTTGAGATCACGAACCGGCGTGAAGCCGCTTTACATTTCACCGGGACACAAAGTGAGCCTAGAAACGGCGAAAGGATTCGTATTGAAATGTCTGACAAAATACCGCCTGCCCGAAACGACGCGCTGGGCGCATAAACTGGCTTCGGACAAGCGTTATCGAAACGAAGGGCTGCTATGACCAAACTGTCCCAAAACGCTCTCAAGTCCTTGGCAAAGCTGCGCCAAAAGAAACATCGTCGGGAAGCGGGACGGTACATTGCCGAAGGCGCGCGATTGGTGCAAGAAGCGTTGCTGTCGAAATGCCCGGTTGAATGCCTTGTTTGCACCGGCGCTTTTCAGGAGAATGCGCTGGCTGACAAAATCTTCCGACTCGCGAATCACCGCAAAATTCAATGTTTCGAGACAGGTTCAAAAGATTTTGCCAGGCTTGCCGAGACAGTCCACTCTCAAGGCGTGTTGGCGGTCGTTCATCTGGAAAAAACTTCACAAAACACACTCAGGGAAATCGCTTCTCAAGATGAATGCCTCATTCTCGCGATAGAAAAATTGCACGATCCGGGGAACTTGGGAACGATTTTCCGAACCGCCGCATGGTTTGGCGTTGACGGCGTCGCCCTCGGCACGGACTGCGTCGATTGGACGAACGGGAAGGTGCTGCGCGCATCTATGGGCGCGTGTTTTAATCTGCCAATTTTCGAAATATGCGACTTTGAAGATTATTTGGGTAAACAGAAAGAAAATGGCGCAGTGATTTACGCCTCCACTCCAAAGAGCGGCAAGAATTACGTTGAGACGGAATATGCAAAACGGAAAATTCTCTTGGTTGGAGATGAAACGGAAGGCCTAAGTCAGACAAGTATAGAACTCGCCGATCAAAAAATTACCATCCCCCGACGCGGCTCCGGAGAATCCCTCAACGCCGCATCTGCGGCTGCAATCCTGTTCGCTGAAGTGACTCGCGGATCAAAAGGGTGATGTCGCCTCACCGGCTTCTCGCTTTCAACACATCAACAACATCATTCAACGACAATTTCATTTCTTCGAGCAAAACTAAAAAATGATAGATAAGGTCGGCGGCTTCTTCTTTAAATTTTTCCTGATTATTGTCTTTGGCTTCAATGATCAATTCCACCATTTCTTCGCCGACTTTTTGCACGATTCGATTTTTGCCTGCTTCAAATAACGAGCTCGTATAGGAAGCGTCCATTGGATTTTCTCTCCTTTCTCGAATCGTATCGGCGAGTTGATTCAAAAACTCCACTTTCCCCGCCGTGTTTGATTCGCCAAAACAAGTGTCATCGCCGGTGTGGCAAACCGGCCCGGTTGGAACAGCTTTGACAAGAATGGCGTCCCGGTCGCAATCGACCAGAATTTCCTTCACGTACAAGCGATTGCCGGAAGTCTGCCCTTTCACCCAAATCTCCTGCCGGGAGCGACTATAAAACGTCGCCAATTTCGATTCTTGCGTTTTCTCAAAAGCTTCAGCGTTCATGTACCCGAGCATGAGCACTTTTCCCGTGTCGGCGTCTTGAACAATCGCCGGAACCAGACCGCCGGACTTCTTAAAATCAATTTTCATATTCGCACCGGAATGTTGTTTTGGCGTAATCGGTTCTTGAGTTCGAATATCTCGATCTCCTTGAAGTGAAACAAGCTTGCAGCCAAAGCGGCGTCAGCGGCGCCGCGAGTAAAAATCTCAACAAAATGTTCAATTTTTCCCGCGCCGCCTGAAGCAATAACCGGAATGGAAACTTGTTCAGAGATTTGACGCGTCAGTTCAACCGCAAAGCCTTGTTTCGTTCCATCGTGATCCATCGAAGTCAGCAGAATTTCCCCGGCTCCGAGGGACTCAGCACGTTTGGCCCATTCCAGCGCGATGTAACCCGTTGCTTTTTTACCGGCGTTAATAAAAACTTGCAGGCTCTCCCCCATTCGTTTGGCGTCAATCGCGACGACAATGCACTGGCTTCCAAATTCGTTGGCTAAATTGCGCAAAAGATCGGGATTTCTGACGGCGGCTGAATTAATGGCAATCTTGTCCGCGCCTGCGTTTAGCAGCTTGGAAACGTCATCGATTGAACTGACGCCGCCGCCGACGGTGAACGGAATATTTATTTCCCGGGCGATTTTTTGGACTAGATCGAGCAATGTTTTTCTTCGCTGCAGGGTCGCGGTCACGTCGAGAAAAACCAGCTCGTCCGCGCCTTGCTCAACGTAAACTTTCGCCATCTCAACCGGATCGCCCGCGTCTCTGAGATTTTGAAAATTGACGCCCTTGACAATCCGACCGTCCTTAATATCAAAACATGGGATGATGCGCTTGGTTAGCATTGTCGTTGGCGTCGTTTCAGTTCATCAAAGCTGATTTTCTTCTCATAGATCGCCCGTCCGACAATCACGCTCCGCACGCCAATCGACCCCAGCGCTTCAACGTCATCCATCGACGAAACGCCGCCGCTGGCGATAAAATTCATCCGGGGAAATTCACGCAGCAGTTTTTTGTAAAGCGTAAACGCCGGCCCCTGCAAGGCTCCATCTTTCGAAACGTCAGTGCAAAGCACGTCGCGTAGACCAAGATTTTGATAGCTCGCTACGTAATCGAAGACGTTGATTTCGGTTTGGTCTTGCCACGCTGAAACGGCGATTTTTTCATCGATCACATCTGCGCCGAGAATGAATTTTTCAGCGCCGTGTTTTTTAAGCCAGCTTTCGAAAAGCGGCTTGTTTTTAACGGCAATGCTGCCGCAGGCGATTTGATGCGCGCCGAACTCGAACGCCGTCGCCGCATCTTTTTCCGTTCGAATCCCGCCGCTAAAATCAATCAACAAATTGGTTTGTTGCGCAATTTGACGCAGAATCGCGTGGTTGACGACCCGGCCGTTGCGCGCGCCGTCCAGATCGACCAGGTGCAGCCTGCGGACGCCGGCGTCTTCGAAACGTTTTGCCGTCGCAAGCGGATTGTCGCTATAGACGGTTTTTTGATCGAAATCGCCGTGCAGCAAGCGCACGCACTTGCCGTCGATGAGATCGATTGCAGGAATAATTTCAATCATATTTTCAGAAAGTTTTCAAGAATTTTCGCCCCGTCATCGCCGCTCTTTTCCGGGTGAAACTGGACGGCGTAAAAGTTGTCTTTGTGCATCGCGGCGCTAAAAGGGAGGATGTAGTCTGCGGTCGCTGTGGTGAAATCGCCCGACTCGACGTAGTAGCTGTGTACAAAATAAACAAACGGTGCGCTCGGCAAACCGTCGAACAACGGGCTCTTGAGCTCAAAAATGTTGTTCCAACCGATGTGCGGCACTTTCAGGTGCGGCTCGAATTTTCGCACCTTTTGCGCGAAAATTCCCAGACATTGCGTATCGTTTTCTTCCGAATATTCGCACATCAACTGCTGGCCGAGGCATACGCCAAGCACTGGCTGCTTGAGCTTGGGAATCAGTTTATCGAGGCCTTTTTGTTTTAGATAATTCATCGCGGCGCTCGCCTCGCCGACGCCCGGAAAAATGACGCGGTCCGCCGAACGAATTATTTCGATGTCATCGGTTAAAAGCGGCTCAACGCCCAGACGATTCAGCGCATAGAAAACAGACTGGATGTTTCCGGCATTGTACTTGATGACGGCCAGTTTCATAGCGTTCCTTTCGTGCTCGGGACGCTCTGATTTTCGGGGTCTCGCTTGACGGCCATTTTCAGCGCCCGCCCCGTCGCCTTGAAAATCGACTCGATCTTGTGATGTTCATTTTCTCCCGAAGCCTGGATATTCAAATTACATTTGGCGCTGTCTGAAAACGACTTGAAAAAATGATAAAACATCTCCGTCGGCATATCGCCGATTTTTTCGCGGCGAAATTCAGCCTTCCACACCAGCCAACTGCGTCCGGAAAAATCGAGCGCGACTTGGGCCAGCGCGTCATCCATGGGCAAGAGAAAACCGTATCGTTCGATCCCTTTTTTGTTGTCCAAAGCTTTGGCAAAAGCTTCGCCCAGCGCTAAAGCCGTATCTTCTATGGTGTGATGTTCGTCGATGTGCAAGTCGCCTTTGACTCTAATCTCGAGGTCGCAGGACGAGTGGCGCGCGACCTGTTCAAGCATGTGATCGAAAAAGCCAAGACCGGTCTCAATTTCCGCCTTGCCGTCGCCGTCGAGATTCACTGCAACAAAAACGTCTGTTTCGGTCGTTTGGCGGCGGACTTGCGCTTTGCGAGGCGGGAAACGCAGGTATTGAAAAATATCGTCCCACGAAGCCGCCGTCAGCGCTGCGTCGGCTTGCGTTTCTTCTGAAATGAGAACGGCCCTTGCCTCGAGATGACGCGCAAGCTGCATCGTCATTTTGCCTCCGCCGACGACAAAGGAATGCGTCGAGTCGAGTATTTCCTGATAAGCTCTGTGAAGCGTCGATGCAATTTCATCCAGATCATCGCCGGAAGTCATGAATTCTTCGAAAACGACGCCTTCGCTTTTCAAAACGGAGAACATCGCGCTTTGCGTGTCGGCAATTTTACTTTCGGCGGGAGACGGAGAAATAATCACCAACGCATAACCAAGCTCGTCTTGAATGCGGCACAAATTGCGAATTACTTTGGACGCAAACGCCAAGCTTTCCGGCTCATCCTCCGCCATAGATCGCTGGAAAATACCCCCTTCTTTTTCGATAAAGAGTGCTTTCTTCATTTTCTAAAATTCAATGCTTTCGAGCGCTTGTAAAAGCCGTCGGTTTTCCATCGGCGCGCCAACAGTAATGCGCAGGCAGTTCGCGCAATTCTCCAGCTTTGAGCGATCACGAACGACGATGCCTTTTTTGACAAGCGCATGGTAAATTTTAGCGGCGTTCGCGGTTTTCACAAGCAAAAAGTTCGCTTCTGACGGGTAAACTTTTAAAACGAAATCCAATTCCAAAAGCCTGCGACTGAGCTTTTCGCGTTCAGAAATCGTTTCTTGCACCCAAGCGTTTTTCTGAACCTCGTTTTCCAGCGCTCTAAGCGCCGTCTTTTGCGTCAGTCCGCTCAGGTTATAAGGCGGTTTGACTTTGTTCAAAATGTTCACAATTTTGGACGAGGCGTACAGGACTCCCAGACGCAAACTCGCCATGCCCCACGCCTTGGAAAATGTCTGCAAGACGACCAGGTTCGGATATTCGCTTAATGACGCTAAAAAACTGCCTTCGGGCGCATAGTCGATATAAGCTTCATCCAGCACGACAAGGCCGCTGAATTCTTGCAGGATTTTTTTGATGCTCTCTGGGTCAAAGCAATTGCCCGTGGGATTGTTTGGAGAGCAAATGAAAATAATTTTCGTTGATTCGCTGGCGGCGCTGAAAACGGCTCCAGGGGCGATTTCAAAAGATTCACTCAGCGGCGCTTTGAGCACTTTTACGTCATTAATATCCGCGCTGACCGCATACATGCCGTAGGTCGGCGGCATGATGATGATTTCATCCAAGCCCGGACGACAAAACGCCCGCAGCATTAAGTCAATCGGCTCGTCACTGCCGTTCCCGAGAAAAATCTGACTTGGCGCAACACCTTTCATCAGGCCCAGCGCCTCCTTGAGCCGCCATTGCAGCGGATCGGGATAGCGATTTAAACCGCCAGCGGCTGTAGAGCCTAAGGCGTTTTCGTTGGCGTCCAGAAACACATCCGCTTCGCCCAAAAATTCAGACCTTGCGGAAGAATAGGGCTTTAAATTGCGAATATTTTCTCGCAAAAACTCATCGGGGTTGAACGCTTTCTTTCGGCTCATTCTTCCAGACTTTCCAGACGTACGGTCATTGCTCTTTTGTGCCCGATCAGTCCCTCTGCTTCCGCGAGCGCTTCGACGGTTCCACCAAGATTCTTGACGCCTAACGGGGTGAGTTGTTGAAAAGTGATTTTTTTGACAAAACTATCGATGGATACGCCGGAAAACGAGCGTGCGAATCCGCTTGTCGGCAATGCGTGATTGGTTCCCGATGCGTAATCTCCCGCCGATTCCGGCGCATAGTTTCCGAGAAAAACCGAGCCGGCGTTTTCGACGCGCTCCGCAAACCAGTTGACGTCGTTCGCGGCCAGGATCAGATGTTCCGGCGCATATGCGTTGATAAAGTCAATCGCTTCTTCGGCGTTTTGCAACAGAATGATTTTGCTGTTCGCAAGCGCTTGTTCCGCGATGCGTTTTCGAGGTAAGTCCGTCAACTGTTTTTCGAGTTCAATAAGTACGTTTTGAGCGACTTGCTCATCAAGGGAAACAAGCATAACCTGGCTGTCTTCGCCGTGCTCCGCTTGCGAAATCAAATCCGCCGCGACGAACGCCGGGTTGGCGGCGTGATCGGCGACAATGGCCAGTTCTGACGGCCCGGCGGGCAAATCAATGGCGACGCCTTCTTGCTGTACCAGCATTTTGGCCGCTGTTACAAATTGATTGCCAGGGCCGAATATTTTGTCTACTTGCGGAATGCTCTCCGTGCCGTACGCCATCGCCGCAATCGCCTGAGCGCCCCCGGTTTTATAAACCGAGTGAATATCCAAAAGCTGCGCCGCAAACAAAACGGCCGGGTGAATTTTCCCCGACTCATCCGGCGGCGTGCAGACGACAATTTTTTCACAGCCTGCGATTTTGGCTGGGACGCCGAGCATCAGAAGCGTTGAAAACAGGGGCGCCGATCCGCCCGGAATATAGAGGCCGACTTTTTCGACCGGAACGCTTTTGCGCCAGCATTCAACTCCCGGCATGGTTTCAATTTTTCGCACTTTTTCCAACTGCGGCGCATGAAAAGCCTCGATGTTGTTTTTTGCAATATGGAGGGCCGATTCAAGTCCTCCAGAGACAAGTTTTGGTGCAGCCGAAAACTCCTGTTGCGAAACCGAAAGATTTTCCAGACGCGCTCCATCGAAAAGCGCCGTGTACTTTTTAAGAGCTGCGTCGCCGTTTTCTTGAACATCTTGAAGAATCGGGGCGACTTTTTTCATGGCGGTAGTAAAGGAGACCGCAGGTCGCCGCACCAACTCGCTCCACTGATTGCGCCTTGGAAACCTTATCGTTTTCATTGGATCATATTTTCGATTGGAAAGACCAGAACGCCTTCAACCCCAAGCGTTTTAAGTTCCTGGATGATCTCCCAGAAGCGGTCTTCGCGGATAACCGAATGCACGGAACTCCAACCTTCAATAGCCAGGGGCATGATCGTTGGGCTTTTAATCCCCGGTAAAATTCGGGTGACTTCGTCAAGAACGTGGTTCGGCGCATTCATGAGAATGTATTTAAAACGCTTGGCTCTCAAGACCGACTTTATTCGAAACAACAGCTCTTCCAAGGTCTTGGACTTGGCTGGCGGCATTTCTTTACCGGCGATCAGGACAGCCTGGGAATGCAAAATGGTCTCAATTTCCTGCAAACCGTTACTGATCAGCGTGCTGCCGGAGCTGACCAAATCACAAACCGCTTCCGCCAGCCCGATGCTCGGCGCAATTTCGACGGAGCCGCTGATTTCATGCAAGCTGGCTTTAACATTCCTTTCTTTGAGAAAGTCCGTTAGAATGGCCGGGTATGAGGTCGCGATATTCAAACCCTGCAAGTCCGAGACGTCGCGAATATCGGACGAACGTGGCGCCGCAATGGCGAGACGGCATTTTGAAAAGCCCAATCGCTCAATGATTTCGACGGGCTTTTTCAGCTCGGCAACGACATTTTCGCCGACGATTCCAATTTCAGCAACGTTGTCAGCCACATAACTTGGAATGTCGTCGTCGCGCAAATAGAGAAGCTCGAGCGGAAAGTTTTCAGCTTTACTTTTAAGCTTGCGGTTGCTGCGATTGAAATGAATATCACAGTCGTTCAGCAAGCGCATCGAATCTTCGCTTAATCTGCCGGACTTTTGAACGGCGAGTCTCAGAATGTCTTTCATTATTCCTGGAAAACCTGTTTTTGATGGTCGCCCTTTTAGGAAATTAAGAATAACTTGCCAACTGAATTTTTACCAACTTTATTCTGACGTTGTTTTCAGAAAAAATGTTGTTAACCGGCGCTTTTAACATTGGACTTCTGTCACGTTAATTCGGGGGGCGCCAGTGACTTTTTCAAAGCATTTTCTACAATCACCTTTGCCAAACACCGCAGGAGTGATTCACTGCCTGACACTTTTTATAGGTTTCTGAAGCCGGCGAAAAAGGCCGAAATTGTCATGCTGTAAGCATCTTTTTTGGTCCAACTCCTGAACTTTTAGGCGTGATCTGTACTGGGCGATAATAAAGATTGCTCCAGAATGACAAAACGGGGCCTTTCGATGACTCGAAAATGCAGTTTACAAAAAAGTGTCAGGTAGAGAGGGTGAGTGATATAAAAAAGCGTCAAGCAATAATTAGCTTGATGCTGCTAAATTTGGGAGTCAAGCTATGCATGTCATTTTCAGAAGAAAAATGTCAAGGATTTTGATGTTGTTGACAGCGATTATTGCGCTGCTAAAGCTCGGTTGCGGTACGGACGGCGACAACAACAAAGCAGAGCACGCCGCCAAGATCGAAGCTTGGCAGCAGGCGCGCCACGCAAGTTTATTCGCCGAAGACGGCTGGTTGAATTTGGCGGGGCTTTTTTGGTTGAAAGAAGGCCCGAATACATTTGGTGCGGCTGAGGCCAATGACTTGGTCTTGGAAGAGGTCGCGGAGAGATTTCCAGCACGCATCGGCGTGTTTTATTTGCAGAATGGTGAGGTCAAATTTGCGTCTGAAAACGGCGCGGAAGTGACGCACGACGGTCGCAGAGTTACGGAAATTGAAATGAAAACCGGCTCAAGTGATTCGGCGACGGTTTTGAAGTATGGATCGTTTCAGTGGTACGTCATCAAACGCGATTTTGGGGTCGGTGTGCGCGTGCGAGATTTTGAGAATCCGCTTTTGCGCAGTTTTAAAGCTCTGAAATATTTCCCGATTGATGAAAGTTTACGCCTGGAAGCCACGCTTGAAAAATACGATCCGCCAAAAGTCGTCGATGTGCCGACGGTGATGGGCAATATCCGTAAGCAAGAATCGCCGGGCGCACTGGTTTTCGAGATCGCCGGAAAAACTTACAGGCTCGACCCTGTCGGCAGCGTGGAAGACGACAGTCTCTTCGTCATTTTTTCTGACGAAACAAACGGCGCCGAGACGTACGGAGGCGGGCGTTTTGTCTATACGCCGCGACCGGATGAAAACGGCAAAACGATCCTGGATTTTAACAAAGCTTACAACCCGCCCTGCGCCTTCAACGCCTACGCAACTTGCCCGCTGCCGCCGCCGCAGAATGCGCTGAATGTCGCGATTGTTGCGGGCGAGAAAAACTATGAAGATGCGGCACATTAAAATAACTTGACATTCAATGACGTCTGCCCGTTATTACCGTCCCTTTGCAGCCGAAAGCGGTGCGCCTTCATGTCATTCAGGATGAATATATTTTGTCAATTTCACAGGTTAGGCAAAATAGATTTTTCCTGAATGACATTTTTGATAGAAAGAGAATAAAAATAAGATTTATTGTTCAGACAGGAGAGAAGGATGCTTGAGATTTTAGAGATTTTTGGGCGAGAAATTTTGGATTCACGCGGCAACCCGACTGTTGAAGTTGACGTGTTTTTGGAAAACAATATCGTTGGGCGCGCCGCTGTGCCTTCCGGCGCTTCAACCGGAGAATACGAAGCCAATGAATTGCGCGACAGCGACGATAAGCGCTATCTCGGCAAGGGCGTGCTCAATGCCGTGGAAAATGTAAACAGCGTGATCGCGCCGGAATTGATCGGGATGCCTGCCATTTCTCAGGTGGAAATCGATCAAATTATGCTGGAATTGGACGGCACGCCGAACAAGGAAAAGCTTGGCGCGAACGCCATTCTCGGCGTATCCCTGGCAGTCGCAAAGGCGGCGGCGAACAGTTGCGGTTTGCCGCTTTATCGCTATCTCGGCGGCGTGCACGCGCATAAGCTGCCGGTTCCGATGATGAACATTCTCAACGGCGGCGCCCACGCGGACAACAACGTCGATTTGCAGGAATTTATGGTCATGCCGGTCGGCGCAAAAAGTTTTGGCGAGGGTTTGCGCATGGGCGCTGAAATTTTTCATCAGCTCAAAAGCGTGCTCAAGTCGAAAAATTACAACACGGCCGTTGGAGACGAGGGCGGTTTTGCCCCGAATCTAACGTCGAATGCTGAAGCGTTGGACGTGATTATGCAAGCGATTGAAAAAGCCGGGTACAAGGCAGGCGAAGATATTTTTATTGCTCTGGACGTCGCCTCGAGCGAAATTTTTAACAAAGAGACAAAGAAATACGATTTGGGCTCCGAAAACCGTTCTTTGACTTCGAGCGAAATGGTGGAATACTACGCCAAACTATGTGAACAATACCCGATTATTTCGATTGAAGACGGTCTTGACGAAAACGATTGGGACGGATGGAAGGAGTTGACGCAGAGTATCGGCGATAAAATTCAGCTTGTCGGCGATGATCTTTTTGTCACCAACACGGAACGGCTGGCGCGCGGCATTGAAAACGGCATTGGCAATTCCATTTTGATTAAGGTTAACCAGATCGGCACGCTCACGGAAACGTTGTCGGCCATCGAAATGGCGCATCGCGCCGGATACACGTCGGTGATTTCACACCGGTCTGGCGAAACCGAAGACACGACCATCGCCGACATTGCCGTGGCCACAAACGCCGGACAAATAAAAACCGGTTCCGCCTCGCGTTCGGATCGCATTGCAAAATACAACCAGCTTTTGCGGATTGAGGAAGATTTGGAAGGCGTCGCCGAGTATCCGGGCATGGCGGCCTTTCACGTAAAGCGCTAAAAAACGGAAGAGTGATTCATGGCAAGTGCATTGATTGATGATTTGGCGATAGCCAACGACAAAAAGATCGTCCTGCTTGTTTTGGACGGTCTGGGCGGTTTGCAGACAAGCGAGCATCCGACGACGGAGCTTGAAGCGGCGAACACGCCTAACATGGACAAGCTCGTTGCGGAAAATACGTGCGGCTTGATGATTCCCGTGGAGCCGGGCGTGACCCCTGGCAGCGGCCCGGGGCATTTTGGACTGTTCGGCTACGATCCGGTCGATGCGAATATTGGCCGGGGCGTTCTTTCCGCGGCCGGACTGGAATTTGAATTGACGGATCGTGACGTGGCGGCGCGCGTCAATCTTGCGACCATCGACGAAAGCGGCAATATTTCGGATCGCCGGGCGGGGCGTATCGCTACCGAAGAAAACAAGCGAATTTGTCAAATACTGCGCGAGAAGGTCAAGCTCTCAGACGGCGTGGAGTTTTTTCTAACGACGGAAAAAGAGCATCGCGTGCTGCTCGTGATTCGCGGCGAGGGGCTTGGCGGAAACGTTCAGGACACAGACCCGCAAATCGTCGGCGTTCCCCCGTTGGCGCCCAAGGCGCTCTCTCCAGACTCTGAAAAAACCTCGCATTATTTGGCCGAATTTCTTGAGCAGGTGAAAGTCGCTCTGAAGGATGAGCCGCAGGGGAACATGATGACTTTGCGCGGCATTGCAAAACACAGGCGGTACAAAACTCTGGAAGAACGGTTCAAATTAAAGGCGCTTTCAATCGCAAATTACCCGATGTATCGTGGGATTTCTCGCTTGGTCGGGATGGACATTGCGCCGGTTTCGAACGACTTTCAGGGTCAAATTGAAGAACTCAAGCGCTCCCTGGACAAGTACACGTTTTTCTTCATGCACGTTAAAGCAACTGACGCCGCCGGCGAGGACGGCAATTTTGCCAACAAGGTTGCCGCGATCGAAGAAATTGACAAGCAATTGCCCGGAATTACCGCGCTGAACCCAGACGTGTTGATGATTACCGGCGATCATTCCACGCCATGCGCAATGAGCGCACATAGCTGGCATCCGATTCCCGTTGCTTTCGGCGCCTCAATCGCGCGTCGCGACGCCGTCACAGCTTTTCACGAAAACGCCTGCTTGCACGGCGGCCTGGGAACTTTTGAGTCTCAGCATTTGATGAGCCTGGCGTTAGCGCACGCCGGAAAACTGGCGAAATTCGGAGCATAGATTTTCGCTGTATCAAAAACGAATCGCGTTATTTCCATTCCCGCCTGGATGAGGCTAAATCCCGACAGGTAACTGGCGCCATTTTCTGGATTCCCGCCTCTGCGCATAAACGCCAACCTTAGCTTGCATTGATTCTGCGACGGGCTGTCACAAAACGTGATCTCTGAATGAGATGCATGCCAAATGTAGGGGTTCAAGATTTTGAACCCCTGCGAAAAGTTGTGTGACGCCATAAAAGTATTATGCTTTTAGAGAGTCCCCCAAGCTTCAGAACTCGCAAGGCTTGCCATGGGCAGATTTTTCACTTTCGCGTTCATTTGATTTATCCCGCCTTTAAATCCGCAAAAGACAAACCGCTGCAATTCCTGCTTATTTCGCGATAAACTAATGCGCAACGCCCTTGCTCTGTCGCTATAAAAATGAGCGAGAAAACGAAAAGCAAATTAGTCGCGGTCTTTCTCAATCATCGAAGTGTGATTCGGGTTTGCCGAAACGCGTCGAGCAGTGCGTCGATCATGAAGAAAATCAGCAATCTGTCAGTCGTTTTTGGTATTGGAATGACACTATGATCTATTATTCAGAAGCATCATTGACACATCAGGTTAGTAACGCACCATCGGGGATTGCAACTATGAGACTTAACCTTATTTCTCAAATGATCAATCATTATCACAAGTCCGTGACTGAAAACACGGATGAAGTTGTCGATGATTTTGGCGTCGATAATTTCGATTCGGAAGTCGAAGATCCGCTCGGAGGTGAAGAAGGGATTACAATTTACGATCGCTTTGACATCGACCAGGACTACGGCAACTATGCGTAAAAATACGTTAAACTGAGCAACGGATAAACAAGTGGCGCGCTTCGGCGTGCGATAGTCTTGTTTATTCGTTCAGCTCGGTTTTTTTATTGCTCGCCGCTCAAAATTTCTAATTTTTCCACAACACTCCCTTCCGCTTTCTTCCAATCAACGTCCATTTCATCACTCACATTTTCGCAAAGCTCATTCAGAAGCTCTTCTTGAATCGCGCCTCGATTTTGCACAATCGCATACGGGATGCGATGAAAGCTGACCATTGAATACTTGGGAATGAAACGTTCGGGAAATCGTTTGTGCAGCGCGACCTCAATTTGTTTTTTGAGATGAAATTTGGGGGCCGCGGTGTGATCGCGCATTTCAATAAAATTGTCCAGGGCCATGTCCGCGATGGCGTTGGCGTTCAGCAAACGTCTCTCCTCAAAAGCGGAAAAGACTTTTCCCCAATCTCCCTGAAATCCTTCCAGACAAGAATTGAACTCAGAGCAATCTTCAAATGCGGCGTTCATACCTTGCCCGAAAAAAGGCACGATAGCATGCGCCGCGTCGCCAAGCAAGACGGCCTTGTTGTCCATACGCCAGCTTGAGCATTTGACGGTAACCAGTGCGCCGGTCGGGTTTGTGAAGAAATCTTCGACCAAGGTTGGCATAAGCGGACGAGCGTCTGGAAAATGCATCTCGAAAAAGCGCTTTACATCCTCTGCGCTATTCAATTTCTCAAAGGAATATTTGCCGCTGTAAGCAAGGAATAACGTGCACGTAAAGCTCCCGTCGGGATTTGGCAGGGCAATGAGCATGAAATCGCCGCGCGGCCAAATGTGCAGCGCATTCTTTTCGATTCTGTGGCTGCCGTCGTCGTGCGGCGGGATGGTCAGCTCCTTGTAGCCGTGCGCGAGAAATTGTTGAGAGTAGCTCACATTTGGCCTGCGAATCATCTCCGCGCGCACGATGGAATTTGCTCCATCTGCGGCAACGGCAATTTTAAACGACGACCGACTGGTTTTTTGAGAAACTGTGTCTTCAAACGCGATCTCGCATTTCTGAAAATCAATCGCGGCGCATTTTTTATTGAAAATAATTTCGACCCCGGATTCCTCGGCGGCGCTCATCAGCGTCTTGTTCAATCCCGCTCGCGAAACGGAGTTGATGTATTCGGATTTGTCTTTTCCATAGGGTAAAAACGTCAAGTCGCCGTCGGAAGAATGGATCATTCGTCCCGGCATGGGGATGGCCTGCCGCATCACTTCCTTGTGGAGTCCGACTTCCTTCAAGGCGTGTTCGCCGCGTACAGACAATGCGAGATTAATCGAGCGTCCCGCGCTGATTTTTTCGCGCCGCATGTCTGGCCGCCGTTCGTAAATTTGTACCTGAAAACCGCGTCTGGCCAAGTAAATTGAAAGCAACGAACCGGCCAGCCCGGCGCCAATTACGGTTATCTTTTGGGAAGACAATGAACGGTCCTTATAGACTGTTTTAAAAGTCGCGAACCCTTTTGAGACTGTCGAAAAAGCCCCCGGCTTGTCATTCTGTAGGAATCTTTGTTATCGTCTGGTACAGATTACGCTCAAAAGTTCAAGGATTAGATCAAAAAAGATGCTTCCAGCATGACAATTTTGGGTTGTTCGACAGTCTCGTTAGGGTTGTTTTTTTGTAATGGCCGCAAACGCCCGAAGAATCTGCTTTAAACTCATTTGAAAAATGAGCGCTTCGATTCGGCGATGAATAGATAACGATTTGCTTTTGAATCATGAAACAATTGCTGACAAGCGATAACATGCGGGAAAGCGGAAGGGAAAAAGTTATTGTTCAGCTAAAAATTATTTTGAATATGAACGTCAAAATCGTTCTTTGTCGCGCAGTTTTTTTCAAAAAAATGCGGCGAGTAAGTCCGCACAAACGGAGGTTAAATTCGAAAATGAATAAAAATGTAGCAAGGCTTTTTGTTGCAGGGGCGATTGCTTTTTCTCTTGGTTGCCAGTCACCGGGAAACGACGGAGGCGGGGAAGCTTCGATCAGCGCTGATGGCTTGGTGAAGCACATTAAAGCGCTCTCCGACGACAAACTCGCCGGACGCGCCCCGGCCACGGAAGGCAGTGAGATGGGCATGAAGTACATCGCTGAACAATATCAAGAATATGGTTTGAAACCGGCGGCTAAAGACGGTTCCTGGTTCCAGTATTTTGATATTATCGGTTTGACGGCGGAAACGCCCAAGGCGATGACGATGCGCTCGGGCGGCAAGGAACTGACGCTCAATGATTACGACGATTACATTGCATTTTCCGGGGTGCAGGAAGACGTCGCCCAGGTTGAGAACGTCGAAATCGTTTTTGTGGGCTATGGCGTACAAGCGCCGGAGTACGATTGGGATGATTACAAAAACGCCGACTTGAAAGGTAAAGTTTTTCTCATGCTGAACAACGACCCGCAGGGCGCGGGAGACGATCCGGAATTCTTCGCCGGAAATGCACGACTTTATTATGGCCGATGGGATTATAAATATGAAAAAGCGGCGGAGATGGGCGCAGCCGGCGCGATTATCATCCACACGACGCCGTCAGCGGGATATCCGTTCCAGGTTGTGCAAAGTTCGTGGACGGGCGAACAATTTGAGCTGCCGTACGAAGGCGGCCCGAAAATGCCCTTTAAAGCATGGACGACTTTTGAAGCAACCCAAAAGATCACAGATTTGGCGGGCAAAAATCTCGACGAGCTTTTGAAAGCGGCGGAAACCCGCGATTTTCAGCCGGTTCCGCTGGGCGTTGAATTCTCGTTTAGCATGAACAATCGCGTGCGCAAATTGAAGACCGCAAACGTGCTTGGTTTGCTGGAAGGCCATGATGAGAAAATGAGCGAGGAAATTGTCATTTTCACCGCCCACCACGACCATCTTGGCGCGCGTGAAGATGCGGCCGATGACGGGATTTATAACGGCGCTTTAGACAACGCAAGCGGTGTTGCGACCATGCTTGAAATCGCGAAGGCGTTCGCAAATATGCCGGAGCCGCCAAGCAGATCCCTGCTTTTTGCCGCCGTGGCCGCGGAAGAATCCGGCTTGCTCGGATCAAAATATTTTGCGCGCCATCCGTCGCATCATCCGGGGAAAATCGCCGCGAACATCAACATTGACGGCGCCAATATTTGGGGCGAAACCAATGACGTCGAAGTGATCGGCCACGGAAAATCCGATTTGGACGACGTCGTTCAGGAATTGGCAGAGAAACAGGGCCGACGCGTTGTGCCCGATCAATCTCCCGATAAAGGCTACTATTATCGGTCTGATCAGTTCAGCCTGGCAAAAATTGGCGTGCCCGCCGTCTATCTTGGAACAGGCGTCGATTTCAAAGGGCGCGAGGAAGGCTGGGGCAAAAAAGTTCAGGACGAATGGACGCAAATTCATTATCATCAGCCCAGCGACGAGTACAACGATAGCTGGGACCTTTCCGGCGCAGTTCAGGACGCCCGGCTTTATTTTCAAATTAGTCTGAGAGCGGCAAACAGCGCCGTCATGCCTGGCTGGAGACCCGGAGATGAATTTGAAGCGATTCGAAAAAAAATGCTGCAAGAAGCTTCGCAGTGACGGGGGAAAATTGAAAAAGCCGTCGTTGATTTCACGGATTTCCCGTCAAAAAATTACTTTGCATCTGATGTTACGCGCTGGTCCTAAAAAACAAACCCGATTCCGAAAGTCATACCCGCGGAGGCGGGTATCCAGCGATCGGCGCCACTTTCTGGATACCCGCCTCCGCGGGTATGACATAGGGGGCATGTTTTGGGGCAAAGCGTGTAACGTCAGTTTGCAGGTTTGCGGCTTTGATTGAGAAATATTCTACCCTGGAGTCAAACGCTTCAGCGTTTGATTTGGTGAAATCTGTGTGGGCTGTCTCAAAACATGATATTTTCAAAGCGCTACACGACATGTCGTAGGGGTTCAAAATTTTGAACCCCTACAAGTGGTATACCCTTCACTCAGAGACCATGTTTTGGACAGCCCCACTCCAAAAAGAGTTACTTTCAAACGACGACTAAATCTTTTCGATGCGATTGAGAATGTTATGAACACAAGTAAAAAAACGACCTGTTTCGGCTCACTGTCTATCAAAAAGCTCAGTTCAATCGCCATGTCCGCGGCGCTGATTTTTCCTGCGTTCGTCGGAGCGCAGCAGCCAAAAGTGGATTTGCGAATGGTCTCGGAAGCGACGGTTACGGATCAAAAAATCATCGAGACGATTGTGTTGACCAGCTTGATTCCTGAAGACCCGGCAAAAGTCGATTCCGTCAAATTTATCGACGCGACAAACAACGGCTTCGGGGATAACGATCTGGTGATTTTTTACCCTTCGCAAGCGGGCTACTTGTTTTTTGCCGATGATCGCGTGAAAGTTATGATGAAAAACTGGACTTTTTCGGAAGGCCGTCAAATCGTGGCGCAGAATCCCGGCGCCGGCTTTTTTGAGAATGGCGCGCCGGAAGATTCCGTCAAGGCTGCGGTCGCCGACCTGCTTGCTGGCACAATTCGGAACGTCGACTCAACGTTTCAGGGAATACCCGTGAAGCTGTTGTTCCAGCGCTATAGTGACGGACTGATACGCTTTAACGTCTGGGGATATGACGAAAAAGGGCAGGCCCCGGCGTGGCTGAAGCCGCAATTTGCACGCGTCGATACGCATTATATTTTGAAAACGGACACCGTTTTTATTCCTGCCGCAGATAGTGTGAAAATCGGCGAACAGGATTAGGATTCAACTGCCGCCGCCGTCCATTCTTTTATGAAAAGCCAACCTAACCCAGTCTCTCAATTCATTGCTTACCTGGCGCTCTTGCTTTTAGCGGCAACAATGCTTGCACCGTTCTTGTGGATGCTCGCAACAAGCTTCATGGATAATCTTGAAGTGTTTACTTTTCCACCAAAGTTTGTCCCCGATGAGTGGTTGTGGCAAAACTGGAGCGAGGCGCTTACCACGCTGCCGTTCTGGCGTTTTTTCGTAAATTCATTCTTTATGGCAAGCGCGATTGCAGCGTTTCAATTGTTGTTCTGTTCAATGGCGGGCTATAGCTTTGCCAGACTGCAATTCCCGGGGCGAGAGCTCATCTTTTTCGGCTTTCTTTCTTTTATGATGATCCCGGTTATCGTGTTGCTGATCCCAAGATTTCTGCTGGTAAATGCGTTTGGGTGGGTGGATACTTTTTGGGCCTTGATCGTCCCGGAAATGATCACGGTTTGGGGCGTTTTTCTGATGCGGCAGTTTTTCATGGCGTTGCCGCGCGATCTGGAAGACGCCGCACGCATTGACGGCGCCGGTGAATGGAAGATATTTTGGCGCATCATTCTCCCGCTCTCAAAACCGGCGCTCGCAACGCTTGGCGTGTTCGCCTTTGTTGGCGCATGGCAAGCATTCTTGTGGCCGCTAATTGCAACCCGCTCGCTCGATATGCGCCCGCTGGAAGTCGGCATTGCAGCTTTTAGCTCAATTTATTCTGACAATTGGCCGCTGCAAATGGCCGCCGCTGCAGCAGCGACGGCGCCTTTACTGATCGTTTTTTTCTTCGCTCAAAAATACTTCGTCCGCGGGATAGCCTTAACTGGAATGAAAGGATAATCGCGGTTTTTTCTGCGAAAATTTTAGACTGACATTTCAGAATATGCGGGGGTTAATTGCACTTGGCTCATGCGACTGTTTGGCAGAAGCAGCTTGTGCAAACCTAAATCATGGATCGTATGCTGCAAGTGCGGCTGAACTCCGCTCATACTGACATTGCATCCTCGTCTGCGAACAATGCGCGCGAACTTTTTCAGAACATGGAGGGCGCGCATGCTGAGCATTTCCAAGCCATCCAGACGCAAATCCCATTTCACATTTTTGTACTGCGCAGCCAAGCCTTTCAGAAAGCTGTTAAGCTGTTCCGCGTCTCGTCCGAAAACCGCGCCTTCCAAATCGATGTTTATGACGCCGGTTGTCTTTTCGGAGTTAATATGTGCGGTCATGTTCGCCGCGTTTCTTGTTGTTGGGGTCGTGTTGTCGGTCTTCATTTGAGTTCTCCCTGAATTCAATGACCTTAGTTGTTTTATGAATTAACGTGAGTCGTTTTTGAAAGCTTAATGCTTAAAATAGAGACGTCACAATTTGTAACAGCGATGCTGTTTGGCTCTTGCTAATACAACGACTATGCCATTCCGTAAATTCATGTAATTACATGAAGATATCGAAGATATTCGCTTTGATTTCGCAATAAAAGACGGCTTCATCAAATGTCGGAGAAAAGGAGTGCGGCGATTTGGCGAAAAGGCCAAATTGGAGATTCATGACAGTAACGTTTTATTTCAAATTTGT
>CAXHAT010000085.1:0-31595 GCA_964014485.1 uncultured Deferribacteres bacterium
ATATTGCCGAGGGCGGCTCACGAATCACTGAAAATTTCAAGGCGGACGTTCTGGCTTTTGACTTGGGCATTCTCTATCGCACCGGCTTCAAAAGCCTGAATTTCGGTATGACCGTGCGCAATTTTTCCGAAGAAGTGACCTTTATCGACGAAGGTTTCCAGTTGCCGCTGACGTTCAAAATCGGCATTGCGATGAATGTGCTTGATCTGACCTCAATGAACGACTCCAATCAATCGCTTATGCTTTCCGTCGACGCTTCGCATCCGCGTGATTTTGCCGAGCAATTGAGTTTTGGCGGCGAATATCTTTTTGCGGACGCGTTGGCCTTGCGCGCCGGTTACTCTTTCCCAAATGACGAACACGGGTTCACCGCCGGAGCGGGATTTAAGCAGCAGTATAAAGATTATGGCCTCGGGTTGGATTACGCTTACACGCCGTTTGGCATATTTGACGCGGTGCATCGTTTTTCCCTGAGTTTTTCTTTTTAGACAAAAAAAGAATAGAGACAATGAAACGCAAATATTTGCTCATTCCGTCTTTACCGCTTCTGCTCTCAGCAATTGTTTTTTTCTCTGCTTGTGAAAAAGACAACGTTCCCAGCCTTTTCGATCCTGACCAACCGTTGGGCGATACGCCAATGATCACTTCAATTGAACCGGCGGGACAGGCGCTCGCCGGCGTCGGGGAAGTGAGCATAAACGGCCTGAATTTTTCCTCAATTGGATCGCAAAACTTTGTTTTTTTTAATGCCGAGCAAGCCGAAGTGCTTTCCGCTTCGTCCACTCAGCTTGTCGTTCGCCCGCCTAATTTGGTCGATGCAAATATTTCCATCAAGATAGCCGTTCAATACGTTGAGCAGTTCAGCAACGTTATTTCCTATGAGCTCCTGCCCGCCGTCATCGATTACGCAGTATTGGAAGGCCCGGGTGAAGATTCGACCGAGGTTTTCGGCCTTGCGGTTGACCGTGACGAGAACGTCTACGTTTCCGTTCTGGGATCAATTCCGAATATCGGACTGTCCGGCAATAAGATTAAAATCGTCACCTTGGACGGCAAAGCGTCGTCTTACGCCGCGACGTCTTTCTTGCGCGCAAACGCCATGCGCGTTGGGCCCGGAGGGGACGTTTACACGCTTTCCGCCGCAGGACGGGTGCGCAAATTGTCGCGATTTGACGGAGCAGGCGTTGAGACGACTGTTGCGTCTTTCGGTGCAACGCCCTACGATTTCGATTTTGACGCCTCCGGCAATATCTGGGCTGCGGTAAAAGATGATATTTATCTCGTCAAGCCTGATAACTCAAGAACCCTCATCGACTCCTACGATGTTGATCTTTTTGCCTTGCGCGTTTACGAGAATCATGTTTATGTAACAGGCGGCAACGCGGAAACCGCCGAGCACAAAATCTGGCGCAGTCAAATCAACGGCGACGTTTTGGCCCCGCGAGAAGTCTTTTTTGACCCAACGGCAGCGGCATGGCTCGAAGGCCATTCCGTTTTTACCATAGAATTCGCTGCGGACGGCGACGCACTTTTGGGCACATCCCACCCTAGCGGCGTTTTTGTTTATCATTCCGACGGCAGCCATGAGCCGCTTTATCCTGGATTGCTCACAGGCGACGTCACCAAAATTGTTTGGGGAAATGATTCAATCGTTTATGCAGTTCAAAAGGCGCAAGACGGAGCGACATTGCGAAAGTCCCGCTTGTTGCGCATCGATCTCGTCAAGCAAGGCGCGCCCTATTTTGGCCGACAGTAACCTCACAAATAAATCCAGCCGTTTGTTGACTCAGGATTCTTAAACGCACGGAGGCGCTTATGTAAAACACTTTGCAAACTCAGAATTTTAAGTTGACACAACTACACTTTTACCATCCAATTCGGAGGAGCATTTTATGAAGAAAAGGTTGTTTACCATTTTTGCAGTTTTGTTTGTTTTCTGCGGGTTAACGAGTTTGACGCAAGCGCAAGATTCGTCTCTCGTGCAGATTATTCACAATTCCGCCGACATTGACGGTCGTTCCGTTGACGTCTACTTAAACGACGTACTGGCATTGGACGATTTAAAATTCAGAACGGCGACGCCGTTTTTCAAAGTCGCCGCCGGTGACAATAACGTCAAAGTAACCCCCGATGATCAAGCTCCGGCTGACTCCACAATCTTTGAGACGACGCTGACCACTGAAGCTGACAAAAACTATGCTGTTATCGCGAACGGTATTTTGCCAGTGAATGCGGACAAATACACGAACCCGGATCCGATGAATCAGGATAACAGTTTTCAGCTTTTTGTCATTCCTGACGCACAACTGACCTCTGTTGCGGAAGGCTTCATCTCCTTTGTTGGTTTTCATGGCTCAACCGACGCGCCGACAATCGATATCGTGTCTGGCGGCGTTCCGCTGGTGAATGACGCCCCTTACGGCGCCAACACCGGCTATTTGACGATACCAACGCCAACCGGACCGACGGAATTAGATATAACCCCGGCTGACGATAATGCGACAATTCTGGCAAGCTTCGCAGGCGATCTTACGACCTTAAACAACGTCGCTTTTGTAGTCTTTGCTTCCGGTTTTCTGACTCCGGAAGATGATGAAGGCGGCCAGGCCCTAGGTCTTTATGCGGCGTTTCCAAACGGCGATATTGTTGAATTGGAACGCATTATTCGCCTCGATCCAGGCCCATGGCAGCTTGCCGAAAACTCATGGATGTTCGAAAGTGTTTTTGAAGATACCACTGTTGCCGCTGCGCATGGCGTCGCAGTTGACGGCGAGGGCAAAGTTTGGTCGGGAAGCTTTGGCAGCGGCGCGGCAGGCATTATCGTTCGCTGGCCAAATGGTAATGAAGCGAGTTTTTCGCCGCTTGCGGAAGTGACCGTTGACGGTGAAGTTATCGATCTTTCCGGAGGCGGCTGCCGCGGCATGACGGCGGATAATGACGGCAATATCATTTATGCCGTCGGCGCACGCCTGATCAAAATCGACCATCAGCTCGGTTCAGGCATGGCGACTTGGGTTGAGCCGGAAGGCAATAGCCTGGTCAATCCGAGCGTGGACGATGAGGGCTTCGTTTATACTGGCCGAGTCGTCGGCGTCAATCCGTTCTACATCTTAAACGCTGATCTTGGTCTCGAACAGACGGCGACATTGCCGGGCGCGGCGAGCTTTGCACGCGGCGTAGCGGTATCAGGCGACGGCACCACAGCGTACGCCGGGGATCTCGGCGGCAGCGGCGGCCCCGTGCGCCAATGGAAGACTGAAGATTTCATTAATTGGTCGTTGGATGATAGTTTGTTTGCCGACAACGAAGGCAACATGATTTTCACGGCGCAGCGTACCACCATGAACTGGGCGCCGGACGGCAAGCTTTGGGTTTCCCAAGACGCCGCTTACAATCCGGATGACAACACAGCGAATTCACTTGTTGCGTTCGATTTCGCAACCAACGAGTATTTCTATGTGCCAATGCCTGATTTGGAGCCAGGAACAGGAAACGGCCCAAGAAACGTCGCATTCAATGCAGCGGGCGACACGGCTTACGTTGCCAGTTTCAATTATGGTAATGTGTGGCGCTTTGTCAAGGGAATCTCGAACAGCGTCACGGATAATGACGGCGTCCAGCCTTCCGACTACGGCTTGTTCCAGAATTATCCGAACCCGTTCAACCCGGCAACGGTTATTCCTTACAACCTGGAAAGCGACGCTTTTGTGACCTTGAAGGTTTACGACAACCTTGGTCGCGAAATCGCTGTATTGGTTGAAGACAAACAGCCAGCCGGACGCCACCAAGTGATTTTCGACGCTTCGAAATTCGCCACCGGCGTTTATCATTATCAACTGAAAGTCGGCGAGCAAACCTATCGTAAGAAAATGTTGTTCGTTAAATAATTTTTGGTGTAGAGACGCGATGCATCGCGTCTCTACCTGATTTTGGGTAGAAGTTCAAGGGCGCTGAAGAAATTTCTTCAGCGCCCTTTTGCATTTTTGGGCGGACATGTATTGAATGCAATCTGGAAATCGCTATATTTCCGGCTATGTTCATTAGCTGCCTGCTACTTTGAACCGGCGAGAAGCCCTGTGTTGTCATTCTGAAGAGCCGAAGGCCGGCGAAGCAAAATCTTTGTTATCGTCCAGCGAGGATTCGTGCTCTAGATTCAAGAGTTAGATTAAAAAGATGCTTCCAGCATGACAATTCCGTTTTTTTCACCAGCTTCAGAAGTCTGGGTCAAGAGTGTCAGGTAGTGAATCACATTCACAAAATATTCGAATCGGGCAATCAAAAGCAAAAAGAAGCGGAACCGGCCTATGAAAAAAAGAGCGCTACTCTTCTTTCTTTTATCAATTTTCAGCCTGCCTTTTTTAACTCAGGCCGCCAATCCAAAATTTGAATTCCGCGGCGCCTGGATCGCGACGGTGATAAACCTCGACTGGCCGCCGACATCTCTCACCAATGTTGATTTTCAAAAAGAAAAACTTGTTGAACTGCTTGACGAATTGAAAGCTTCAGGGATTAACGCCGTATTCTTTCAGATTCGCTCCGAAGCAGACGCGATGTACGCTTCCAATCTCGAACCGTGGTCGTTCTATTTGACCGGGAAGCAGGGCAAAGCGCCGGAACCGTTTTATGACCCGCTCGAATTTGCCGTCGAGGAAGCGCACAAACGCGGCATGGAATTGCACGCCTGGCTCAATCCCTACCGCGTTTCACGTAACGTCGGCGCTTATCCGGTTGATGATCAACACGTATCGGTGCAACATCCGGATTGGATTATCCAAATCAACAATATCAAAGTGCTCAACCCCGGCCTCGCCGAAGTGCGCGATTTTGTTAAAGACGTTGTGATGGACGTTGTCCTGCGCTACAATGTTGACGGCATTCATTTCGACGATTATTTTTACCCCTATCCGCCAAACCAAATCGGCAGCCAGGATTTATCGACTTACAATGCAGACAAGCGCGGATTCACCAGAATCGGCGATTGGCGACGCGACAATATCAATCTCATGGTAAAATCCGTTTACGAAAACATCAAAGCAGCAAAGCCATTCGTGAAATTCGGAATCAGTCCGTTCGGCATTTGGAAAAACGGCGTGCCTTCCGGAATCGTCGGCTTGGACGCGTACAACGTGATTTACGGCGACGCCGTGGCGTGGCTGGACGCAAGGACGGTTGATTATGTGGCCCCGCAACTTTACTGGCCTTTTGGCGGCGGGCAGGATTACGGCAAGTTGCAGCCGTGGTGGGCGTCACAGGCTTTTTCCCGTCATTTGTATGTCGGCCAAGCGGCTTATCGCGCCGGCGACTGGCCCAGCTTTGAGATCAAAAACCAAATTATTCTCAACAGAGACAATCCGGACGTTGACGGCAGCATATTTTTCCGGGCGACCAACTTTTTTGAAAACCCCAACGGCTTTACCGATTTATTGCAGGATGATTTCCACAGCACTTTGGCCGTCACGCCGTCAATGGACTGGCAAGAACAAGACCCGCCGTCGGAGCCAATGAATCTACGTTATGAGCGTCTCGAGGAGAACGGTCTTTTTGGCCTGACTTGGGATGCGCCGCCAATAGCCTCAGCCGGAGACAGCGCGCACAAGTACGTAGTTTATCGTTTTGACAAGTCTGATTTCTCGCCTGAAGAATTAGACAACCCGCGCAACATCATCTCGCTTGAAGGATTTGCTCGCAGTTTTCCGCCTGTTCCCGAAAATCTTGTCGACGGCTACCATTACGTTGTTACGGCGGTTGACGGCAATTCAAACGAAAGCGCGATGAGCAACACCATAAATATCAACGCCCCGACGCCGCCGACCTTGGCTATGCCTGCGCCAGGCTCTGTTTTTGGTTCGCCGGACGTTGTTTTTTCATGGAATGATCCGGGCCAGGCTGCGTCTTTTGGCATCGAAGTTTCAACGGAAATTACTTTTTCAACCGGCATTTTCTTCGCGAATGAAACTGTTCTGGACACGACGGAAATGTATTCCGGGATGGAAGGCCAAGAAACGTACTATTGGCGCGTCAATGCGAGTAACGCCGGGGGAGTTAGTGATTTTTCCGAAATCGCTTTTTTTACGACCGGATTCCCGGTAACTCCGCAGCTTGCTTCGCCTCTGAATTTTGTTCGCGATCAGCCGCTGGATATAAATTTTCAGTGGCGAACGGCGAAAGCAGCCGAAGATTATGTTTTGCAGATCGCAAGCGCGCGCGCCTTTGAACCGGAGGACGTCCTTTTTACTTTCGAAGCGATTGGCGATACGGCTTTGATTGTCACAGAACTTGAGCCGAACACTTTTTATTATTGGCGCGTCCAGGCGAATAACAGCGTAGGCAACGGCAACTGGTCGGACGTCTGGCGTTTGAAAACGAAAGACATGACCACCAACGTCGCCGAAACGACAGGCGGTCCTGAAACTTATGAGCTTTTCCAAAACTACCCGAACCCGTTTAATCCGAGAACGACGATTGCCTTCAGCCTGCCCAACGACATTGACGTCACGCTGAAAGTATACGACCAGCTTGGCCGCGAAGTCGCAACCTTGATTGACGACTTCCTGCCGCGCGGACGCTACGAAACGCCGTTTGACGGATCACGTCTGGCCTCAGGAATTTATTACTATCGCCTGGTTACACAAGATCATGTTTTGACCAGGAAAATGCTGCTCATCAAATAGCAGGGAAAATATTCGAAAAACGGAACATCCTTTGGGTGTAAAGCAATGCATTTCAAAAACGCAATAGCCGCTTTAAGCGCAGTCATTCTCTTTTCCGGTTGTAACGAAAACGCGCCTTCAACGGATGTTGGAAAAAATATCGTTCAGGAAATCGTTTCTCCCGCTCAGGGCTCTAGCGGAGAGCCGAACCTGGCGATCGCTTCTGACGGAACGGTTTTTCTGAGTTGGATCGAAGAAGTCGATTCACAATCGGTCGCTTTGAAATACAGCAGTCTCACTGGCGAGCAATGGCCGGAACCAAAGCGAATTGCACAAGGGGATGACTGGTTCGTGAATTGGGCCGATTTTCCATCCGTGCAAATTCTCAACAATGGCAGTATGGCTGCGCATTGGTTGGCGAAAAGTGGAGAAGGCGTTTACGCTTATGACGTGAACATCGCTTTTTCGGAAGACGCCGGCGAAACATGGAATGCTCCGATTGTGCCGCACGATGACGGCACTCAAACCGAGCACGGCTTCGCGTCTCTCTTGCCCTGGGGAGAGAATCAACTGTTTGCGACATGGCTGGACGGCAGAAACACCGGCGGCGGACACGATGAAGGTGCGATGACGATTCGCGCTGCGATTTTAAATTCGAGTGGCGAAAAACAGCATGAAATTGAAATCGATCCGCGCGTTTGTGATTGTTGCCAGACCAGCGCCGGGATTATTCCAAATGGAGCCATCGTCGCGTATCGAGATCGTTCGGAAAACGAAGTGCGTGATATTTGGGTGAGGCGATTTGTCGGAGGACAATGGGAACCCGCGAAAAGCCTGCACAACGATCAATGGGAAATTGCAGCCTGCCCGGTAAACGGGCCGTTTGTTTCAACGCAAGAGGAAAAAGTCGCCATTGCCTGGTTCACAATGGCGCAAGAAACGCCGCGCGTAAACCTGTCCGCTTCGGAAAACGCCGGGATGACTTTTGGAGAAGCGCTTCGCGTTGACGACGGCAACCCGTTGGGACGCGTCTCCAGTCTGGTTTTGCCTAACGGCGATATTCTTGTTTGTTGGCTGGAAAAAACAGACGTTGACGCAGATATTCGCGTTCGCCGCATCAAAAAGGACGGGACGCTGCTATCTTCAAAGACTATTGCGGCATCCAGCGCAGCGCGATCCAGCGGATTCCCAAGAATGGCGTTGAGCCTAGGCAAAGTTGTTTTTGCATGGACGCATGTCAGCGATCAAACTTCGATAAAAACAGCGATTGCGCCCCTGAGTGAACTTTAGGAAATCCTCCCATCGAGTTGTGGAGCGGCCCAACCTTGCCAATTCCTTCCTTTCAACACTGAGATCGAGATAATTCCCCCTAACTCTTATCGTTAAGCTTCGAAAAACGAAAAGCCATCGTTGGGCATGTGGATTGCAATATCACAAAATAGAGAGTAAAATTGCGAATTCAACTACCGAATTTGTAATTCGCATTTGAGAAATAGATGAGGATACGCGTGTTTTTTGAAAAAACACTTGCTTGAAGAACCCCTAAAACGCGAAAGTCTGGAGACGGAACAATGTTTCTTGCAAGCATGATTTTTCAGGTCGAACCAAACGGCGTCGACGATACGAGAAAACAACTCGATAAGATTCCTGAGCTAAGTTTACACGGCCTTCATGACGATGATGTAATTGTAGCAGTTGCAGAAACGGAAGACGAACAGAGATTGCAGCAACTTTCCGAACGAATCATCGCACGCTATGAATCGATTAAGACAATTTACCCTACGTTTTTGGAATTTGGCACAAGGCGGATTGTCCGCATCTCAGGAAAGAAAAACTAAAATGCGGCTTTAAAAAGAATGCTTCCGCAGATTTAAGCAATGACTGTAGGGATTTTATAAGGGGCTCGAAATTGATTTGACTCTCTGCAAAAACGCAAGATAGTCGGTTGAAAAGACAGTTGAGGCGGAACGTTAAGCGGAAGCAAGCCCAGTAAAGCCAACAGTCAAAAACTTGTAGTACAAAACGAGGGCGGGATTATGGATCGTCCTGAACTTGAATTCGTATTTATGATTTTTCTCATTGTTTCGGCGGTTGTAGCAATGGGAACAATCTTTTTCAGCAGTCTGCCAAGGAAGGTAAAAAGAGCGTTGAAAAGGATCTTTCAGTTTTAGCATCCGGGGAACTTGAAACAGTTCGCCAACCTTTCTCGCGCACAAATTTTGATGGTTCTGTGCAGGAAAGACGTACGCTCAGCTCTCTACCTGACACTTTTTTGTAAACTGCATTTTCGAGCCGCCTAAAGGCCTCGTTTTGTCATTCTGCAGGAATCTTTGTTATCGCCCAGTACAGATCATGCTCAAAAGTTCAAGGGTTCGATCAAAAAAGATGCTTTCAGCATGACAAATCCGGCCTTTTTCGCCAGCTTTAGAAGCCTATACAAAAAGTGTCAGGTAGTGAAACGCTCAGACTGCGAACACTCTCCCTAGCCAAGCTTTCGAAGAGAGCTGAGAAAAATGCCGGCTCCACCTGCGACTAAAACCAAAATCGTCAGCAGTTCAAACGCTGACATTGGGCGCATGCGAAAACTTATGCTTGAGATGACGCCAAAGCCAAGCATCACCAAACTCCCTACCGTTAGCAACCATCCCAACCAGTTCTTGGAATTGTAAAAAATAATTCCGACGCCAAATATAAATGGAATGAGCACCATGCCGGTCGTCAGCCTGAAGCCTCCGAAGCTGTAAAGTCCGAAGCCGAGGCTAAACCTGTTCGTTACATGGATCGCATTGAGGAAGAGATAGCCTCCCGCGATGAGCATAATCAATCCGATGAAAAATCGACCTACGCCCCCATCCGATCCGCCTGCACCGCGCATAAATTTTCCCTTCGTTTTGCATGGTTCATCATGACGATTTTTGTTCTAATTTCGCCCATGAATCTCTTAACGCTGTAATCCGATTAAAAACAGGCTTTTCTGACGAAGAATCCGGGTCTACGGAAAAATAGCCGGTGCGCTCAAACTGAACGCGATGACCAATCTCCGCATTCTTCAAGCCGGGCTCAACCAGAACATTTTCAATAACTTCCAGCGAATCGGGATTGAGAAATTCCTTGTAGTCCTTCCCTTTCTCTGAAGTTGGCGAAGGCACGGTAAAAAGACGGTCGTAGAGTCTCACTTCCGCCGTGACTGCGTGTTCGGCGGAGACCCAGTGCAGCGTGCCTTTAACCTTGCGCCCGTCTTTTGACCAACCGCCCTTCGTCGCAGGATCGTACGTGCAGCGAATCTCAACAATCTCACCCGTCTTTTCGTCTTTAATAGCACGTTCACACTTCACGTAGTAAGCAAATTTTAGCCGGACTTCGCGCCCGGGCGTCATTCGGAAAAATTTTTTGGGCGCTTCTTCGCGAAAATCATCACGCTCAATATAGAGCGTCCGGGAAAAAGGCAATTTGCGCGTCCCTGCTTCCGGATCTTCAGGATTGTTTTTCGCATCCAGTTCTTCAGAATGCCCTTCCGGATAATTTTCAATCACAACCTTTAAAGGATTCAAAACGGCCATGACTCTTGGCGCGCGTTTGTTTAAATCTTCTCGAACCGCGTGCTCGAGCATGGCCATATCGACTAAACTGTCCGCCTTGGCCACGCCAATACGTTCACAAAAGTCGCGGATCGACTCAGGCGTATAACCTCGTCGCCGAATCCCGGCAATCGTTGGCATTCGCGGATCGTCCCAACCGTTCACAAAATTGTTTTGCACCAACTCCAATAATTTGCGCTTGCTGGTGATGGTATAAGCCAAATTGAGCCGGGCGAATTCGATTTGTTGCGGATGATGCTCAAGATCGGCTGAAGCTATCAGCCAATCATAAAGCGGTCGATGATTCTCAAATTCGAGCGTGCAAATAGAGTGCGTCACCGTTTCAAAAGCATCAGAATAGCCGTGCGCAAAGTCATACATCGGATAAATGTTCCACTTGTCGCCGGTTCGGTGATGCGCCATCTTTCGGATGCGGTAAAGCACGGGATCGCGAAGCGTAATGTGCGGGGAAGCCATGTCAATTTTTGCCCGCAAAACATGCGCGCCTTCCTCGAACTCGCCGTTTTTCATGCGCTCAAAAAGATCGAGGCTTTCTTCCGGCGCGCGATCGCGGTAGGGACTGTTTTTTCCCGGCTCTTTCAACGTTCCGCGATGCGCGCGAATTTCTTCGGCGCTCAGACTATCGACGTACGCCTTGCCTTTCTTGATAAGCAGGATTGCCAGTTCGTACAATCTGTCAAAATAATCGGAGGCGTAGTAGAGATGCTCGCCCCAATCAAAACCAAGCCAATGCACGTCGTTCATGATGGAATCGACGTATTCGGTTTCTTCTTTCTCCGGGTTGGTGTCATCAAATCGCAAGTGGCAACGCCCTTTGTAATCGCGCGCCAAGCCGAAATTCAGACAAATCGATTTTGCATGACCGATGTGCAAGTACCCGTTGGGCTCCGGCGGGAATCTGGTGACGACGGCGCCGTCGTTTTTGTCTACCCGAATATCTTCTTCTATCTTTTGCCGAATGAAATTGGAAGGCGCGGAAGTTTCTGACACGCTCATGAATCTCGTCCCATGCTAAAGGTCATTATCGCAAGACGTTGCTAGCTGATACGTGAAATTGCCGTCTGTCAGCTAAAGGCGGTAAAAAAACTGGACTTTCTCCGCCCGTAATCTCTGCTTGCTCGTGAAATGCTTGAAATTTTGGAAACGTATAGTTTAACAAACCGCGCGAATTAATCAACTCTTGATTGGTTGCGGAGAAAAAATTCCGACGGTTTCGCGCTGCTGGAGCAACGGTTTGTTCTGAACGAGGGAAACGATAAGAATAAGGTAGGCAAAAACATACATGATCCCTGTAGCGGGATTATCGAGAAAAAGACAAGTTTCCTGAACATTCAAAATCAGCGCGCTGACAAAAAACCATTTCCAGGCAAACGCCCCTGGATAATGACGCAGCTTCACGAAAAATGTCAGAATCATGCCGATTAGCAAAATGACGCCGACTATGCCGGTTTCATTTAAAAAATCAATGTAACCGGAGTGCGCCTGATTTGGGAGCCAAATAAAACGCGGGTCTTCATAAAGCGACATAACCGGCGGATTCCCAACGACCCAAAACCCGCCGAATCCGGCGCCAACCAGAGGATGGGCAAATGCTTCGTCAAGCACTTCCGCCCACAACTCGGTGCGCCCCGTAAACGTCGCGTCTTTGCCGAACTGTCCCAAAATCATCTCAAACGTTTCGGGATAAAACATCTGAATCATCAAATAGGCAAAAGCGAAACAGCTTGCGAGGAGCACGGAAAAATAACGCCCCATTCCTGGCGGTGAAAAAAGTTTTTCGGTGGCCAATAACGCAAACAAAGCGGTGATAAAAAGAAAAACGATCAACGATGTGCTGCTCTGGGCGCCAATCAAAATAACAATCGAAGCCGCGAGGTAGGCCCCAGAAATACATTTTGCACGAAAGCCGACATCTCGTTTGAAAGCTGAGGCCCAAACGATCACGCTCAAAAGGGAAATTTGCCCCAAGTGATTTTTATGAGGAGCCAAGCCTCGCCACGCCGGAAACTCCCATTGAATCGCTTCCGGAACGACGGCCACGGAAATCAGCGTCAGCGGAATATAGATTCCGAGAATTATTTTGAAATACTTGAGCGCTTCATCAACGGAGTCCAAATGCAAAAGGAACGCGAGGCAAGCGGCGGACGAACCGAACAATTTCATCCAGCGTTTGAATGTAACGAATGAATAATCCGACCATAATACGCTCAAAAAACACCAGGCGATTAGCAGCGTAAAGAATTTTTCTTCTTTGATAAATTGCACCACTCTCCGGCGCTTCCGATAGAGTAGAAAGAGAGAAATTGCATAGATTGGGAGGTAGATGAGTTGACTGACGATATTGGAAGAACTTATATCGTCGACGTCCCGAATGTCATCGCCGAACGGCGTGCTCGTTCCGAAAAAAATAAAAAACGTAAAGACCGTGAAAACGATTCTTGAGAGCGTTTTCGCATCGAGCCCGCTGAAATTGAAGAGCGGTTTGTTAAGAGAATATTGAACCATCTATTGTTGGTTGTGTAGAGGGTTGTCCAAAAACATGATCTCTGAATGACAGACGTACCACGTGTAGGGGTTCAAGATCTTGAACCCCTACGACAAGAAGAGATGTGTGTCACTCCGCAAATTTTGCGTTCTGGACGGCCCCTACATCCACATTTCAATTCGTTTAGAGCGTATTTGGAAAGTCCAAAATTGTCATGCTGTAAGCATCTTTTTTAGGCTTTTCCGCAAAAATTGTGGGAACGTTCATGCCTCGCGACTCAAAAAGATTCCTACGGAATGACAAGGCAGGGACTTTCCAAATGCACTCTTAGGTGCGATACTCTTGATAGTGCCACCGAAAAACCGCCATAAAATGGCCAACATTCGAAGCCAACTTCGTCAGCCAGTGCATGAAATAAGTTCTGCTGCCTATCGACAAGGCCGCCAGCACAATCGCCGCGAGACAATAAACAACGGCTTTCAGCAAAGCAATCGCGCCAAGCCGAACTCGCGCTTTGCGGGCGCGTTCCAGCAAGCGTCTCGTGTAGCAATTCCCGGTTCGCAAATAGCGTTTTAGCAGATAGGTCGCATTCGTGCGATCAGGAGGAATGTCTTCGTAGGCGACGGCTTCATAGCAGTAAACGAATTTTGCGCCTGCTTGCATCAATTCTCCAAAAAGGTGTGAATCGCCGCCGCCTGTGACGCCATAAGCCGGATCGAAAGGGCCGGAAAAATAAACAGATTCTTCATGACCGGTAACGACTGTGGAAGGACTGTGATTCTTCAACAAATCCGTCCGAATCAAACAATTCCCGCTCCAGGTTGTAGTGGCTGGTGCGCCGGTTTTGATTTTGGCAAAGGCCGCGTGAAAAAACGATCCTCGACGAATCCACTCCGGCGTGTCTTTGTGGAAACATGCCGCAACCCGCCCAAATACGCCGTCCGCTTTGCAGTTCCGCATAGTATGCAGTAGTTTTGCGATGCAGTCAGGAGCGGCGACCTCATCATCATCGATAAAAAAAATGAACTTGCCGCGCGCAACTCGAACGGCGGCGTTTCTGGCCAAGCTGATGTTCTTGACAGGCTCGCAAGCGTAGGAGCAACGCAGCGCGCTCTTTTGTTGAAATGCGCCAATGACCGGCGCGCCGCTTTGTTCGGCGTCATTGTCGATTACGATAATTTCCAGTTCAACGTCGTTCGGCAGTTGTTGTTTTTCAATGCTGCCTAGCAATTTTGCCAACCCTGAGGGACGTTTGTGTGTTGCGATACAAATTGAAATCAGCATTTTCCACCCTGCCGTTTCTTAAAATACTTGCGATAACTTCCGCCCCGGTTCTTGCCGCGATCCGCTAATTTAGCCAAAACGTTCATCGCCAAATCGTCTGTTTTCCCAACAATCTGTTGAGCTGTTGTTCTTGGGTGTAGGCGATTAGCTTCAAATCATCGACGCGGGGAAGCTTCTTGAGGAACCCTGAGATGTAACCGTAAAGCGTCGCAACTCCGGCGAAAAAGTATGGTTTGCTGAAAGAGAGCTTGGCGGCGCGAGCTAGCAAAAACAGCGGATGATAGCCTGCGTAATAACATGCTAAACCACGATTTTTAAAGCCGTTAAGCGTACCTGAGGCGGTCTGCGTTTTGCGCAAATGAACGATTTTCAGTTCGGGAAAACTGTAGGTTTGCCACCCGAGCATGTTGAGCTTGACTTCGTCAACTGTGTCCCAACCAAGATTGCTCTTTAGACCGCCGAGCTGCTTAAAACAAACGCTGCGGTAAGTTTTCGAGGGGCCGCGCGTGTGAAAGCGCGGGTGCTTTTCTTCGATCAATTCATCGCCGTTGGGCGCAAAGCAAACGCCGCTGGCCAACCCCAATTTTGGGTTTTTGTCAAACTCTTCGAACAGCTTCTTGAAATAATCGCCGTCAAATGAAAGGTCGCCGTCCATGCGCACGATGAAATCATAGTCATCGATATTCAGCATGGCGATCCCTTCGTTAAGCACGAATTCACCGCCGGGCTTACGCTCGCGCGTCGGGGATTTGTGCAGCCCGACAATCCAGGAATGCTCTTTCTCCAGCTCGCGAATAATTTCGCCCGTCCGGTCAGTTGAACCGTCATTAACGATGATCCATTTTTCCGGCTTGGTTTCTTGCTTGAGCATGGACGCGACGGTTTTAGGAAAGAAATTCTCTTCGTCTTTTACCGGCGTAACGACAGCGTATTTATGTGACATTTCGATCTCCTTTTTGGCTATTGACTGTTTGTTTCTAATTGTTGGCTGGTTATTGGTTTAATAGAAAAAGTTTTCCTAATGAGCCTTGTCGAAGCTGCGCCCGCGCTTGTCGCCAAGGTTGAAATGAGCTTGCAGTAAGCGGCCTTGTCTTTTTCCCAATCGAATTTTTGAAGGACTTTTTGCGCCGTCGCTGGGCGACGAGTCATTTCCTCTTTGAAGGGGGGAATTCTTTGTGCTTCACGCAATTCGAACAATCGCTCTACCGTCTCCGCGATCTGCTCAAAGCCGGTCGGCTCGACAAACTCGATCTCGCCCGAGTCGAAGTAGTGCGCATGGCAACGCGTTTTGGTCGTAATCACCGGCGTTCCCATAATCAGGCTTTCGATAGTTTTGGTGGACATCACAAGGTCGATGAAATCGTCGCGCTCCGGCAGCCAAATCACGGTGTCGGCGTTGACGATTTCCTGCGGGATTTGTGTGATGGGCACAAGATCACGAATCTCAACGGATTCAGAGAGGTTTTGAGCATCGACGAACTCGCGCAAGTCATCCATAAATTCACCCTCGCCGATCACGCGAAAAAGGGCGTTGGGGACACGTTTGCGAATTGCCGGCAGCGCACGAACGACATTTCCCAGGCCGTTTCGCGCAGTGATTGTGCCGTGGAAGAGCAGCACGAACGGATCGTCCGCTTTTTTCGCCGGCGCTTCACAACGCTCGCGATTAAAAATCGCCCGATCCGGCAAATTCATAATCACTGAAATGTTATCACTCGCCACGCCGTTTTCGGCGAGCGCTTCACGGCTTTGCACCGTTGTCGCCATGACTTTGTGGGCGAATCGCGCGCTGCAACGTTCTTCAAATTTCAGCAATTTGTAAATCCAGCCGCCTGGACGTGCGCCGAGCTTGGTAATGAACAATTCCGGAAACGGATCGTGAACGTCCAGCACGATTTTCGCGCCGCGCCGCTTGGCCAGCGCCGTCGCGAAGACCAAAAAATTGGGCATGTTGTGAACCTGAATCACAGCATAGTTTTTCCGCCAATCCAAACGCGTCAAGCGCACAAAACTGGCAACCAGGTACGCGGCGTATTCAAAAACGTAGCGCACGACCCCGCCGCGACGTTTCTTCAAATCGATTTGATGCACTTCGACGCCATTCAACACATAGCGTTTTTCGCGATCTGGTTCACGCAAAGCGATTATGTCAACCGCGAACCCGTTTTGCACCAGCGCTTCTGCTTCTCGGCGCACGCGCCCGTCGGTGCTGTAATAATGCTGCACGATCATGCAGACGGATTTTTTGTTTCTTGCTTCCATCATCACCCAACCTGGTAAAGCATTTGAGAAGAATCTTGTTTTTGAACCGTTTGCGTTTCTCTGGCCAGAGCCCGCCACAAGCCTGCTGAAAGCGCAAGCTCGCCTGCAAGCAGCGCAACCAGCGCGCCTTTCGCTCCCAAAATCGGAATCAAAATCAGCGATAAAACAATCGTTAAGGTCATCGTCACAACGCCCGCCTTTGAGACCACGTCGAAGCGCTTGCAAGCGCGCAAGGCGTAGCTGGCGTTGAGTGAGACGAAGCTGAACATTGCGATTAATCCGAGCAAAGGAATGTATTGGAACGCTTCGGCGTATTTGTCCGAGAGCACGTTGGTGAGCAGAACGCTCTCAGCCGCCAAAACAAGCAGCGTATAAACCACAATTCCCGCGACAATCATCGCCGTCACGCCAATCTGCTCTCTGAATAATTTCCGAATTTTGCCTTCCTGCCGCAGACGCGCGCCGCGAGGCGTGGCTACTTTTCCCCAACCTGCGTTGATAAGTGCGACCGGCCGCATCAGCACGCGCGCTGCGGCAATATCCGCAACGATGACGCTGCCGAGCATCGCGCCAATTAAGTAAAGAAAACTATAGGATTGCACGTGAGTGACGCAAACGCCGAGCAGCGCCCACCTGCCGTGTCCCCAATTTTCCAAAAAACCGCGACGGAAATCGCCTTTTTGCCGCAGCCAGGAGAGCCGTCCCGCTTCGAAAACGGTGACGAGCAAGGCGCTTAAACCCATCGCGCCAAAAACGCCGGGGACGGACACGCCGAGCGTTTGGTGCAAGCCGAACAACAGTCCAAAAAACAGCGTCAAATAAATAACGTCCATGCGCAAGACTTTGCCCGGCTTTTCCTCGGCGAAATAGAGGGCGCGCAGAAATTCACGCAATAGTAAGCCGATTGCGGCGGCGCATACGCTTAAGCCTGCATAAACAATATCTTGCGGCGCGCCCAAAATCATAAGCAGCGCTAAAATCAAGGCCGCAACGCCCATGATCGGCGTGATTGAGCGAACTTGGCCCCAGAACAATCCCGCCAGATACTTTTCGCGATCAGCGTCGTTTTTCTCCGTTAGCAAAACCGTCATCGGCGAGTTGATCAGCGCATTTTGCAGCGAAATCAAGAACAGCGAAATCGGGAAAATGACGGCGTACAAGCCGAACGCTTCCTTGGTCACCGTTTTGATCAAAAGGATCGCGACGGCAAAATTTGCAGCCGCCAAAATCATCTGGTCGAACAACGCCGCGCCGAATCGGGAAAACAGCTTTTTTTGCAAAAGGGCCTTCATGCGGAAACAGACTCCTGCGTGCACGCCCAGGCGGTGCGGTCGATGATTTCCGTTTCAATTGTAAAACGTCGGGGGCCGCCGTTCTGCGGTTCGTTGCCGGGCAAAGTGGAATCCGGCCCGCCGTGGATCAGGCTGTTGATCGCATAAACGAAACGCCGCTTTTCAATCGACCACCTGTGCTGCTGATAAACGTCGCGAGCATGGCGATGAATCTCAGCCGCGTTGCCGGATTGCAGGTAAAGGCTGCGAATGGCTTGTTTGAGGCTTTCCACATCGCCGGCGGTAAAATAATTCATGCCGCTTTCGCCAAAGTAGTCCTGAACGCCGCGCGTTTTTGGAGCAATGACAGGCTTGTCGAGCGCTAAATATTCGAAGATTCTTGTCGGAAAATTGAGATTCGTGAACGGCGACATGCGATTCGGAATAATTCCAACATCCACCGTTGAAATTTGTCTTGCGATGTCTTGCAAAGGAACGCGCGAGTGGAAAATAACGTGGCTGTGGAGTTCAAGCTCGTCAATAAGTTTGAGTAGACGTCCGCTCATTTCGCCGGAACCGTAAATATGAAAAACCAGGCTCGGGATTTCATTGCGCAGCTCGTGAACGGCGCGCACGGCGAGATCGACGCCGCTCCGTTCGAGCAACCCGCCGTGATACATAAGCACAAAATCGTCTGGGTTTTCGCGTTCTGTATCTAATAGGCCGGGGTGAAAGACTGTTTCTAACGGAGAGTTCATCACGATTCTGAGCTTTTCTTCGGGGCAGCCGCGAGAAACAAATATGTCACGAAAGGCGATGTTTGGCGTGAGTACAAGATTCGCGAACCGAATGCTCAGCTTCTCAATCATGCGCAGGGTGCGAATGAACCAATGCTTTTCATCGACGCCGAACTTTGTCATAAAGATTTCCGGCGTCGGGTCATGCAAATCGAGCACGATTTTGGCGCCGGTCAGTTTTGGAAGAATCGCTGAAAACACCAGAAAATCCGGCATGTTGTGAACGTGAATAAGATCATAGCGATTGCGTAAATGGCGAGCGGTCGTTATCCGAAAACTTTTCAAAAAGAATCGGAAATATTGCCAAATATAGCGCAGTTTCCCAGCGCGCTTTCGCTCTAAATCAACGCGAAAAACGTTTACGCCGTCAAGGTTCACCTTTTTCAGCATTCCCGGGTCGCGCAGGCAGATCACGTCAACGTGCATCCCCGCGTCAACCAGTGCGCGAGCTTCCCGCACCACGCGCGGGTCGCGAGGATAGTAGGAAAATGTCGTCATCAATACTCTTTTCATTATAACAACCTTGAGTTAGGCTTTTCGAGTTAAAGTATGGTCTAATGGAAAAGTCTTTTCAGCATTTCTTCGAGGGGCGAAAAAGCTTCTAATTCTTGCCGTCAGTTTTACCAAAACAGGGCGCGCGTTTCTCCAAAAGATGTGCGGCAGCGCCAAAGTCTCTTTCAAGAACGGCTTCATGTCGTCACCGGCCAAAACGGCAAAAATCTTGTTGTTTGCCAAGTATGGCGTGAAATAGTCGCGCCAGGCGTTTTGGTCGCGACGGCGACGAAGAAGCGCGTTAAAAAGATCCGCATAGAATTCGATCCAGTACACGCCGGCTTTGTAATTTTTGACCGTAACTTCTGTTTTTTCGGCCAGATCGAGATAGATCATCCAAGGGAAATTTGCGCCGCAAGTCGTAGCCAGCAGATTGGTGCGGTTGGCGCGTACATTGACTTCGATGAGCTTGAGCTTACCGTCGCGCGCGTCCTTTTTGAATTCAACGTTGCACAAGCCTTGTAAACCAGCGGCCTTCAAAAGTCGTTTCGACAAGAGTTCGACTTCCGGATTGCGAGGCTCGCTCACACCCACGCGCATGACGCCAAATTGCGGCGGATTCTGGCGTAATTTTCGGTAAAAAAAACTGTTCGACATTTCGCCGCGTGAATTGACGTAAGTCAGCATTTTATAAATTGCATCATCGTCGCCGGGAATGATTTCTTGCACGATGACTTCGACGCCCGCTTCCAGGCAAAGAGCAAATTTGCGCTCACACTCTTCAAAATTATTCGCCTGGAAAACCTTGGCGTTAAAAGCCTTTTTGAAGAGATGCCCTTCAACCGGCTTGAGAATACAGGGAAAAGAAAGCGCGTCTTTGATTCTGCGAAGCTCGACGATTGAGCACGGACGCCAGCTCTTGGGGAAAGGTACGCCGCATTTTTCCGCCAGCCGGTAGGTCTCACGTTTTTCGATGAAAAGCCGCATTTTGTCCCAGTCCTCAGCGGCGATTTTGTAGTGTTTGGCGAGCGTCGCTTTGTTTTGTGAAATCGCAACCGCGGCGTGATCATCCGTGTCAAACAAAACGGCTTCCGGCCAGTGATGTGCATTCTCGAGCAGAAAACGAACAAAGGCGTCGCGCTCATTGGTCGGGTGCGGCGCTTGCACGGCTTCGCTGACGTAACGAGAATGCTGCGCAATATCGCTGCTTTCGTAAGAGACGGCGACAACCGGCACGCCCATACGCCCCAAAGCGCGAACGACGCCGAGACCGCTGACGTGACAACCGATGACGATGGCGTGTTTCATGATGCGTACAGCCTGCGGTTTCTATAAAGTTTGTCTTTGCTTGATTCAATAGCCTGGATCGTTGACAGAAAAGCGTGTCCGAGCAAAGCCTTGAGCGGATTCTTCGGAAAAACGGCAAAATGGTCTTTTTTCAAAGCGTCCCAATTCCAGGCGTTTGCGGTGTTCGAGCTAACCGTGATCGACGGCGAAAGCATTTTTGCCGTGTGCCACCAGCCCGCCGGCATGAACATGCCTTCACCAGCTTTCAACGTGCAGCGGATCGGCGTTGCTTTCAGGAAAAGCGGAAATTTATCGTAATCCGCGTTTTCAATATCCGGGATTGTCGAAACGTTAGCGACGTTGCGGGCGTTCTTTTTCGGATAAAGCAACGGCCCCTGATCAGGCGGGAAAATAATGTATTCCTTTTCGCCGTAAATTTGGAAAAGAAACGCGTAGCCGTGATAGTTGTCCCAATGCAAGTAGGGAAACTTGCTGCCGACGCCGCCAATGAAAAGATCGGTGCGGCCTTCGCGAATGCGCGCCGGAATGAGACGATTGTTGAACCAATTTGGCTGCATGAAGACCGGCAACGGATCAACGTCTTTTTGCAATTCAGGAAACCATTCCCGAATCGCCGCATTGCGAAAATAGGGCAGGTTTTCCGGTTGCGTCGCTGGAGAAGCGAGCACTTCGTCGATGAATTCTCCCATCGTCAAATTGTTTATGCCGATATTCATATGCTGGTAGTTTTCTCTGAAAAATTCCGGAGTCCACTTACCCAAAGCCGCCCAATGATCGATGGCGTCTTCAAAAATGACCGGTTTGTTTGGCTTGAGAAATTCTTGTTCAAAGATGCGATAAGGGAGATTCCTGCACCGCTCCACACCGGAAGCGGCGGCATTACTGAGAGAACCGTTTTTCTCGACGGCGTCGATTTTTACAGCTTGTTCAATCATCTTTTCCTCGCTGGGGTTAAGTTCTTGACCTAACCCTGACAGGGCATGGAGTCCTGTCAGGGTTTCACGTATTAGGCCGCCAATTGTCGTTTATTCGCTGTGCGGCGCTCTTTCCAAAAAGTCGCCGTTTCGCGCGGCAAGGCGTGCCAGTAAGCGCCGGCATATTCAGTTTTTACATAAGTCAAAAACTCGTGATAGATTTCTACCGGGAATTCTTCGCGCTTCATCGGCGAGTCGCCAAAATTGAGGTAGTCGGGATGCACGTTCACCAGCGCCATTCCGCCGTTCTCAGCCAGCCAATCGAGTTTTTTCTTCCAAATTGATGCGTTTTTTTCGCCAAGCAGAATAAACAGAGTAAAATCCTGCGGCAGCGTGTAAGGCATTTCGATATACCCCGAATCTCCGCCAACCTTGAAAGGGAAAATGGCGCCGACGCCGTCGGATTGCGGCTCGAACGGATCAACGTCAAACGTCGAAGCGTCGTAGAGAACATTGAGTTTTCTTAGCCATTCAAGATTGTGGTGCATGGCGGGGGAGCGAAAGCCGACGGCGTCCCAATCGCGCAAATAGCCGTTGATTTTGGCCGCGCGCTTTTCGAAAACCTGCTGCGAAGCGTAGAGTTTGCCGTCATGGTTCAGGCCGTGAACGCCGACTTCAAAACCGCTCTCTGCTATCTGCTTGCGCAACAACGGGCTTACGTTGTAGCGCTCTGGGACAAAATTAAAACTGGAGCGAAAACCAAGCTCTTCTTCGAGGCGGAGCAGTTGCAAACACTTGTCATGTCCGCCCTGAAGTTCAACGTCGTGGGTCAGTACAAATGCGAATTGCTTGCCTTGCGGCCAACCGCGCCAGTTGTAGGGTCTGCTTTTCACTGTGCTGGGATCGATCGGCCAAACTTGCTCAAACATTGGCGTACGCTTGGCGATCCATTGCCTTCTGAGCGCGAGTTGTAAGCTGCGCGGCATAACGGGCTTGGCCGCGTAATACATTTTTCTGAGTGTGCTCTGGTTCATTTTCATCAACCCATGTGTGGATATGCTAAACGTCCGACAACCTTCAAAGCCGGGATCGGCAAGCCGCGAAAAATTTTGGTAAAAACGTTCTCGCCACTCTGTTTTGTCGTTGCCGCTTGCGGTTTACTTAACAGATTTTCACGATAGTAGCCTATCACGCTTTCTTCTGCGCCCCAGCCCAACTTGAAATGCCGCAGTCCTTTGTTTGAAACGTCCGTGCGCCCAAAGTTCAGAGATTTCATGTCCAGATTTTGCAATTGCCGGATCGCTTGCCAGATCAGCAGATTGTTGGCTTTGAGGTGTGAGAAAGCAGGGTTTGACGCAGCGAATTTGTAAATAGCCCTGTCCGCAAAGTGGAAAAAGACGGCGCCGGCGACAGGCTCGTTTTTATGGTATGCGATGGTGACAAACCCGAGCCCCGGTTTAATAATGTGAGTGTGGATGTTGCGAAAAAACGCGATTGATTGCGGCGGTACGCCATGTTTTTTTCGGGTCAAGCAATGCATCTTAAAGTATTGTTCCACCATTTCAACGCTATCACCGCTGTCAATCGCAAGGTCGAGCTTTTCAGCTTTGCGAATATTGCGGCGCATGTTGTTTCGGAATGCGGCGAACAATTTTTCCGCAGATGAAGAAAGATCAAGTTGATGTAGGTAATATTTCCCCCCGGAAGGTTTCCGTAACACGCTCTCAGCATCACGAAATTCGACATATTTCCAACCGCGTTGCGCGCCGGTTTCGCGAAGCAAGTGCAACGCTTCGACGCTGTATGCCGGTTCTGAAAAATGGGCTGAACAAACATCGGTAAAGGGCAGAGACGCCGCTCGTTTGCCGGTTAACAAACTCTTCACTTCCATCAAGGGAATCAGCGTTTGGAATTTATTATGTTCCGTCTCTATTAAGTAATTCGGGCGGTAGCCGTACGTTTCGCTTAAAACGCGCGCCCAGGCTTGCGTGTAGAAAAACGAATTCACGCCGCTGTCTAACAGCGTTTCATTCCAGTTTTTTTGTTCAAGCGGATTGATAAATCTCATTTTCCCGTCCAGTCTGTGTGGTATTTACATATTTTTCAAATTAAACCTTCCTGGTTAAATCACCGCTCAGGCAGCCGTCCTGGCCGCCTTGTGCGAGCTGGTGATTGATTTATTCTGGGGTTGTTTCATTTTCCAATAATCAGCGACCAGCCCCAAAATCGCAGGGATTGTTCGCAGCATAATGGCGAGATCAAGAATGATTGAAGCGTTGCGCGCGTACTCAACGTCCATCTCGATCATTTCAGAAAAAGTCAGTTTGTTTTTGCCGCTGACCTGCCAAAGCCCCGTCATTCCCGGCAATGCGTTAAAGCGCTCGCGTTCAGCGTAGTTGAAGAGTTCCGCTTCGCCGGCCAGGCATGGGCGCGGCCCCACCAGGCTCATCTCGCCTTTCAAAACGTTGATCAATTGCGGCAATTCATCGATTCCGGTTTGACGCAGGATGTTTCCAAATGGAATGATTCGCGCATCTTTCGTATCGAGTTTTGTCATTGGCTTGCCGCTTTTCATCAGCGCTTTTACGTGAGCCTCGTGATTTTTTGTGGTCGCATTCTGATGCATTGTGCGAAACTTCCAGAGCGTGAACGGTTTGCCGCGATAGCCAATTCTTTGTTGTTTGAAGAAAACAGGGCCGGGCGAAACAAGCTTGATCAGGACAACGGTCAGCAAAAACGTCGGTGCGGAAACGGCCAGGATGACCGCGCCCAAAGCCAAGTCCAAAGCGCGCTTCCCGCGAGAAATTGACCGCGAAAACTTTGCACGTTTTGAATTTTGAGCGCGAGCAATTCTCGCCAAAAACGAAACGTGTCTGCGGCGATGATTAAAGCCGGTTGAGGTCCAGGTGTCTTCAAAGTTGCGGTCATGATTTTGAATTGATTTTTTGCGGTGATTTGTTGTCGTTCCGCCGTGTGTGAAACGACCTTTTTTGTACAATAATTCTGGGGGTTCTGTGAACTGAATCATGGCGTCCTCTCAGCAGTGTTGTGAACTTTTCAGAGAACCCCGGAATAAATCTGAGAGCGGAATTCCTTACCCGCTCAGACTGAGCTAATTTCTTTTTGCTTCGTTGATGTAGAAGTAAAATTGCGCGACCAAAACGGCTCTGGAAAATACGTCGAAGAACTTGGCGACTGAGCGTGATTTCGTGCCTGTAATCACCACCGTATCGTCCGGCAGCAGTTGAGGAATCAGCTTGCGGTTGCCTGTTTTAAAGAACTTTTTCAGGTCAACCTTGATAATTTTGGACTGGGGAGTTCCGCCTTTTTTCGCCGTGAAAGTGCGCACGACTTTGACGTTCGTGATCTTCGCGCCTTCCTTAAATCCGCCTGCGTAAGCAACCAGCGTAATCAAGTCCGTCCGAAAAGGAATCATATATTGTCCCGGCTTGTTGACCAGGCCGAGAATATTAACAGGCAGCAAAAGCTCATTGTCATCGCCGATTTTAAACCGCGACGGCATGTCGTTGTCAGCGGTGACGGACGCTGTCAAATTATCCTGCGCAAATCCGTTTTCAGCGCCTAACGCGGCGACCAACAGCAGTGGAAAAAGTTTTGCTAAAAATCGTTTCATGATCCGCCTCCTCGCGAATTTATGTTTTGTTTAAGCGTATTCTTTCGAATTGTAGTAGCTGTAGTAATTCTGAAATTGCTTTTTATCGACACGATTCAGGACGGACGCGAACAAGCGTTGATCCGAATCCTGCACCGTCGATTTGAAAGTTTGCAAAGTATAATTCAGCGTCTTTTTGTCGATTTTGCCCGAAGCGTTACAAAAGAGCACCGCATCGGAATGGTTGGAAATAAACGCCGTATCGAGCAGACCGATTAACGGCGGAGTATCGAGAATCACAACGTCAGCAATTGACTTGAAGTAGCTGAATATTTGCGGCCAGGCTTTTGAAGACCAAATACGCAGAGGGTTCACCGTCGAACGCCCAGCCGGAATGAGTTTGAGATTATCCACACGGGTTTGCACGAGCACTTTGGCCAATTCTCGCTGCACAAACTGGCGTGACACACTGACGTTTTCACGTTTCTTTTTTTCTTCCGGCGGCATGCCGAGCATTGTCACGCCAGTCGTCGCTCTGGGGCGCAGTTCGTTAGCGCCGGGTAACATCGCCGCTCCCGCGAGATCGATATTGGCAAAAAACTCGGTCAAACCCGGCGCTTTGCGAATATCGAAGAATGCGTGCTGCGTGGGGCGGCGGAGGTCGGCGTCGATGAGCAACGTTTTTTCACCAAGCTGGGCGCAAGTCGTCGCCAGCATTCGTGCGATGCTCGATTTTCCTTCGTCTGGCGTCGAGCTTGTAAGAACGACCGTAGCGGGCCACGCCAATTCCTGTCGGAGTTTATAATAAAGCTTTTGAACTTCTCCAGCGAGCATGACGCGCTCCATCGAAGCGCCGTTCCGCGCTGTTGCAATGTATGGCGTGGCGGCCTTGCTATATTTATCGAAATCACGCTTGATTTCCGGCAAGGCGGCAAGAACCGGGGCCCCGATCATATCTTCTAAATCTTGCGGAGTCACGACGCGGGCGCTGCGCAAAACTTCCGTGAAGAGAATGAAACCAACCCACAGAACCACGCTCAACAAACCGGCGATTATGAAGTTCAACATTTTGTTTGGAGAAACCGGGGTCTTCGGGCGCTTGGCAAGATCAATGATGCGGATATTGCCGAGTTGCGAGGCTTCCTTAATGCGAGCACGCTCCTTTTCTTCCAGTAAATTCATGTAAAGCTTGTGGTTGACGTCTTTTTCGCGAGTCAAGCGATAGAGCGTCATTTCAGCTTCAGGGATGCGGCGCAACGATTGGCGGTATGTCGCAAGAAGGTTTTCCAGATTTGCTTCTTTAGCGCGCAGAGCCTGTAATTCGACTTCAAGCGCGACCGACTCCGCGATATATTTTTCGATCTGAGAAAGCGGGTCAAGAATCTTTTCTGCGTTGCCTTTTCGGTTAAACTCAACCGCGGCGTTAACGAGCTGGCCCTTCAGCTTTCTAATGTCTTCCTGCAAGTCCAGCATCTTAGGATTGTCCGGCGGTAAATTTTGCAGGAGCAGGTTGGAGTGCATAACTTCCGCTTCTACCAGGCGCTGCTTCAAACGTGCGACCAACGGGCTGGTGGTCATGATAACGTTGGCTTCCAAATCCGCCCGTTCGGTGCGTAGTTTTTGCTTGATAGAACTCAGTTTTTCTTGAAGCTGCTCACGATCGCCGCGAACTTGGTTGAAAGTGATTTCCGCCTGTGTGAAGCGCTGAATAAGCGCGCTTGATTCATCTTCAATTGAAGTGATTTTGTTCTTTTCTTTAAAAGCCCTGAGCGCATCTTCCGATTTCCGCAAACGTTGCTGCACAATCTCAATCTGGCCGTCAACAAACGTCTTGAGCGAACCGTATTGCTCCTTTCGCATTCCCAAATTCACATTAATAAGGACGCCGGCGGCGGTGTTAGCGAGGATGCGGGAAAAAGCGGCGTTCTCCGATTCGAAAGCGATCTTGATCACTTTCGTTTTACGAACCGGAGAAACGTAGAGGTTTTCCTGGATGTAAGTCACCAGCTTCTCGTCCATTGTCGGCGTCCTGGATTCGTTGCCGTCTTTAATCAACGCTTTGACGGCTCTCATTTTTTCTTTCAAATAACGAACGCCGTCCCGGGTGCTCGAAACCTGTCCGAGTTCCGTGACTTCAGCGTCGTTAATTTTAAAATCAGAAAATTCTCTCTGGACGGAATCCCCAAGCGCAGCGAAGACGTCACTCGCAAACTGGCGGGTTTGCATGCGCTCGACCTGGTTCGCGATAAAATCGTCTTCAGCAAAAGACGCGAACGGGTTTTGCGCCAACGCACTTTCGTTTTGTTCAAAAATCACTTTCGCTGTAGCGCGAAATGTTGGCAGCGACGCTTGATTAAAAACAAGCGCGGGAATCAATGCGCCCAAAAAACAAAGCACGAGCAATTTTCTGCGCGATTTGAGCAAATCCAAAAAGTCGGTGAAGCTGGCGGCGGCTGGCGTTTCGTTTTGCATGACTTTGCCTTTCAGGTAAACGGCGTTCAAAGTTGAATTTTTGCAAGGGGTGAAGCGCGAGGTGCAATGCTAAAAAATAGAACCGGACGTACTTCTTCGATGCGCAGCGGTTGCTGAAAAAATCGAAACGTTCTGGAGTTGGGAAATACCGAAGGCGAGTGTCGTGGCGAGAGGCAAATCAATTATCGAGGCGCCGTGTTAGAGCGCCTCGATAAGCTTTCGGTCTTTCAACCGAGTGTGTACGTGTTGAGCAAATGCGTTAATCATGAAGTTGCCGCGACTGAATGCAAAGCCAATGCCATAAAATTTTGTGCGTAAAAACTAATGCGCTTCCGGCGATTCAAATCACATTTTCAGGCTATGTTTTACAATATGTTACAAGAATTTTTCTTAGATTCGGTTTTCATAGCCTCGCTGCAAAGGCGAAGAAATACAGCCCTGCGCAAACTATGCACAAGAGCATTTGGGGCAGTGTGAATGATTTGCAGAAGTAGGCAAATTCTATTTTGAAGAACAGGGTTATCACTACAGGCTATCCGTTTTTTCTGGCTATAAACTCATATATTTTGTGCGCGACTTCTTTAGCTTCATCAGACATTGTCTTCCAAGTGATTCCTGCAACAGCCTTTTGACAAAAATTCTTCTTATCACTGACAGTGCCCGATTTCGCAGCGTATTTACCACGTCGTTCTTTTCTGCCTTTTTGGTCAAAATAGTCATCCAGGAATTTTCCAAGATATACATTTTTGTAGCTGTCGTGACTTTCGGTAAATTGGATATTTGTTTTTTCATATGTGAACAGCACAACTTGGAGTTCTACGGGTGACAAAAGATTTTCGACTTCACGAACCGGAAGTCTTACAAAACGATCTTCGAGTTTATCGTTGAGCTGCTTTGCCCGTTCTAACTTCGAGTTGCCGTCTTTGTCGGCGATAAGCATAGATCTGCTACACAACCTATCGACATTTATTGGTTGTTCTTCTTCATCTAGAAAAGACCAATGCGTGATATTTCCGCCGCCGTATTCAACAAAGACAAAGTGAATATCTTCTTTGAATTTTGGACCGTTCCTAAGCGGTGAGTTTTGGTATTCTTCTAAAAAGCGTCGGAAGTACCATCTGTCCGTAATACCCTCCACCCAAATTGTAGCATTGGCAAGAAAAACGGAAGAATTTCTGACACCCAGCTCTTTCAATAAGTTTTTTTCCCCTGAAGATTCAAAGTTCACAAGGAATTTAGGCGTAGTATCATCGACTCTGTCATTGTCCTTTTTTGAAAAAGAGTAGATAGAAATATTGGAATAATCGAAAGTCAAGTCGAGGAAATGATTTGAATGAGTAGTCAGAAAAAATTGATGATCTCTTTCAAAATTGCATAGAAGCTCGATCAATTTCCTTTGCATTCCTGGGTGCATATGAGTTTCCGGCTCTTCAATAAAAAACAGAGTTCGTTTCTCGGCTTTAAAGATCGGGAACGCAACTAAAATCAAGGCTTGTATACCGTCTCCTAAATCGTAGATAGGTCTTTCTTCACTCCCGATTCTTACAAAAACAACATCTTGATTTGTGCGGGGAATTAAAGTGGTTGTTTGATTATCGAAAAAGCTCTCCGAGAGAAAATTCTCAAAATCGTTTATGCTTTTGCGCTGTTCGTGGTTCCCGAGTAAAAGGTCTCTGATTTCTGAGTATAAATTTTGTCCTGTGAAAACAGTTGGTTCTGATCTATTATCGGTGAAGTAGTCTTTTAAAGTACGATTTTTATAAAAGTCGGGGCTGTTGTCTTGATCTGGCTTCAAATCTAACGGACGCAAACCTCTCAGTACAGGCAAGTAAACTCGCCGAGGCGAGTCTGCTCGATCTGGAGATTGATCAAAAAACGGGGCGAATTTTTTTCCGATAATTTTCAGTTCTTCGCTCTTCTTGCCAATATTTGCAATCTGTCCGGAAGTTGAAAAAGATGGATTAGGGGACATTTCTATTATCTTCTTCAGCAGGTTTTCTCTCAATTGAAATAATTCTGTACGATGATGAGATAACCAATAGATTTTAGAGTGTCTTTCAATCGATCCTACACTGATTTCTCCAATACTCTCGAGCGAATTCCTTCGAAAGAATTCTGTTAACTCCTTAATGAGTTTTTCGATTTCTTGATTAATTGTATTTATGCTATAATTAGACGCATCAAAATGATAATTTTCTATTCGGGCCAAGCTCCGTAAAAACCTGCTCTTACCGCTATTGTTCGCACCTACCAAAATATTCACTTTTGAAAGATCGTTCAATCTTCCAATAGGAACGTCTTTATCAGCGACATAATTATTGAACTGTTCTGTGAGTTTAAGTGCTGAGTATTGAAGCATGATGAAAACCCCATCATTTTTCCAAGATACTTGAACTGAGAATTATGTTGTCTGAATTAAAAATATCTGTAATCCCAATCATTTGTTTAAGTTTATTCTAAATCAGTAGTTTACGTCCAGAAAAAAGCGTGCGTAACGTTCCGTCGTCTCTTGGCCCTCAATTAAATCGACGTTTTCCCGAGAGCGAGAAAGATAACCGAGTCCGGCGAAGACGTCTTGCCGAATCTGGTGTCGTAAACGAAGATCGAATTCTCTTCGCTTTTCCAAAGTTCCTTCCAGAAAGTTTTTCTCAACGCCGTCTTCAAAAGTGTGCGCCGTAAAAACGTCGCCCTTGCCTTTGCGGATCGAGCGGAAAAAGAATTCAAAGCGCGTGTCACGCAGCGGCTGAATCGCAAGTCCGGCTTTAAAGCGGTCAGCATTCGGCCCGAGTTTCGAGCCGATGCTGGCGCTGTAGTGATAATAAATGTTGTGGTCAAGGTGGTGCGTGTAAACCCAAGGATCGACGCGTGTGTATGAACCGAAAAGTTCGACCGTACGCAGTCCCAACGGTTGCGCCCAGTGCCCGCCGATAAGGTACGCCAGCTTGTTGCCCCAGTAAGTAAAAGGCGATTTATTGAACGAAAAATCATCGACGAAAAGCTCGCCATAAATGCGCACGCCAGCACCGGGAAGCCAGCTAAAATCAAAGCCGAGCACGTTGTTATCGCGGTCGCCGTATTGGTGCTCCATAATATGGAATAACAAAAATGGATTGACGTAGCCGAGTTCAACGTCACGTCCGCCGTAAGTCAGCGTTTCGTAAACGCCGAACTGAAATTTTTTCCAAAACGCAAAGTCCAGACGGTGTCCGGCGAGGTAGCGCTGCGTTTCGTTGCCCAGCAAATTGCCGTGAAAGGAGGTCAGACGGAATTTCTCAAACTCGAACGAGAATTGAATCAAATCGAGCGGCTCATTCTGGCTTGAAACGGCCAACTGTTCGAAATTGCCTGAGCCCCAGCTCACGTCATTGCGCCCGATCAAAACGCCAAAATGCCCAAACTTCGCCGCAACATAACCCGTCGCCTGATCACGAAAACCGGCCGCACCGGTGCGCGAGACAATCTCACCGCTTGTCGGATCGAAATTTTCGCTGGTTTCATTTTCACCCAATGTCATCGTATTGCGCGCGGTGAGGCCAAAATGGACGCGCTTGCCAAGTCTCCCTCGAATTGCGCCAAGCCCGATCGTTTCGGAAATATTCTCGTCTTCAACGCCGAGCCGGTTTTGGCGAAAACGAAAGTTTTGCACCATGCGCGCGTCGACAAATATCTGAGAGCGGCCTTCTTCATAGCGCAAAAGATGAATTTCCGAACCGTCCGGCGCTTTTTGGCCGATTTCAGGATCGGTGAATTCAGCGAGCATTTGCGCCAAAAGCGCGCGATCTGCTTTTGAAAGCTTGTCCCGTTTTGCGTTCATGAACTGTAATTGTTCGCGAACCAAATCTCTGGAGAGCGGCAGAACGCGCAACGCAAAGCCTTGCACCAATTGCTGCGCTTCAGCTTTTTGCAAAAACGGATAAACTTGATGATCGAGCGGGACGGTGGAATATTGCGCGGTGAGCTTCTGAGCATTCGATGCTAAGATAAATGAAGCAAAGACTATCGTCTGGACAAGTTTGTGAGAAAGAGCGAACTTCATGTTTTCTTTTTTTCAGGCATAAAATGGCAGGAGAACAACGCAAAGCCCCTGCAAAAGGTAAAATTGGCAAAAGTTACTTTTGAGCGCGCCAAACTAGCTATTCACTTCAATAAAAGCAAGCGAAAGCCCAAAAGAAAGCTGTGTGCGGTTCGTTGGATTGGCCTCGTTAATTACCACTTTGAACTTCGATTCTCGCCGAATACTTTCCCGCCTGCGCTGGTAAACAAAATTTCAGATTGGCGGTCTACCCGCGAAAGATTTTTTAACTGATGTTACGAAACTGGTCAATGATATGACATTTGACTAAAAACTTTGCTCTACATGTCATTCCTGCGGAGGCAGGAATCCAGAAAATGATGCACGGTCACTGGATTCCTGCCTCCGCAGGAATGACGCGTGAGCAAAGTTTTTA
>CAXHAT010000086.1:0-30813 GCA_964014485.1 uncultured Deferribacteres bacterium
GCCATAAATTTTTCGCTTGTGTAGAGACGCGATGCATCGCGTCTCTACAAGTTGTGAATCGTAATTAGAAATTGATCAATTCCTGTTTCTTGTACCACGAATCGAACATCCAAAAACGTTTCAATCACGCCGATATTCGTCCGACTGTGCTCAGTCAACGGCCCGGTGAGAAATTCACCGCCGGTGATCGCCAACGGCAGAAGCAGTTGATCCGCCAAATACTTGCCGATCGGCGCGTCGACTTCAAGATATTCGTTCACTTCCGCGCAGACTTCCTCCGCGACCGTCTCCGCGCGAATGCCGCGCCTGCCAAAAGCGGTGAAAACTTCCGTATGATGCTCGCGCTCGACAAAAACTTGAATCACATTCCCCGGCCCGGCGGCTTCAGTCGCAGCTTGAACGGAAACTTGCTTTTTAGACAATCCCAATTCTTGCAGCAAAACCCGCCGTTCTCTATCGGCAATGTGCTCGGGTAAATTCGAAAGCAGAATTTCGGAGCGCATGTGGACGACCTTTTCGCTTTCAGTAAAAATCAACGGCTTCGAATCGCCGGTCGGACGAATTTGGGCAAGGAACTTTCCGCCGCCTGCTGGATAGAATCCGCGTCTTTTTAATCTCAGTTTTACGCTCGCTCCACATTTTTCAACGAACGGCAAGTACGTTTTTTCAAGAAAATCAAACGTAGGTGCGCCGGGGTTGTGCGTGCCGCCAATGAGTCGGATTTGACCCAACTCTGAAGATTTCAGAAAGGCCGGTAAAATCGTTTGTAAAACAAGAATCGCGCTGCCTGCCGAGCCAATGTCGAAGCGGTAATCGCCGGGCGTCACTTTTCCAGGCTCAAAAGTGAATGCCGTCGCGTCTAAATCAACGCCTTTGGTGCGCGCCCCGCCGATTTCGGCCATAGCTCTCACAGCCGCCAGGTGCTGCAACCGCAATCCCGGCTTTTTTCGATTCGCTCGAATGTTGGAAATGCGGAACGATTTTCCAGTTATCAAAGAAAGCGACAATGCGGTGCGTAGAATCTGGCCGCCGCCTTCTCCCGCACTCCCGTCCAATTCGATCATGGAAATTCCTTTGCGAATAGACCAGCGTTTTTATAGTTTGCAAATCATCGGAGTTGAACGCTTCAGCGTTTTTTTGCCGCAGGCGACGATGAATCGCCGCGCTCCAATGCATCAAACTTACATAAACATTCATGTAATGACCAGTCAAATCAAAATCCAAACCGTCAACGCGGTTAGCTATATCACGCCTCTGCGCGAAGGCGGCTCTTTGCCTGCCGTTGTTCTGGCCGACGATGATGAAATGTACGTACTGAAATTTCGCGGTGCGGGACAAGGTCCGAAAGCGTTGATTGCGGAACTGCTCTCAGGCGAAATCGCCCGCAAGTTGGGTTTGCAAACGCCGGGCATTGTCTTCGCCGAGATGGATCCGATCATGGGCCGTTCAGAGCCCGATCCGGAAATTCAGGATTTATTGCGTTTCAGCGCCGGTCTGAATCTTGGCGCGACTTTTCTGAAAAATTCGGCAAATTTCAGCCCGATCATTGAACCCAAAGTTTCATCGGAGCTGGCCTCAAAAATTGTTTGGCTGGACGCTTTCGTGATGAACGTCGACCGTACGCCGCGAAACGTCAACATGATGTTGCACCAGGACGAAGTTTGGGTGATTGATCATGGCGCGTCCTTTTATTTTCATCACGGATGGAACCCAAAAACTGAATATCACCACTCGCCGTTCGCGATGGTGCGCGACCATGTGCTTTTGCGATTCGCCGAGGACTTGGAAAACGCAGACGCGTTGGCGCGTGAACAACTAAACGACGATTTCTTGCAAAATCTCGCCGCGCTTATTCCGGATGCTTGGCTGGAAACAAACGACCTTTTCCCGACGGCGAACAGTTGGCGTGAGGCATACCTGACGTTTTTGAAGATGCGCCTGAAATCATCGGAAATTTTTGTCACGGAGGCGAAGAATGCCAGAGCGCAGCTCGTTTGACTACGCTGTGATTCGCGTCGCACCTTCGGTAGAACGGGAGGAATTCATTAACGCCGGGATCATCTTGTATTGCCGGACGCAAGGTTTTCTACATGCGAAAATCATCAGAAATTTCGAAAAGCTAAAAGCTTTTGCTCCAGAAATTTCGCTGCAAAATATCAGGAAGCAATTAGAATCGATCCCCAAGATTTGCACTGGCGGCAAAGAAGCGGGCGATCTCGGCAAGCTGAGTCAATCCGAGCGTTTCAACCATCTCGTCGCGCCCAAGAGCGCCATGATTCAATCGTCTCCGGTGCATTGCGGCCTCTGCGATGACCCGCAGGCGCAGTTGGAAAAATTGTACTCCGCTCTTGTCGAATGAATCGAAAAAGCGATCACTCAACCTTCCCGCATGTCGAAAAGCTCTCTGGTTTGTCATTCCGGAGGAATCTTTGTTATCGCCCGGTACGGGTTACGCTCAAAAGTTCAGGCTTAGATTAAAAAGATGTTTCCAACATGACTATTCGGGGTTTTTCAGCAATCTCTCCCGCGTGTCGTTCAGGAAAAAATTATTTTGAACACGGGTAATACAAGCGCTCGTCTTTCTCAGATTTTTAGCGAGTAACAAATGATGACTTCAAGACTCCCCAAAAGTCTGGACAAAAATCCGGCGAAAATTTTAACTGCTATCCAGCGGCTTTTCTTTCTTTTGATGACAAGCTGTATGATTTCATCACAAGCCGCCTACGCTCAGGAATCTTCGAAAAGCGCGCTCCCTGAATACTTCATCACCTGTGATCCCGACAGTTTTGCCTTTATTAACGCCAATCCGCAAATCGATCATTTTATCCCGGTCACCATTTCTTATCAAAACAAAACCTGGACGGATACGCGGATGCGCATTCGCGGCGACGGGACGCGAAAGTTACCCAAAAAATCCTACAAAATTCAGTTCGACGGCGAGCCTTTCGCCAATGGACGCGGCACGCTCAATTTAAACGCCGAGTACGAAGACCGCAGCTACATCCACGCCATCGTCTCCAGCCGCCTGATGCGCGAATCAGGCCAGCATTGTTTTGTCGCCGAACCCGTGCGCGTATTTCTCAACGGCGATTTTCTCGGCTTGTACATCGCCATTGAAAATATGGACGAGCAATTTCTCGAAGCGCGCAATCTGGACAAAGACGGGAATTTGTACAAGGCCACGCTGGACGGCGCATGCCTGAGCATGCTCGACGACGTCAATTTTCATTGGGAAAAAAAGACCGGCGCAAACGATGGCCGGGAAGATTTGCAGACGTTGATTGACCAAATCAACAGCGTTCCAAACGTGGATTTTCGCACGTTTTTGCAGAGCGCGTTTGACTACCAAGGGTTGATCAACATCATCGCAATGAATATGCTGGTCGCCAACGGCAGCACCTACTACCACAATTATTACATGTACCACGATCTCAATCGCAGCGGCAAATGGATGATGCTGCCCTGGGATATGGACAAGACGTTGCGGCAATACGGCATTGGCTACGCCTACCACAGAACTTCCGGCAACTGGACGCCGGACAATCCGCTGGTGGAACGAGCGTTGCTTGACGAACAAGTTTTCGCGGACGTTGAAGCGCGCATCGACGCACTGGCCGCTTCGATTTTCAATCCCGGTTTTGTCAATCCCATCATCGACAGTCTCGAAACCGTGCTTGCCGCTTCGGTTGAGCAGGATGCAGGGGACAACATCGTCGACAAAGCATTTTGGCAGAATCAGCTCGCCGCTGAAAAGCAATTTATCGCGCAACGCAAAAACGCGCTCAAGGCGCAATTCAATACCTGGCCGCGCCCGTTTCGCGCCTATCCCGCCCCGGACGATTTTATCGGCCAGGCGACTCTGCGCTGGAGTCCGTCGCTTGATTTGGACGGCGACGAGGTCACCTACACGGTCGAGTACGGCCCCAAAAACAGCCTGCTCCCCGCCGAAACGACCGTCATTTCCGGCGTCCGGGATACCTCGCTGACTGTTGCGCCGCCAGCCGGAACGTGGTTTTGGCAAGTTTGGGCCACCGACGGCGTCAACGTTACGGCGGGGTTTGACACCTGGAACACGTTCACCGTGAAATCAGGCTCGGCGCTGCCCGCCGTCATTACAAATTGCCTGACCTTGACCGAGTCAAACAGCCCGTATTTTTCGACAGGCGACGTCGTCGTAGAAACCGGGGCTTGCTTGCATCTGGAAGCGGGCGCAGAATTTCGCTTGTCACCGGGGGCAAACCTCAACGTTCGCGGCAAATTTTCAGCAATGGGTTCCGAAAATCGCCCTGTTCGAATTCGCCGCGATCCATTTGCGGCGCCGGAATCACGTTGGGGTGGAATGATTTTCGACCGAGTTGCCGAAGCTGTCGTTCTGAAACATGTTGAGATCGAAAACACTTCAAATGGAGATGATGCAAGCCGGCGTCCCGCCGCTCTCAACGCGATTGAAAGCAACGTTGAGGTGCAAAGCGTGATTTTCAAGAATTCGAATCAATCGATTTTTGTGCAAGGCGGTGAACTCATCGTCGACGCCTGCCGTTTTGAAGCGCTCAAAAGCGAGCGATGCGTGGAAATTGTTGGCGCCAAGACAAAAATTGAAAATTCGATTTTTACGAACATCAATGCTGAAAACGTCGTGTCGCTCTCCGGCGTAACAAGCGCACAAGTCTCTAATAATCAATTTTTTGCAATCGATGGAACTGCGTTATTGTTAAAGGAAAACAGTCAGGACGCCCATCTGGAAAACAACGTTTTTTTAAATTGTTCACAGGCCGGAATTTCGCTGGATGAAAATTCGAGCGCGACGCTTCTTCGCAATATAATTTCGCGCTCCAAAATCGCAGTGGCGGCGCGAAACGGCGCATCTGCGACGGTTGAGCATTTGACGACATTCGAAACCGACACAGCATTCCTGGCGGAAAAAACTCTGGACGGTTTTTCCGGCGGGCGGATAACGGCCAAGAATTCAATTTTCTCCCAAACGAAATCTGAAGAATTCGTTCACGACGCTTTTTCCAGCATCGATCAATCCTGGTCTTTGGTTGAAAGCGGGATTGTTTCAGGCGAAGGCAACATCTTCGGCGATCCTTTCTTTCTCGCTCCTGGAGACGGGAATTTTGCGCTTTCGGCGAATTCACCCGCCGTCGATTCCGGCGATCCGCAAAGTCCGCTCGATCCGGACGGCACCCGCGCCGACATGGGCGCCGTTTTCTTTGATCAAATCAAAGCGACGGCCATTGTTATCAATGAAATTAACTACAACGCCGCCGCCCATTTTGACACGGACGATTGGGTCGAGTTTTTCAACAAAAGTACGCAAGAAATCGATCTGTCCGGCTGGGTCTTCCGCGACAGCGATGATTTGCACCGTTTTGAATTTCCGTTGGGAATCGTTCTCCAGCCAAACGAAGCGCTGGCGCTCTGCCAAAATCTCAGCGCTTTCCGATCACTTTTTCCGGAAATTGAAAATGTGATTGGCGAAATGGATTTTGGCTTGAGCGGCAACGGCGAACTGCTGCGTTTGTTCGACGAAGCAGGCCGCTTGGTCGATTCCGTGCGCTATGACGACGCCCTCCCCTGGCCGACAAGTGCGGACGGCGGCGGAGCCACGCTAGCGCTGAAACAACCGGATTTGGACAATGCGCTGGCGCAAAATTGGACGGCCTCTCTGCAAACAGGCGGTACGCCGGGATTGCCGAACGATCAGGCTGTCGCGCTGGGCGAAATCGTCGGCGCTCCCGAAAAATTCCAACTCCGCCAGAATTATCCCAACCCTTTCGCTGACCGTACACGAATCGTATTTTCCTTGCCGGACGAGGCACGGGTCGCTGTCAAAATCTACAACATTCGCGGGCAAGTCGTGCAGACGATTGAGCAAGGTCGCCTGACGCACGGCGAACATTCTTTAACTTTGGATTTGAGCAACAAGACGCTTGCGGCAGGACTTTATTTTTATACTCTTCATATTAATGAAAAAATGCAGGCTGTAAAAAAGCTGACGATTTTACGGTGACGTTCAGCCAACCGCAGGTGCATAAAATCGTGTTGAAAAATCCTTCCCCTCTATTCCAACAACTTGTGAAAATTTTGTTTGAGGTAAGCAATTGAAGAATTTTCAACATTACCAAAGAGCTGTTTCTCCTTGCTTCTCTTTTTTCTTCAAACTATCCTAAAAGCAATGTGCGGGGATTTCCTTTCAAGTCGTTCAAAGGCAAGAATCGGGGTCTGTGAACATGTCCTTCGGCTGGATATGCTCGCCGCGTTTTAGTCCACACTTTTTGCTCAAAGGTTTTTTCAAAAGCGGGCCAGACCTTCGAGCGTGACCATTCCTATTCTAAAAACATGGAGGGTGATCATGAAAAGATCAACATTGTCAATCGTCTTGCTGGTTGGGATATTCAGTATTTTTCAAACAGCGAAAGGCCGACAAACGGAAATTTCCTATTCCGCTATTTTTACAGACACGAATAGCGAATGGGATTATGCGCTTGGGCTTGATGAACAGACATTCGAAAACATGGTCGCAGAAAAAAGCGCCGCCGGATTCCGCCTTGATCGAATGGACGTATATCCCGATACGCTTGGGACTTCCATTACGTTTGCAGCAATCTGGGTTCGAGATGATCTCAAATGGGATCTGAGAACGGATATTACGGAATTAAATTTCCCTGCGTACGCTGACAGTTTGAAAGGAGTGGGGTATCGAATTTCCGACCTTGAATTTAATGAATCGCGTAGGTATTTTGCGGTTATTTCCGTTCAAGACACCGTTGACTGGACATGGGTCGCGGGAAAAACGCAGGCAGAGTTTTTCGCAGAATTAGATAGCCAACCCGGGCGTCCGTCGAACATAAAAATTTACCGTACGCTTGACGGCTCCAGCTTTCATTTTGCCGGCGTATGGGTCAACGACGGCGCTCGGTTCAGCAGAAAAATGATTGCCAACAGCGGTGAAATGGGAGCGAGTATTTTTGGAAAAATCTTTCAAGGTCTTCGCCTGGGAGAATTGGACTCGTTCTTTTCGGAAGGTGAATTAAAATATTGCGGGTTCTATGTCGACGCAAGCGGAACTTCGTCAACGATTTTCGCAGGAAGCGATAAAACCAAATTCATCGCAGATATTGAAGAACAAAAAAGTGAAAATCTACGCCCCGTTCTTTTTGAAATTGGCGTCGGGACGATTATCACTTCCGTCCCTGAACCTTCGCAATCCGTTGAAAACTTCACCCTGTTTCAGAACTATCCAAACCCATTTAACCCTGAAACGCGCATCGCATGTGAGCTACCCAAAGCGGCGTTTGTCAAAGTTGAAGTCTTTACTTTGCTCGGTGAAAAAGTGAGCGTGTTAGCGCAAGAGTTCTTCACAGCCGGTTTGCACACCCTTACCTGGAACGCAACATCATTGGCCGCCCCGCAAACACTTCCGAGCGGCATTTATATCCTTCGTGTTAAAGCCGGGGATTTTATTCAAAATCGCAAAATGACGTTAATCCGGTAGGTTCGCTTTACCGCGTTTGTCGGTGCGTCTTGCAATACGCCCCGACACACAAGTATGTCTCGATCTTGCTCAAATAGTAGCAGAAGCCTCGGCGCTAAGAAGCGTCGGGGCTTTTTTGTTCGGAGCAAATATCATCGCTGTTTAAAATGATTAGCAAGCTTACCATCTGACAAAAGAAATGAATGAAAACACGGAATTTACGTATGAATCGCAGGGAATTCTTAAACGCCGGGGCGGCGGCAGGGTTGGCGTTTTCAAATTTGGGGTTAAAAGCTGCAAGCAGACAAGGCGGCGCTGCAAAAGTGCGGCGGCCAAATCCAATCGCCGTGGCGACGTATTCATTTTGGCGCTTTAAGGAAGGCCTGAAATTCCCCATCGAAAAATGCATCGATCTGGCTGCGGAAATGGGCTTCGACGGTTTGGACATTCTGCACATCCAGATGCACCGCGAGGATGACCAATACTTGCAGGAACTTAAACGCCGTGCGTTGATCAACGGCGTTGCGTTGTGCGGGTTGTCCATTCATCAAGGCTTCGTCACGCCGGACAAGGACAAGCGGCAGGAAAACATCGATCACACGATTAAGATGATCGAAATGGCTTACAAGCTCGGCATTCCGTGCATGCGCCTGAACACCGGGCGCTGGCGCACCACCAGGAGCTTCAACGAACTGATGAAAAATCGCGGCATTGAACCGCCATTGCCGGGATACACGGAAGACGACGGCTATCCCTGGGTGATCGAAAGCATCGAAAAATGCCTGCCGACAGCGGAAAAATGCGGCGTGCTGCTGGCGTTGGAAAATCATTGGGGCTTGGGCAGAACGCCGGAAGGCTTGCTCCGTATCGTCAAGGCCGTTGATTCGCCCTGGCTCAAGATTTTGATGGACACGGGCAATTTTCTGGAGGAGCCGTATGAAAAATTGGAAATGATCGCGCCGGACACGGCGTTTGTGCAAGCCAAAACCTATTTCGGCGGCGGCACTTACTACACGCTCGACCTGGACTACGACCGCATTGCGTCCATTTTGAAAGCGCAAAATTATCGCGGCTACATTTCGCTCGAATTCGAAGGCGAAGAAGATTACCAAACGGCAATTCCGAAAAGTCTGGCGTTGCTGCGCAAGTCGTTTGGGTAAAATTTTGCATGAGTTCTGGACTATTTCGGACGGAACTAAAGAACTGAATTTCCCGCCCTCCCAGCCAAGTACGAACATTTGACGATTTTCCACTCAAAGCCAATTCTGCAAAAGAGCCAGCTTAACATCGCTTCCATCAGCGGCATGGAGAATTCAGAAGCGCCCAATTTAAAAATACGCCTTCCCACCTGGCGGAACCTCGTTTAAGTTGTCGTTGGAAGAAGTGAACACCCCGCAAAGACTGGATCAAGAGCTTCGAAGCGATTCAAGCCGTGCAAAAACAGACGCCAGAAATAATATTGGTCAGCGTGGATGACCGGAAAGCCGATATTTATGAACTTTTCGAAAATCCTGCCAAAAGCTCTTCGCGCGACCGTCACTCCCAAAGCTTTCTTGCAAGAAGAAACAATGGCGAGCTCAAAGGCATGACCGCCTGATCCTATAAGATCGTCCGCCTGTCCTGTAGGATAAAACCGATTTCATCCGCCTTTCGCGTTATATTTTCGCGAACAAACCGCATCGCCAGTTTGCAGCAATTCAAAGTTCAAAAACAAAAGGAAATGAAATCATGTCAACCATCGCAGTCAACGATTCATTGTTACGCAAAAGCATGAAATTTAACGGCGTTTTCTCCGGCCTGTCCGGAGCCGCTTTCTTGCTGTTTTCACAAGGCTTGGCGGTTTTTATGGGGCTTGGCGCTGACGGGGCTGTTCAAAATATAAGCTTGGGCGCCTCGTTGCTTTTCTTCGCTGGTTTCCTGCTCCTCACTTCTTCGAATTGGACGCAAGAGAAGCGACGGATTTTGATTTTCTCCGGTGAGATCGCCATTCTGTTAGACGTTTTGTGGGTGCTGGGAACTGTAGCCGTTTTACTCGGCGATTTCTTTCCTTTGAGCGTTGGCGCCAAATGGATGTTTGCAATTATCGGGATTTTCGTGCTCGATTTTGCGATTTTTCAGGCGGTAGGATTGTGGCGGGTTCTCAAAAAGTAGGATTTTAAATTGATAAACGCAGAGTGCGCGGAGACGCGGAGTTTCTCTGCTCGTCGGGGAGTTACTTCCTGCTCGGCTTTCGTAGAATCCCCGACGAAGCAATATCCCGCGGATTGTATCCGCCGCTTTGCCAAATCGAGAGAAGATGCAATCTCCTGGGCATTGGTTTCGCTGGGATTCAACGTGAGCCAAGCGGGAAGAAAATCCCCAGCGAGCCAAAGTATGTGAATTTGTTTTCCCAATTGGTTTGATTTGTGGTCATTTTCGTGTCTCTGTTCACTCCAAAACTTCGTTCTCAATCCGATTGAATTCGATGGATTTAAACTCGGATTGGTGCAATTGCTTATGAAGGCAAACTGGTCGAATTCGACCAGCTTAATCCCCATTGCGTTAATAAGCTTGTTGTGACCAGCGGACTATTTATAGCCTTGTCGAATGTCGTTGCATTTTACGGTTTGGTATCTATCACAGGCGATAACTCAGTTATATTTACATTATTTTGGGGGAGAGCCTTTCACGATTTCTCCACAATCATTAGGCATACCACCACCCCAAGTAGCAGCTTTAAGATTAGGAATAATTTCAGTCTTTTTCTTTCCAAAATAAACATACATTTTGTCCAGATTCTCGTTAAAAGATGAATCTGGACTAGTGGAAAAATACTTAATCTCTTTTAGGATTGATATGCTCTCATTGGTATTAAGTCGTTTGTGCATCAGCTTCGTGGACACAAATAGTGAATCGACCGGAACATTCGAAAGATTAGTTAATCTGAGAAAAATTGCTGAGTGGATAATGGGTATGGCCGTGCTCGAATATGCATTTTTTGCATTTTCAAATAATAATGTATGCTTAATCTCACCAAAGTTTACAGCTTCGCTCACACACTTTTTCCCGGCAAAGAAATTTTCCATTGCCTTTTGATTGAGGCTAATCAGAACAAAGTCTAGTGAAGCTTCGGGGCCTAGAATCTGGTTCTTGGTGTAAGTATAAATGCTGTTCAATTGACCACTGAGCACCAAAACTAAGCCGAGTATTGATGTAACGCCGGTGAGAATCGCGGTAACTTTGCCTTTTGGAATTTTAAATCTATTTTTCATCGCAAACTATCTCTCTGTTTTTTGCCAGTGCATGAATCACACTGTCAACCTTGGTTGATATTTCTTGAAAAATATGGTGCTCCGGTTTTGGTAATTGACCGGTGTCTCTTGCTATTTTCGCAAGTTCGGCAAGTGGTTTTTCCCACGCTTTTTTTAGTAAACTGTTTGTGTGAAATATAGCCCATGCTCGAGCATAAGCAATTTTTTTGTCCAAAATTGGAGTGATACTATGAAAGTCGCGGTACCGCATTAAATCAGATATGTGCTGCCCACTAAACCCATGTTTAGCAATAATACATATCGCTTCTTGTTGAAATTCCGTCAAGGGAAGTGAGAAATATTCGTTACCGGATTCCGAAAAAAGCTTCGCCATCAAAAAGTTTCGTTCAAATAATTGTACTATTGATTTGGTAGTGGAGTCCCAATTGGCCGAAGCAAACTTCTCGAGTCTTTCAAATATTGTTTCACCAGGAGGATAAAATCGTTCTGTCCAGAGCCAAGTCGCCTTCCATTGTTCAGCAAAGTTACTTGCTTGCCCTTCTTCTATTATAGCTATTTCGTCAAATTCACTTTCAAAATACAAATAATGAAACAACTCATGTGTCAGCTCTTCGGAAAAAAAATCTGACATAGTTGCAAGACCTAATATCGCTTCTTGACTCGGACTTACAGTATAGATTCTATCAGGAGATAAAAGGTCATCATTACTGGCTATAAATTCCGCAGGACTTGAACCAAGATTATGTATTTTTTCGAGTCTATTCTCATTCAAGTAATATATTACCAGTTGGAAACTACGCCTGTCCAAGCGTTTGTATAAACTTAATCTTCGCAGATCTTCCCATGCGAGTGATAAATTCACTCGCAATAACCATTCAGTGCTTGAAGGAGAGGCAATTAATCTGGTAGGAAATCCACCAACATTGCGAGAGTCAAACGCCGTAACATCTGGAAGCAACTCTCCAGAAAACCTTCCACTGTATTCGACATGAAAGTTCAGCGCCTTGAATAAGTCTCTGAGAGAAACAGGCCATGTAATATCGGTTATTAGCTCTGCGTGTGGATATTCTGAGAGAAGGATACGTAACGGGAAAGATAACTCAGTTGTTAATTCTATATCGAAATCCAATGGTTGTAACATGGTTTCAAAAAGAGTCGCTTGGGAACCTGCTAAGTACGATGCTATGGCGATGTCACAAAAAGCATCTATTTCAGAATCTGAATGATTCCCATAATGACGTATTTTATTTCTTAACTCAGCGTGAATACGATGAAAACGCTCGTCCTTTATCGAGTCAATTGCTGCTGAGACTTTTTTCAGAGCATTGGCGTTCCATTGTCTCTGGCAGTACAATTCGTAGATCAACCCGCCTAACCCTCCCGAACGCATTAAATCTCTTACTGGATGACCCAATGGTCGTCGATATGTCGAATCAAGCTCTATAATCTTCGATTCAGCGTCCCAAATATCCAGTTCTTTTGCATGGGGGAGATTCCATTTGCTAAGCGATTGTGCGTAAGGATTTCTCTCCATATTGTCGGTCAATCGGCTTCTCTCGGTAGTTATTTTTTTATCGTCACATGATGACAAAAATACCGAGCTCAATATTAATAAGGCAATTCTAATCATTTTAATTCTCCCATTTCATTATTCAAAATTGCTGTTACCGTTCACTCTCCTTTAATTCTTCCTAACAGTTTTGAGAAGGCTATACTCTGCTCGTTGGGGATTTACTTCCTGCTCGGCCATCGTAGAATCCCCGGCGAAGCAATATCACGCGGATTGTATCCGCCGCCTTGCCAAATCGAAAGAAGATGCAATCTCCCGGGCATTGGTTTCGCTGGGGATTCAGCGTAAGCCAAGCGCGAAGAAAATCCCCAGCGAGCTAAATAAATGGTGTTCTGATCGCAGTCAATCCCCGAAAGACTTTTAGCGCGGCGCCCCGAAGCAGAAAACCACGCCGTCGTCGTTTCCAATCACAAGCTTGTCCGAAGCGACGGCAGGCGAGGTGACGATGGCGGCGCCGGTTTCGTATTCCCAGACAACTTCGCCGTCCGCCAGATTCAGCCCGATCACTTTGCCGGTTTTTGCGCCGTAGAAAACGCGATTTCCGACGATGACGGGCGATGAATCGATGCGCGCGCGGTCAACATGCGCCCAAACTTCTTCGCCGCTCTCCGGGTTCAAAGCATGAACCATTTTGTCGCGCCCGGCGATGATGACCCATTCATCGGTGACGGCGGCGGAGGCGTAGTAAGGGAATTTTCGTTTTGGGTGTTCGTAAATCCATTGCGGCTTGCCGGTCGCCACATCGAAACACACGACCTGATTTTCAAAATTTCCGAAAAAGATGCGCTCGCCCTTGACCGCCGCAGTGCTCGCGACATAGCCGCCAGCCTCGGTTTGCACCAATTCCTTGCCGGTTTCAATGTCAAAAATGCGCAAAAGCGCGTCGCAGCCGCCGATGATGACTTTGTCGCCGACGATGGCGGGCGTGCCGTTGACATAACCGGCGGTTTCAAACTTCCAGACAAGCTCGCCCGTTTCGGCTTTCATGCAATAGAGAAAATTGTCATAGGAACCGAACAGAACGCGATCTTTGTAGAAATTCGCCCCGGAAATAATGCCGCCGTCAGTACTGAACATCCATTTCTTGTCGCCGGTTTTGGCGTCGACGGCGTGAAAATCGCCCAGTTCATCGCCGACAAAAACCATCCCGAAACCGACGGACGGAGAGGCCTTGCTCGCATCTGAAAGCCGATAATCCCAGCGCTTTTCCCCGGACTCCAAATCAATGGCGTAAAGCGTGCTGTCCAGCCCGGCGACGTAGACAAGACCGTTCGAAATCACCGGCGAACCTTCGAGAAAATCTCGGGTTTGGAACGTCCAGAGCAACTCAAGTTCCGTAGGCAGTTCCGAGTGTGCGACTCCAGTCATTTGCGTGTCGCCACGAAAGAGCGGCCAGGCGTCGGCGTTTCCGTTGCTTTGGGCGAATGAAGTGAATGGAATAAACAGAAACGCGAAGTACAACTTCGCGGACAATAACGTTCCCAAGTAAAACTTGGGAACGAGTTGAAAACGCCGGTTTGGGTCATTCCCGCGTAGGCGGGAATCCATTGTTTTTGCACGGCTTATAGATTCCCGCCTGCGCGGGAATGACGTAACCCAAGCATTTGTCGTCTTTAGCAACAATCCAACTATTTGAACTATTTTTCTCATATTTCGATTTCTGTTACCACGCTGATTCATACAAATTCAAACAATCTTCTTCCTGTAAATTCCGAGGGTTGAAGGTTCCCGTCCATTGCTTCGCCGCTGCTTTGGCGAGTTCGGAAAAATCCGATTTTCGCACCGCCAAATCTTGCAAATTTTCAGGCATTTGCGCGGCTTTTCGCAGCTCGCTCAATCTCGCGGCAATTTTCACCGCGCTGGTTCCGTCGAGTGCATGTTCGGAAACGTTGAGTAAGGTTGACAGCTCATTGTATGCACCGTTCACAACTGCGCTGTTAAAATGTACCACGTGCGGCAGCATCACGCCGACCGCGACGCCGTGCGTAATGCCGTATTTTGCGGTCAAAGGATTGGCGCAGGCGTGTGCGGCGCCAAGCATGGAATTTTCGATGGCGGCTCCGGCATAGTGCGCACCAAGCTGCATTTCACCCCAAGCATTGACGTCATATGTTTTGCCGAGAACTTTTTCGAAATTGCGCTCCAGCAACCGCCAGGCTTCCCGCGACAACATTTGCGAAAACGGCGTGCGTTTCTTGGTCACATGACTTTCAACTGCGTGAGAGACGGCGTCCATTCCAGTTGCGGCGACCACGTCTTTCGGGGCGCTCATGGTTAATTTGGGATCGAGGATGACGCGGCGGAACAAGGCTTTTGGGTCGCCACAAGCCATTTTGACGTGCGTTTCGGCGTGCGAAATAAGCGCGAAAGATTGCGCCTCGCTGCCGGTGCCGGTTGTGGTTGGAACGCCAATCGACGGCAGCATCGGCTTTGTCGCCTTACCGATGCCCCAATAATCTTCCATTTTGCCGCCGTTGGTGAAAAGAAAATTTATGCCCTTCGCACAATCCATCGCGCTGCCCCCGCCCAGCCCGATGATGAGATCAATTTGACCGATGGATTTGGCGAAACGAACGCCTTCTTCAACATGTTTTGTCGTCGGGTTTTCTTCAATGTCTTGAAAAACGAACGATTCGACGCCCGCTTTTTTCAAAGACGCTTCCGCGCGCGCAACGTGGCCCGCGGAAACCAGGCCTTCGTCTGTGACTAACAAAACATTTTTCGCGGCAAGCTCCGTCGCCAAATTTCCGATTCGATCTATCGTATCCGCGCCGACAAGCGCGCGAGTTGTGAGTTGAAATTCAAAGTTCATAATTTGCTTGATTATCGTCTGTGTCTTGTTCCACCAAATCCGCGCCGTCCCGAAACATCATTCAACATTGCGCCTTAACGCAGAGACGCGGAGTTCGGAGAGCTTCGCAGAGTTTTTGATCAGCATTTTAAATGCCCGGTTTATGGTTTTTCCTTCGTTTTATTCAAATCGTTTTCAGTTCTCTCAGCGTCCTTTGCGTCTCTGCGTTTTGAAAAATTTTGCAAAAAATGACGTGAATTCGGCTGCCGGTAGTTAATAACTCGGCTTGTTATTTTTTCCGAAGCACGATGTTATAAATCGCCAGTTTCGCGCCCTTTTCATAGGCGCCGTCCGTCGGCGCAGGGTTTAATTCAACTTGCAGCATCGCCAGTTGTTCTTTCGAAAAACCGCTGGTAACAAAATCGCGCTCAAAATTTGGATCGCCGACAAAGTTCATTTCCGACGCAAGTGAACGAAACTCAGGGTGACGGATCATGTAATGGACGTGATTTGGCCGGACAATGCCATTGACTTTGTAATGTCCCGGAACGATAGTTTTAAATCGATACCGCCCGTTCTCATCGGTGCGCGTTTTTCCGGCGTATTGAAAATTCGGATCGAGTTTTAGCGGCTTCTCACGTTCTACGACGCGCGGATCATCGGGATGGTCGTACTTGCCGCGACTGTCGGTTTGCCAAATCATCATTTCGGCATTGGGAATCGGCTTGCCGTCTTGCCCGCTGACGACGCCTTCCATGTACATGATTTTACCTTTGAGATCGCCGCGTTTCCCGCCAATTGCCGTCAAATCGTTGTCCATTGGTTGATCGGCGTTGACGGGATAGAACGGGCCGGTTCCGGTGCTTGGCGTTGGGCGGTTTTGGGCGAGGGTTTGGGTTGAAAAAAGCAGGAGTGAAAATAAAAAGATCAGTGCTGTGGAGAACAGGTATTTACCTACCCCTAACCCTCTTTCAAGGATAGTTTTTTTGAAAATCTGAGCATCATCCGCCGTGTCATACCCGCCCCCGCCTGCGCGAGGATAAACTCCGGCGGTATTCAGCTTTGGGGCGCCGCTGTCTGGATACCCGCCTGCGCGGGTATGACAGAAGCGGCGCTTCCGAGCAAAAAGAAAAAACCTGTCCTTAAAAGAGGGGCGGGGGTGGGTTCTCTCGAAATTTCGCTTGTTGATAAAGAATTTCACGCCCATCGGAAAACCTCTCCGAAAAAGTCTACGCCAAACTGTGCTCTTTGGCAATTTGAAGACTCCGCTGGCGGTAGAGGTGTTCAAAAAGGTTGCCCTCGTGCGGCTGATCCCAGCTAATTTGCACCGTTGGGATTTCGCCGATATTCAGACGGTCAACATTGGGCGAGGAGAGCAGTTCATCGATGAATTTTTGATCTTCCGTAATCGCCGTCGCGATCAAGGAATACCCCATATTTTGCAGCAGTTCTTCCTGCGGCGTTTCAACGACAGCGACAAACGGGAAAAGATACTCCGATTGCGCCAAAGGATGATCGTGGTTTTCGCACCAAACCACCGTCGGTTGGACAAAAGCGCAATCGTCGACTTCGACCTGACGCTCCGTGCCGCGATGTTTCAAGGTCAAATCCGTCGCTTTGCCGTCGGCCAATTGTCCGTCAATGGCTTCGGAGAGCATTTTGGCGAATTCTTTGTTCGGGAACGCGGCGATTGCAGCTTGCGGATCGTCCATCGGGCGCGCGACGATTTTGGCGATGCGTTCCGCTAGCGCTTCGGCGATTTCGCGGCCATATTTCGGAACCCAGACGCCGGAAGCGTTGATGCACGAACGACCGCCGTTTGCGGTGACGGATTTCACCATGAGATCAAGATAATCTTCCCAATCATCGATTTTGTCTTCGCCGATAATTATTTTGCTCCAACCCGGCCCGTGAATTTCAACGCCGGGGTTGCTGAGCCAGGGTTGGACGGTGTTTTTATCGCCGAAAAGCATGGAACGTCCGCTTTTGAGCAGAATTTCCGTTGCGCCGCCATGATCCGTCGGATAAAAACTGAACGCTTCTTTTGGACAGCCCGCCGCGATGAACGCTTGCGCCAACCGAAACGGCGACCAGGGTTCTTGCGCGCCCGGCTTCAAAACCAGCGGCGTTTTCAAAGGAATGGCCGGGAGCCAGAGCGAATGCACGCCCGGCGAATTGCTGGGCAGGATCGCACCCAAAACTTTGCTCAAGCTCGAAAAACTGAGCGTGGAACCGTTGTTTTTGTGCCAGCCGTGATCGAGAATCGACAAATCCAGCCCGCGCGTCAGGCCGCGCAAAACTTCCCGCATTTGCCGCAGAACGCCGGTGATTTTGCTCATGTTCATGCGGCAGAGCGACATCGGCATGCCGGTGGTTGAAGAAAGCTGTTCGACGTATTGTTCCGGCGTTTGATCGTCGTCGCCCAGCGGCAGAGCGTCGTTTTCAAAAATATCCGCCGCTTTTGCGCAAATCGCCAATAATTCTTCGACCGTCAGTTCGCGCAAAATCTCCTGATTTTTCGCCGCCTGCATAAAATCACGCGAAATCAGACCGCGATTGGCTTGGCTGACTTCAACGACGGTTTCGCCGGTTTTGAAATGCGGCACGCGATTCACCGCCAGGCTTTTGTAAGCTTGACCGGCTCTAAGAATGGGGATGTGTTGCATTAGTAAACTCCTACAACAACAGATTTTTTGAGTTCAGAAAACAGACGCAGATTGCTCACCCCGTCCCACGGGTAGAGATCGATGGGTTCGGCGCGTTCTCCTTCATCGCGTTCAGCAAAACGCGGCATGAAAAACTCTTTTGTGAGCGTGGTCAAGAGCACGCGTCCGGTCGCGCCGTAAGGAACAGACTCGTCGAGATTCTTCGGGTTAACGATCTCAAAAATAGCGCGCGGGACGGGCGGGTAGTAGGTGATGGCGTAATTGTCTTCGGGCGTGTAGGGTTTGTGGCAAGCAAGTCCCATCAAAGTATTGCCGTAGGTCGGGACGAAATCAATTCCCGGGACAAGCTCTTCTCGCGCGAAGCGGTGGAATTGCGCGTTCATTTCCGTACCGCCGCAGAAAATGCCTTTAATGCCGTACTTGGTGAGTGAGATTTTTTCCGACAGCGCTTCAAGCAATTTGGGCGTGGTAAAAATGCACTGAATGTTATCATGGGCGCGCAGAATATTCAGGCCTTGATCGACGATATGGTCGCGGTACAACTGCATTTCTTGATGCTTGCCGGCCTTGATCAATTTGTTGACCCAGCGCGGGTCGAGATCGACGAAAAATGAAACGCCGCCGCGATGCTGGGCAAGATGCTCGATGGCCAGACGCAGACGACGCGGGCCGGTGGGGCCGAGCATCAGCCAATCCGCGCCTTTGGGAAAACCCTCGTCCGAGAGCGTTTCGCTGAACAATTCATAGTCAGTCTGAAAATCGTTAAAATTGATGCGCGACTTCGGCACGCCGGTGGAGCCCCCGGTTTCGAAGACGTACATCGGTTTGCCGAGCAAGCCTTTCGGTTGCCAGCGTCGGATCGGGCCGCCGCGCAGCCATTCATCCTCGAAGTGGCCGAGTAATTTCAAATCGTCGAATCCGCCGATTTTGTCGCGCGGGTCAAAGTCGAGCTTTTTTGCGTAGTTCAGCCAGAACTCGCATCCGGTTTCAGGGCTGAAATGCCACTTTACAATCTCGCGAACATGCGCGTCAAGTTTTGCTCGTTCTGCGGCGGATCGTTCTTTTAACTTCTCATTCATCGAAAAAATCCAACTGACTTTTCAATTCAGGGTGTTTGGTTTAACGCTGACAAATATAGTATTCAAAAAGAAAAAAGCTGATAAAAAAGGACGGAAACGGCTTCAAGAAATGCTGCATCGATGATCGAAAAAGTTCCCGACCTGTCATTTTGAAAAGCAGAAGGTCGGCGCAGCAAAATCTCTGTTGTCGTCCGGTAAGGCTGCGATCATGGTTTCACTACCCGACACTTTTTGTATAGGCTTCTAAAACTGACGAAAAAGGCCGGAATTGTCATGCTGGAAGCATCTTTTTTGATCCGTACCCTTGAACGTTTGAGCACGATCTGTACTGGGCGATAACAAAGATTCCTGCAGAATGACAAAACGGGACCTTTCGACGGTTCGAAAATGCAGTTCACAAAAAAGTGTCAGGTAGAGAAATCATGGTTCATGGTTAGATTAAAAAAAGACGCTTCCGGCATGACGATCTCGGACTTTCTCGGCAGCTTTTAAGCGAGGAAAGACCAGTTCATTGCGGAGACGTTTAATCAAGTCCGGGCATATTTGGGAAGGTTTTGCAGGCAAACAAAAAGCGGAATTTAATGAGGCGGCGTATTCGGAACGTCATCTACGGCCAGCAGCATTGTGATCCGATCGATTTCGGCCTCCGTGGGCGGCCCCGGGAGGGAGACCAATTCGGCGACAAGCGCCGGGCCGTATTGCGATAGTGCGCGAATAACTTCTTTGCGTACAACAGGCGAATCGTCGCCGACTAGCTTCAAAAGGTTGGTCAAATCTTTTTTTCTGTCCATGTTGCCGATCCAATGTTGTGAGATAAAAACGCAGGTCAATTATTCGAATTGCTGGCGAAAAGTCTCAAATTCTTCAGTCAGTTTTTCGAGCGCGCTGCGAAGGTTTGCAACTTCATTTTCTAAAGCCGTCAATTTGTCGGCTTGGTCGACAGGGGCGGCTGTTTCCGGCTCTTGCGGCGCATTTTCCATGGCGCTAAAATACGCCTCGAGCGATTTGGCGTCTTCCTTCAGGAGATGCAGGTAGCGCGCCTCTTTTTGCCCCGGCATGCGCGCCAGTTTGATGACCAATGCTTCCGGTTCTCTATTGCTCAGAACGTCCAAAGTTTCTTCAACTTGCGCCAGGCTTTCAAATGCGTGCATGCGTTCCGTCCGGCTTCTAAGCTCGCCGACTGTTTGCGCGCCTCGCAACATGAGCACAGCCATGAGTGCGACCGCTTCGGACGAGAGTCCGAGTTTTTCGCCAAGAATATGTTTATAGCGGACGACGCGCCCGGTTCCGGTAACGCTGCGCACCCAACCTTTGTCGCGCAATTTCTCAAGCGTGTTTTCAATCTGCGCTTCAGTATAATCCGTCACCGGTGAGCGGTTTGACTTCTGATTGCAGGCGTTGCAAAGGGCGTTTACGGAAAGCGGATAATATGCCGGCGTCGTCATCTTCTTTTCGATCAATGCGCCGAGAATTCTTACCTCGATAGCGCTCAGTTTTTCTTTCATGACGGAATCCTTTTGCTCTTATCATCCATGATAAGGCGCTCCAACGTCTCCATGCGCTTTTCAAGCCGCTGAAGGTATTCGATAATCACCGCATGAGTATACTGCGCATCAATTCCGACTGGCGAATCGACGTGGCTGATTTTGTTGATTAAGTCCGAGTACTCAGACTTTGGTTTTTCGAGAGGCTTTGAAGTTTGCATGAATTTATGTTTTGTCGTTTATGTTAAGCCCAATTTCGCCTTTTTCTGTATTCAAGTTTTCTGGTTGATCCGGTTAAAAATGGATTTCCGTCAATTCCCAATTTGACACTTTTTTTAGGCGTCTAAAGTTGGCTAAAAAGGCCGGAATTGTCATGCTGTAAGCATCTTTTTTGACCCAACCCTTGAACTTTTGGGCGTGATCTGTACTGGGCGATAACAAAGATTCCTACAGAATGACAAAACGAGGCCTTTCGACGACTCGAAAATGCAATTTACAAAAAAGTATCAGGTAGAGAGTTCCGCCGCAATACTTTGCGTCTGAATCGCCGCCTACTTTTTCCCAAAAAGTTTTGTCAAAAGAAAAGCCATTTCAAGGCTTTGCGAATAGTTGAGTCGGGGATCGCAATAGGTCGCGTAGTTTTTGTGCAGATCGTCGCTCGTCAGTTCCATCGCCCCGCCGATGCACTCCGTCACATCTTCTCCGGTCAATTCCAAATGAACGCCGGAAAGCCGCGTTCCCGCCTCTTGGTGAATGCGTCCGGCGTGCTGTAATTCTCTCACGATGGCGGAGAAGTCACGCGATTTCCTTCTGCCCGCAACGGTGATGATGTTGCCGTGCATCGGGTCGCAACTCCAGAGGACGCGCTTATTCAAAGCGTTCACTTTTTTAATCAGTCCAGGCAGCGATGACTCGATTCTTTCCGCGCCCATTCTCGTGATTAGCGTAATGCGCCCGGCTTCATTTTCCGGATTCAGAATCTGCAAAAGTTCTGCAAGTTCTTCGCCGTCACAAGTCGGGCCGATTTTGACGCCAATCGGGTTTTTGACGCCGCGAAAATATTCAACGTGCGCCGAATCGACCGCCCGCGTTCGTTCGCCAATCCAAAGAAAATGGGCGCCGACATTGTAAAAATTGCCGGTACGGGAATCGCGTCTGGTCAAGGCTTCCTCATAGCCCAAAAGCAGGCCTTCGTGAGAGGTAAAGAAATCGACTTTCCCCAAGGCCTCGGAGCGCGCCCCGCCGAGCGATTCCAGAAAGTTTATCGCATCCAAAACGTTGCCGGCAATTTGCTCGTAATCGCGCCATTTCTCGGTTTTCTCTATTGAGTGGAGCTTCCAGTTGTAAGGATTATGCAAGTCCGCGAAGCCGCCGCCGATCATGGCCCGAATGAAATTTAGCGTAGCCGATGAGTGGAAATAACTTTGGAGCAGGCGCTGCGGGTCAGGCGTTCTGTTGGCGCTGTTTTGGGAATAGCCGTTCACGCTGTCGCCGCGATAATTCGGCATTTCCGCGCCGTCGACAATCTGCATTTCCTGTGAGCGCGGCTTGGCGTATTGCCCGGCGATTCGGCCGAGCCGGATGATTGGCGTGCGCAGACCGTAAGTCAGAATCACGCTCATTTGCAGAATAATCTTCAATTGATTCATCAAAACGCGCGCGTTGCAATCAATGAATCGCTCGGCGCAATCGCCCGCTTGCAGGAGAAATCCCTTGCCTTTGCTTGCCGAAGCGAGCTGGGCCTTGAGCACGTCAATTTCGCCTGAAGAGACGAGAGGAGGGTAGGTTTTGAGTTTGGTTATGACCTCGTTGTACGCCTCAAGGTCAGGATATCTGGGTTGTTGCAAGGCCGGGAATTTTTGCCAACCGTCTTTCTCCCAGGCCGAATCTTGCCGTTGATTTATAATCGCCAATGGAAAATCGTCCTTTTATTGTTTCAATGTGCCTTAAAACGGCCAAAGCGCAAATTTACAAAAAGTTCAAATATAAGAGTGTACTTAACAAATGCAACCGGAGCGTCTTGCGCTTGTTCGAAAAACGACGACGTCTTCTTACTCGCTGTTGTAATCGTTTTCGTTCTTCAATGTAATGCGCTCTCGGTAGAGCTGCCCAATTTGAGCGCCAAGCAGGAAAACGGTTGAGGCGTAGTAAAGCCAAAAACTTGAAGCCACAATGAAAAGATATGTCCCGTAAATATTCCTCAGGGTGGCGAAATGGCTGACGTAATAGCCAAAGAGTGATTGTGCGATAATCCAGAAGAGCGTTGCCCACAAAGCGCTGATTGAAAGAACTTTGAAATTCAGTTTTTCATAAGGAACAAGCCAATAAAGCAAAATGGACAGCAAAAAAATTATGCCCCACGGCATTACATTGATCACGACGGGGTTAACGGCGTTCAACTGCAAACGGCTTAACAATTCCGAAGTGTCGGCAAGTTCTGAGATATATGCCAGGGCCGGAAAGGCGACCACGAGAACTATGAGCGCGACAAGCACGAGGGCGACCATGCCAAAGTCGCGCAATTTTTCTTTCCAAATCGTTTTTTTGGATTCGGTTTGAAAAATGGTGTTCAAAGCCGTTCGCATGCTGCTGAAAAGGCCGCTTGCCGCGACGAAAACGCCAATTCCACCAAAAAGTCCGGCGGCGTTTTTGTGCAAAACAACTTCCGCGATACGTGAAAAAACGAATTCACGGACTGGCCCGGCAAATTCCTGGTAGGGCAAGATCGTCGTCAAAAAATGATCGACTTGCCGAGCAATGGATTGTGATTCGAAAACTTGACCGAGAACGGCAAATATGACGAGAACAAGCGGGACGATGCAAACGAATACGGAGAAGGTGAGGCCGCCTGCAAGCAGCAAAAGGTGATTTTCGCCTATTTTCTGAAACAAGCCGAACACGTAGTAAACGAACCTATCCAGAAGCGCGCCGGAAGACTTTGCAGGCTTGGGAGTCGGTGAAATCCGTTCTTTCTTTTGCGGCATTGTGGGTGGAATCGTGGCCTTGTGTGAGGGCAATAAAAAAGCCAGCCGGAAGCATGGGGCGACTGGGGGGCGCCGAAACGCCTGTTGCTTCCACACTATCCGACCGGCGTTATTATCATGACAATTGTATCAATCAATGTCAAGATTTTTGTGAATGTTGAACATTAAGATTTCAGCTAACTGACGTTACGCGTCAGTTTTGTAATACAGCAACCGATTACGTCATTCCCGTGAAGGCGCATCACAGTCAACCTGATTTCGAGACGCCCAATTCTCGTTCCCAATCTCTGGATTGGGAACGCAGTTGCATTCGAAACTCCAGTTTCGAGTAATTTCTTGGCTCGAAACTGGAGTTTCTCGCCCATTTTCATTTCCAAACCGGAGTTTGGGAATGAGCCATAATGATGCACTTGAGTCTTGGGAAATGGTCTGCCGTCCGTAACATCAGCTAGCTAATCAATGCGATAGGGGTCATTCCAGTAAAAAACCGTCGCGCCTTCGGGGGCGCCAATCCAAATGTAATCGCCGTCGAGTTCAAGCGCCAAAACACGGTTGTCGAGCAGGCCGTCGATGCGGGTGAATACACGCCAAAAACGCTCTTTACGATTAAATTTGTAGAGTCCGGAATCCGTGCCCGCCCAAACCGCGTCATCGTCCGCGGCAATGGCATTGACGATTCCAGGCAAATCGTCTTTTCGTTCCGGCAGGCCAAGCCATTGATGATTTTTGAAATTGTACCCTTCCACGCTGCCTTCGCCGCCAAACCAAATTTCATCGCCGCTGCGCGCGAGACAGGTGACTAAATTATTGTACGGCCCTTCCGCCGAGCCAAAAAATTTGCCTCGACCCGTTTTAATTTCGTATCGATAGATTCCGAGACGCGTCGTCGCCCAAAGCGTATCTTCCACCGCGACAACGTCAAACACCGGCTGCGAAATCAGGTGCTTGCGCGCGATTTCTTCGATTTTCAAGCTGTCGGAATTGATGGAATGAATTTGAATTAAACTGATCCCCGCGTCAGTTGCGGCCCAGAGCGAATCGCCCGCGATTTCTACATCATGCACCCACTCGTCCACGAGACCGTGCCCTTGCGTGATTTGCGTCCAGCGATCTCGGCGTTTATCGTAAATATTGATTCCAAAACGATTGGCGAAATAGACTTTCTCACGGTCGAATTTGATACGGTTGACCTGATCGCTCAAAATCGAAGCGTTAAACTGCGATTCAAAATACCGCCACTCCTTTCTTCGCTGATCCCAGAAAGTGACGCCGGATTCTTCCGGTTCGTCGTTACGCCCGGCAAACCAAACGCCGTCTTCGTCGAAGCCGATGGCGTCAACGCGCGGGCTGTAAAGTCCGTATGGCCTCAGCTCCAAATGTTTCGTGTCAATGTCGCCGTTCAGCACGCCGAAACGGAAAGTCCCCATCCAGATGTTCGACCATCTGTCCTTCGCTGCGCTGGTTATCGGCGCTTCCCGGAGTTGCGTATCTTTGATGAAGCCTTCCGGTTCAAAAAAATATCCAAAGCTGATAAAATAATGCGGGAAGGGCGGCCGTTCATAGGCTCTCTGGCCGTACCATTTTCTGCCGCCGCCTTGTCCGTCGTTATTCGGAAAGCCGATTCCGCCGTATTTGTTCATGGCTACCTGCCTGCCGCCCGCCGTCACAAAAAGCAGATCATCTTCCCCGACCCCGATGCTGACGACGTCGTCATATTCCGAAAGTCCAAGATTTGTTTTAAAAGTATTTTGCCAACGTCGTGAGGCGGGCTGGTAATATCCGATGCTGGTCTTCGTGGCGCACCAGAGATAGCTGTTGGATTCGTCGAAGGCGATTGCCGTCACAAAATTGTCAGCCAAGCCGTTACTCGTGGTAAACGGAAAATCCCATTCCCGGGAGAAAAAATTGTAGCGCGCCAGTCCGCCGCCGGCCGTGCCAAAATAGGCGAATTGCAAGCCGACCGCGACGGCGGTGGTGAATCGCGTAACGCCGTAGCTGATCCAATCGCCTTCTTCATACTTCGGATTTGTGCCGTCAATCCGAAGATTTCGATCCTGGGCAAACAGGAAAGAAGCCGTGGAGAGTATAAGCAACGCTGTGCGACAGCTTTTTTTCAGGGTGTACATAAAATCTTTTATCGCTTGGAATAGTTTGCGCTCAAAGTTCAAGAAGCGGATCAAAAGAGACGCTTGCGACTCGACGATTCGGGGGCTTTGCAACCGTCTTAAAGAAAGCCCCATCATAGTACTATAACGTTAAGTTAGCCTCAAAAACTGGCTGATTTCCATTCAGGAGCGCTTCAAAAGCAGCCTGAAGGCTGAACTACAAACGACTGTGCTTCCCTTACGCTCAGAATTGGCAGAACGCATTGTCGTTTGTAGTTCAAGCTTTAGCTTGTTTTGCTAAACGTTTCGAGGCGGACTTAACGTTGTAGTAATAGTTACCCGCGCTTTTGAACTCTGTTCCCGAGCCGGCTTAATGTTGCATTTAAAAAGCTTGTAAGCAACTTGTTTTATTCGTGGTTTGGCGGTTGAGCAAAAGCTCGAAACGCCTCGAGTTGGGCGCCGTCACACAAGACGGCGGCCACATCGTTTTCTTCAAATTGAAAACTTGCATCGGGGTTGGGGCGCAGGTCGTCGCCGCGAATAACGCCAACGACCGACGCGCCCGTCATGGTGCGAATTTTTAATTCCAATATCGTTTTGCCGACGAACGAACTCCCGTCGGGCAAAGCGACCCAGTTCAATTCTATCAAATTCGACGCACGCTGCAGTTGCGCCAGCGTCTCGTATTTTTTGTGTTTTTGATAAAGCGGTGCATATAATTCTTTGCGCACAGCGTCGGTGTATTGCTGAATCTTCGTCGCGGGAATGTTCAAATGCAGCAGAACCTGTCTGGTAATTTCCAGGTTGGCTTCAAATTCCGGCTGGACAACTTCATACGCTCCATGATCATGCAGCACCTTCATTTGCTGCACGCCGGCCGCGCGCGCGACGATATGCAAAACTGGATTTATGCGACGCATTTGATCGATGATGCTTTGCGCTACAATCGTTGAAGGAACAGTAATCAGCGCAAATCTCGCTTGGCGAATGTCAGCGGCTTTTAGGACGATTTCATGACTGGCGTCTCCAAATACAGCCGGGAATGCTTCTAACTTCGCCTGCTCGACGCGTCGAGAATCGAATTCAATTATCACAAAATCCAGGCCAAGGCGCTGCAGAACCACGGAAATATGCCGCCCGGTTCGTCCGTAGCCGACGATGACAATGTGGTTTTGCAGGCCATCTTTAGGCAGGTTAATGGATTGAATCGGTTCGTGTTTAAATCGTCGTCTCCGAAAGGCGTACAACGGCGCCGTCAAGCCGGAGACGAACGGCGTCAAAGTCATGGTGACGATCGCGGAATTGAGCACGAGCGAATAAAGCTCCCGGCTGATCGAATTCGTGCTGAGACCGACGCGCGCCAGTACGAATGAGAATTCCCCAACTTGAAAAAGCCCCAGACCGACGGCCAAAGGAATGACGTTTCGATAGCGAAAAATGGGGGCCAGCGTTCCGAAAATGAGCGCTTTGCCTACAGAAATAATCAGCACGACCAACAATACCGTCGTCCAATTTTTCACCAAAAAAAGTGGATCGAACAACATCCCCACCGACACAAAAAACAACATCGCAAACAAATCGCGCACTGGAATTATGTCGCTCAACGCCTGATGCCCGTAATCCGATTCACTTAGAACCATCCCGGCCACAAAGGCGCCAAAAGCAAAGGACAGGCCGAATAGGTAGGTCGCGTACCCCACGCCCAACCCAATGGCGGTCACGGCCAGAAGAAAAAGCTCGCGCGAATTTCCTTTTGCGATGTAGGTCATGAAGCGCGGCAGGACGCGGGTGCCGAGAAAAATCATGCCTGCGAGGAAAATGGCGGCGCGCAGAGCGGCGAATCCCAGCGCAGGCAGACCAGTTTCCGGGCTGTTCAACTGCGGCAGAATGATCATCATCGGCACAATCGCCAAATCCTGAACGATCAGCATGCCGATCATGACCCTGCTCGAAAGCGTGCCGATCCGCCCCTGATTCATCAGCGTTTTTAAGGTCACCATCGTGCTGGAAAGGGAGATCAGCGCGCCCAGCCACAATGACTCGATCACGCTCAAGTTCAAAAACATTCCGATCCCAAACCCCAGGCCGATGGTCAGCAAAATCTGGATGGGCGTGCCGATCAGCGCGATGCTGCGAACCGGCTTCAAATCCTTGAGCGAGAATTCCAGCCCCAATGCGAAAAGCAGGAGCGCTACGCCGATCTCAGCCAGCAATTCAATATCATGAAGTTCGGAGATCGGAATGACGCCGGTATACGGGCCAACGGCAACGCCCGCCAAAATATAGCCCAAAATCAGAGGCTGTCTCAATTGCCGGGCAATTAATCCGCCGATTAAGCCCGCGATAATGATAATTGAAATATCCGCTGCTATGCCCATAAATCGCTGCTTGCCTTAAGTGAGCTTTTCACAAAAATTCTCGCCATTTCTCAGACTCGGCCACGCGCTTGACGATGCGATTCCGAGCCGTTAGAAATCCGCGCATATATTTGGTCAAAAACAATCGATTTGCGGCTAATCCCAAAACGCCGAACGGCGCTTCGAACGTGAACGCGTCGCGCACATTTGTCCCCGCCGATGTTTCTGCAAAAAAGTGGTCGTGATCGAAGCGTTTGAACGCGCCTTTGACCATGGAATCGCGGAAGTGACGCGGGCGGTCGTAGATCGTGATCTGTGCGGTAAGATTTTGCCAAATTCCCAAATGTCGGGCGCGCCAAGTGACTTCTTCACCAAGCCCGATTAACCCATACGTCCGCCCGGCCACGGCTCGTTCGCCGGTTTGGCTAGTCGAGAACATGTGTAAATCGATGCTTCGGGAAAGATCGAACACGCGCTCAATCGGCGCATCGATCATGAGTTCGATTTCGATTTTGGGCATGGACTATACGGAGAAAGATTGACGAGCAGGTATTGGGGACGGGATCAGGATTTTTCGTGTAAAAAGAATGCTTCTTTACTCCGCCGTTTCTTCCAAAATGTCCAATGCTTTCACGGCCAGCTCGAACAAATGTTTGTGGGCGCGATTGCCGTTGGTCAAAATTGCGAAGCCGTGCTTTTTCTGCCGATTCCCGACCAGAAAAGCGGTGTAGCCCGGCACGCTGCCGCTGTGCGCAAAAAGCGTGTCGCCGTTGCGTTCGCTGATCCACCAGGTCAGGCCAAAACCGGTGGTTTCGTTCAGCCAGCCCGCGCTGATCGGCCCGGCGAATTGGTCGTATTGCCGCGTCATGATTTGATTCAAAGTCGCCTTGCTGATCACGTTTTTGCCTTTAAATTTGCCGTCGTTGAGATTGGCGATGAGCCAGTTGGCCTGATTCAAAATCGTGCCGTAGACAATGCCCGCAGGCCACACGTCCGCCTTTAAACGCACCGTCGCTGCCGGCTTGCCGGTGGTCTGGTCGATGACATAGGGAATGGCCAGGCGCTCCTCCATTTCCGGGCGCGGCATGAATTCGGTGTCGTTCATTTCCAGCGGCTCGAAAATACGTTTTTTGATGTAGCTTTTGTAGTCTTCGCCGGAGAATTTTTCCAGCAGGTGCGCCATCAGTGCGTAGGCGATGTTGGAGTAAACCACTTCTTGCAGCGGCGGCTTTTGCACCTTGAGATCGGCGGTCAGGTACTCTTCCAGCGATCTCGGCACGCTCTCGCCCCAAACCGGATGCGGCCCGAAAGCCACCGGCAGGCCGGACGTATGGGAGAACATGTGCCGAAAAGTCACCGGCTGCCCGTCGGTTTCGTTTTGAATTTTGAACTTTTCAAGATAGTCGTTGACCGCATCGTCGAGCTTGAATTTGCCCGCTTCCATTTGTTGCAAAAGCGCGGTCATCGACATGGCCTTGAACGTCGAACCGATGAGGTAAACCGTCTTGGGCACGGCGGGCGTTTTCGCCCAAATGTTCGAGTAGCCAAAGCCTTCCGCCCAAACAATTTCCTCCCCGCGCACCAACGCCGCGGTCGCTGAAGGAATATTCCCCGCCAACATCGCCCGCTGCACTTCAGCAGACATTTTCTCCGCCAACGCATTGTCAACGCCCTGTCTCGCATGAACAGGCAGCGCCAACAATACTGCAAAAAGCAAAGTAATCAAAAACGTCATTTTGGTCGATTTCAAAATGCAACTCCAGTAAAAACGGTGAGAACACTGAGTATTTTAATTCGGGCGGCGCCCAACTGTCGTTCTGGAAGAATCTTTTTTGCCATCAAGATTTGAACGTTTTCTATTCACTGAAACCGCCTTGAGGAAGAACCGCTGCAGCAACAAGACTCGGAGAACTTTTCACCAAAAATACGGCTTCGATGCTCGCGATTAAAAAGGATTCTTACAGAATAACATCGCGAGGGGTGAGTGTAGGTTGGTTGGTATTAAACCGAGAGAAAATTCCAGGAAGGGTTTTTCGTTGCGATCAATTCATTCTTCTTTTCGCGCGTCATGTTTTTGATTTCCTTCTCCCGCATGATCGCACGTTCGATGTCCGAAAAATGCTCGAAGTAGATGAGTTTGAAGCAATAGTATTTCCCGGCGAAAGTCTCAGGTTTGCCCCGGTTGAAATAATGCCGTTTGAGCCGCAAAGGGATGTTGTTTGTTACGCCGGTGTAGAGCGTTGTTTTGCCCGGGTTTGTGGTGATGTAGACGTAGTAATTTCCAGCGCTCATGGTGACGCCATGTTATTATTCAAACTCGCCCAAATATGTCATTCTGTCAAGAATCTTTTTTGCGTTCAAGATCAGAACATCTTGTTTTTTCTGAAACCGCCTTGAGGAAGAGCTGAGAAAGCGACAGGTTCGGAGAACTTTTCACCAAAAATACGGCTTCGAGACTCGCGATTAAAAAGGATTCTTACAGAATGACATTTTGGGCAAAGGGAGAAAAACGGAGAGCACGCTTTCTACCGCCGACCGCGCCAAGCGTGTCATTCTGTTAAGAATCCTTTTTGCGTTCAAGGTCAGAACGTTTCCTTTTCACTGAAACAGACATAAGAAAGAATTGCTGAAACGACAAGGTTCGGAAAACGAGTCGTCGAGAATACAACTTCAAACTTTGCAACTAAAAAGGATTCCTACAGAATGACATTTGGGGCAAGGACGAGAAACGGGGGCACGCATTTTACCGCCGACTGCCCCAAGCGTGTCATTCTGCCAAGAATCTTTTTTGCGTTTAGGATTAGAACGTTTCCCTTTCACTGGAACCGCCGTAAGGAAGAACGGCTGAAGCGACAGGGTTCGGAGCATGATTCGGTAAAAAGACGGTTTCAGTCTTCGCGATTAAAAAGGATTCTTACAGAATGACATTTGGGCAAAGGACGAGAAACGGGGGCGCGCATTTTACCGCCGACCGCCCCAAGCATGTCATTCTGTAAGAATCTTTTTTGCGTTTAGGATTAGAACGTTTCCCTTTCACTGGAACCGCCGT
>CAXHAT010000087.1:0-29582 GCA_964014485.1 uncultured Deferribacteres bacterium
ATTACAAGCTCAACCTTCGACCGAACAACTTTTGCAAAACATGAAATGGCGCAGCATTGGCCCGGGAAATTTTTCCGGACGCATCGTCGACGTTGAAGCGGTTGAAGGTGATTTTCGCAAAGTGCTCGCCGCATCAGCATCCGGCGGCGTTTGGAAATCCGTGAATGCCGGAACGACCTGGGAGCCGATTTTCGATCATTACAACAGCGCATCCATCGGCGACATTAAAATCTTTCAAAAAAATCCAGACGTCATTTGGGTGGGTACGGGCGAGGCGAACAATCGCAACAGCGTGGCTTGGGGCGACGGCGTTTATAAATCAACCGACGGCGGCAAGACTTTCGAGCACATGGGTTTGAACGATACCTATCAAATTTCCCGAATTGCAACACACCCCGATGACGAAAACACAGCCTACGTTGCGGCGGCGGGTTATCTCTGGGGTTACATTGGTCAACGCGGGCTTTTCAAAACGACGGACGGCGGTAAAACCTGGCAAAAACTCACTGTCGGTTTGCCGGACGACGGAAAAACGGGTGCGATTGATTTGGCCATGGACCCGTCCGATCCAAGCACGCTCTATGTAGCATTTTACCAGCGTCTGCGCAAACCCTGGCGCTTCGACAGCGGAGGGCCAAACGGCGGGATTTTTAAAACCACCGACGGCGGCGCAACCTGGAAAATGTTGACCAACGGGCTGCCGCGCGGAGCAACCGGTCGAATCGGTTTAGACGTCCATCGCAATAATCCAAAGATCGTCGTTGCCATCATCGAGCATGGTCATCAGCCGAAGGTTTACGAGGAAGGCTACGACGACATGAGCAAGCTCGGCACCGGGATTTATCGCTCAGAAGACGGCGGCGAGAGTTGGAAATTCATGAATCGCTACAACAATCGACCGTTTTACTACAGCCAGATTCGCATCAATCCTATCCACGACAATCGTCTCTACATTCTTTCCACCACGATCCAGCTTTCCGACGACGGCGGCAAAACCTTCCGCCCCGGCGGGCTCAAATTTGAAGGCGGGCTTGATTTTCACGCACTCTGGATCGATCCCGACGACGGCGACCGTTACTATTTGGGCAAAGACAAAGGCCTGACGCTGACCCACGATCACGGTGAAACCTTTCAATTGTTCGACAATATTCCCATCGGCCAATTTTATGCGCTCGGCGTGGACATGCGCGATCCGTACTACGTCTACGGCGGGACGCAGGATAACGGCACCTGGGGCGGGCCGCATTTCAGCAAGGACGTGCGCGGCGTGCTCACCGATTCCTGGTGGAAATTACACTGGGGCGACGGCATGTTCATCCAAATTGATCCAACCGATTGGCGCAAGGGCTACACCGAGGCCGAGAACGGCAGTTTTCGCCGTTACAACATAGAAACGCGCGGGGTGGAATTTACACGACCGAGTGCGAGCAATATCGTCAATCTTGAAAAATATTTTAGCGGCGCCGCCGACCAAACGAATAGTGGCAATGTGCAAACCGGCGGTTCCGAAGCTTCGGCCAGAGCGCAATTATCAGCCTACGCGGAAGTTTTGCGCGATCAATTGCGCTTCAATTGGCGCTCGCCCATGGTCATGTCGAAGCACAACACCAACACGCTCTATCTCGGCAGTAACCATCTGCTCAAAACCGTGGACGGCGGCTACCACTGGGAAATTATCAGCCCTGATCTTTCAACCAATGATCCGGTCAAAACTGATCGTGAATCCGGCGGCCTGACGCGCGACGTCACCGGCGCGGAAACGCATTGTTCAATCACGGGCTTTTCTGAATCGCCAATTAACCCATCAATTCTTTGGGTTGGAACAGATGACGGCAACGTGCAAATCACGCAAAACGGCGGCGCGGATTGGGTGAACGTCCGCAAAAACATTCGGGGCGTTCCCGACGGCATTTGGGTGAGCCACGTCGAAGCTTCGCACCATGCGCCGGGACGGACTTACGTCACGTTTGACGGTCACCGCAGCGCTGAGCTGGCGACCTGGATTTTCAAGACCGAGGATTTTGGCAAAACCTGGACGCGCGTCAGCAGCAACATCCCGGACGGCCAGGTGATGTACGTCCTCCGCGAAGACGCCAAGAATCCGAAATTGCTTTTCGCCGGATCGGAGTTCGCTTGCTTTGTGACGTTGGACGGCGGCAAATCCTGGTCTCGCGCCATGAACAACATGCCGACGGTCGCGATTCACGACCTGGTCATCCACCCTCGCGACGGGGATGTCATCGCCGGGACGCACGGACGCAGCTTCCAGGTTTTGGATGACGTCACTCCCTTGCAGCAGCTCACCGACGATGTGCTCGCCAGCGACGCGCATATTTTTGACAATCGCCCAATGACCATTTGGGAAGACGCTACGCGCGGCGGCGTGCGCGGACACATGTTTTTCGCCGGAGAAAATCCGCCTTATATTCCCAAGCGCGAAGACGTCGTTCGCGCAAAACTCATCAGCGGCGGTTTGATCAATTATTATCTCAAAAATGATGCAGCGAGCGAGCCGGTTTTCGAAATCTCTGACATTCAAGGCGAGCGCAGACGCGTTTTGAAAGGCAAGAAAACCGCCGGCATTCATCGCCTGTTGTGGGATTTGCATTTCGACGCTTCGGAGCGTTCGCAACAGCAAACCGCATCGCAAGTCGGCGGCGTGTTTGACCGCTTGTTGGAATTACCGAACTTGTCGCAATCGCACAAGACCTGGGTTGAGCAAAAACAGAGTGAATTTCAAAACGCAGCGACGGACGACGAACGTCGGGCTGTATTAATCGAAGTAGGCAACCGTTATCGTTTTGAAAGATCGATGCGCGGCATGTTTCGGGGGAGCTTTAGAACATTTATTTTCGGCGGCGCTTCGGGACAGCAAGCCGAGCCGGGCGAGTATGTCGTGAAAATGACCGTCGGCGGCAAGACGTACACAAACACTATCACGGTCCGAGACGATCCAATGTTGTAGATCGGGTTAAGCGCACGAATCCGGCTTGTCTCAAGTATTGTAGAAATCGGGAATAAAAGAAAAAGCCTCTGGAATTCGATGAAACGAATTTGCCAGAGGCTTTTTTATATTCGATCAGCGGTAAACGCCGCGTTTAATTAAACCGAAAAAGAAGAACCGCAGCCGCAGGTGCGCTGGGCGTTTGGGTTGTTGAAAACGAAACCCTTGCCGTTCAGCCCGTCGCTGAAATCAACCACAGTGCCGTCGAGATACATTGCGCTCTTGGAATCAATGATCAAGTTGATATCGTGCATGTTGATTTTACGATCATTCTCGGTTTGGTTTTGCTCAATGGTCATAAAATAGCTCAACCCGGAGCAACCGCCGCCTTGCACGCCGATGCGCAATTTCAAATCGTCTTCCTGCTCCTGCGTCATGATTTTTTTGATTTCGTCAGCGGCTTTTGAGGTTATATTGAAATCCATAGTTACTCACTCCAATTTCGACAGATTCGTTCTGTTCCTCTAACGCGCTTCGCCGCGCGTTTATTCTTGAATCGGAGCAAATAATACATCTTAAAGTGACGATTTGCAAGTCGAAATTTGTAGAGACGCGATGCATCGCGTCTCTACTCATATCGTAATGCTTCGACAGGATCGACGCGCGCAGCACGCTTGGCCGGGAAAAATCCGGCAAAAACGCCGATTCCCGTGAGAATGAGTACGGTGAACAAGGCGATGTCGGAAGAGAATTTCGGTATGCCCAGCATCTCTGAAGCCTGCCCCATTTGCGGCAGCGCGATTCCGGCGAGGATGATGATCACCAAAGCCCCGAGCGCGCCGATGGCGCCGCCCATGCCGGTGACGAGAATGGATTCGAGAATAAATTGACTGACGATGTGTTTGCGTTTTGCGCCGAGCGCTCGCTTAACCCCGATTTCGCGCGTGCGCTCTTTCACGACCACGTACATAATGTTCGCCACGCCAACCCCGGCGATCAGTAGCGTCATGCCGCCCACCGCCGCCATGAAGATTTGAATAGCCTTGAAAATTTTGCGCATCATCGCTTCGTCTTCGATGGAGTCCCAGAAGGAGATTGCCCGGTCGTCCGTTCCGGCGAACCGGTATTTCCGTCCCATCAACTCAGTCATTCGTGCACGGACTAAAAGATTATCCGCTGGATTCTTCGGTTTTACGGCGATGTACCAAACCCTGGGTTGCGGCCAGATCGAATTGTACGTCGTGTGCGGAATCACGACGCGCTGGTCGTCCGGGCCGTTGTTCATCGAATTTTGGAATTTTTTCGGCATGACGCCGACGACTTTGAAGGGATAGCCGCCAATTGTGATTTGCTCGCCAATCGCATTTTTGTCGGCAAAAAGCGTGGTTGCGATTTCGTGGCCGAGAAAAACGACGCGGCGTTTTTGGTCGATGTCTTCAACGTTCAAAAAACGTCCCCCGGCAATCGGGTACATTCTTCTGAGCGTCTCGAACGACGGATCGACGCCAATCGTATAACCCGAAGTCGTGGAGGTTCCGTCAAACTCGACCGGAACGCGCCGCCCGTAGGCAGGGCTGACAAAATCAACTTCCGGGATCGATTCCAAAATTAAATCCGCATCTTCCGGCGTAAGGCGGATGCTCCGGCCTTTGGGCAATCCTTGGTGGACGATGGAAGTGTTGCCGCCGAAAACGCGAATGATTTTGTCCCCGTTGTTAAGGTTGCCGTTGATCATCTGGTGCTCCAACCCTTCCCCAAATGCAAGCAGCAAAATGACCGACAACGTGCCCCAAGCGACGGCGAATGTGGTTAAAAATGCGCGGGTTTTTTGGGTGGTAAGGTCGTGATAGAATTCTTGTAAAAGAAGCCAGATGCGAAAAAACATATTTAAGCCTGCTTTTTGCTCAAAATATTGACTGATGTTACGCGCCACCGGAAAAATTAAGGAGTGCAAAGCTTGCTTTGCCTTTTGACGCCAGCAAGCTAAAATGTGCAAGTTCAGAGTGTTTAACAACAAAGTTTGAGAAAACCCGCAGTGGAATGGCAAGGCAAGCCTTGCACTCCATTTTTCATATCAGCTGCGTAACGTCAGATATTGAAATGACGCGACTTAGTCAAAACGCACGATTGGTTATTGCGAAGTCGCAGTCATTTCTATTCGACAGGCCAATATTCAATTAGTTTCAAATCATTTACCCGGAAATCTGAAATCGCTTATGTTTGGAGCGTTTTGTGGCAGGCTGGATCGGAAACGGGAAAAATGATGAAGCTCAAAACGAAAAAGTTATGCTTTCTGCTGGCGGTTGCGCTTGTGTTTAATTGCCGCCCTTCAAATCAGGCTGGATGTCCGGAAATGGAATTCCCAAATATTATTTATATTCTCGCCGACGACATGGGTTACGGCGACGTCTCTGCGTTCAATGAACAATCCAAAATCAGAACGCCAAATATCGATGCTTTGGCGGCGCAAGGCATGGTTTTTACCGATGCTCACAGCGGCTCGGCGGTATGCACGCCGACGCGCTACGGCGTTTTAACCGGGCGATACGCCTGGCGAACCTGGGTGAAAAAGGGCGTTCTTTGGAGCTATGACGAGCCGCTTATTTCCCCAACAAGAACGACGGTCGCTTCTCTACTCAAAAAGCACGACTACCACACAGCCGCAATCGGCAAATGGCACTTGGGATTGGGGTGGCAAAAAGGCGAGGACGGCACGGTTGATTTGATCAAGCCCATCAAGAACGGTCCGAATGCCAACGGCTTTGACTATTTCTTCGGCATTACCGCTTCGCTGGACATCCCGCCATACATTTACATCGAAAATGATCGTTCGACGACGACGGTAATTGACACGATTTCCAAAAACGACGGCAAAGGTTTCTGGCGTAGAGGGCCGGTCGGGGATGATTTCAAGCACGAGGAAGTCCTGCCGAAGCTGATGCAAAAAGCGGTTCAATACATCGATGCGCAGGCAAAAAATGACGCTCCTTTCTTTCTCTATTTTCCCTTGCCCGCGCCGCACACGCCTATTTTACCGACCGAAGAATTTCTTGGCAAAAGCGGGACGAACGAGTACGGCGATTTTGTGCTCATGGTTGACGACGTGGTCGAGCAGGTTGTCGCCGCGCTTGAGAAAAACAATATTTCCGAAAATACGATGGTTGTTTTTACTTCGGACAACGGTTGCTCGCCGATGGCGGATTTCGATGAACTTGCAAAATTCGGCCACCAGCCAGGCTACATTTATCGCGGCCATAAGGCTGATATTTTTGAAGGCGGGCATCGCGTGCCGTTTGTCGTACGCTGGCCTGAACGCATAAAAGCTGGAACGCGGTATGATGAAACCGTTTGTCTGACTGATTTAATGGCGACCTGCGCGGCAATCGTCGGCGATTCACTCGCGGCGGATGAAGGCGAGGACAGTTTTGATCTCACCTCGGCTCTACTTGGAAAAGTTGTTTCCGGGCCGATTCGCGAAGCGACGGTGCATCACTCCATCGAAGGCGTTTTTTCGATTCGCCAGAACAAATGGAAACTGATTTTTGGCCCTGGGTCGGGCGGCTGGAGCGAACCAAAACCGCAAAAAGCGAAGACGCTCGGATTGCCGTCTTTACAACTTTACGATCTGGAGCAGGATCCGGGCGAATTGAACAATTTAGCTGATCAGGAGCCTGAACTGGTTAAAAAACTGACCGCACTTATGAAAAAATACATCGCCCAAGGCCGGAGCACGCCGGGCGCTCCACAGCCAAACGATACGGAAACGACCTTGTATTTAAACGGCAGCCAAGCCGAGTAATGGAAATGAAGCGGAAATCGACGATAACACAGAAGCTCGAAGCGGTCAACGAGTTTGAACGAGAGCCGGTGCCTGAAGAAAAACTGAAGAGCGAGAAAAGTTTTTGGGGCGTTTATGCCGGCGAACATACGGCTGGAACCGAATTCGTCATCGGGCCGCTGTTTGTCGCACGCGGCGTCGCAGCGGATGATCTTGTGCTTGGCCTGCTCGTTGGAAATCTTCTTGCCGTTTTTAGCTGGGCTTTTCTCTGCGCGCCCATCGCCGTTCGAACCCGCCTGACGCTCTATTACCAACTCGAGAAAATTTGCGGCGCCAAGCTGACGACGATTTACAATCTTGTGAACGCGCTGATGTTTTGTTTTCTGGCGGGATCGATGATCGCAGTTTCTGCGACGGCCGTTGGTATCCCTTTCGGTCTCGCTATGCCGTCGTTGCAGGATTTTTACCCAAACAGTCTCGGCTGGATAATCGCGGTCTTGGCTATCGGTGCGGTGACGACGACGGTCGCCATTTTGGGCTATTCACAAATTTCTCGTTTTGCCAATTACGCTGCTCCGTGGATGATTTTGGTGTTTATCGCAGCCGCCGTCGCCGTTTTGCCCGATTTGGGCGTTCGCTCATTCTCTGATTTTTGGCCGCTCGCGAAAGAAAAAATCTGGACGGGCGTTCCTTTGGCAGACCAGAGCAAGTTTACCTTTTGGCACGTGATGTTTTTTGCCTGGTTCTGCAACATGGCAATGCACATCGGCATGGCGGACATGTCGATCTTGCGCTACGCGCGAAACTGGCGGAGCGGGTTCGCTTCATCGGCGGGCATGTTTGTCGGACATTATATTGCGTGGTTGGCTTCGGGGATTTTGTACGCGCTTTTCTTGCTCGAATCAAATCAAAGCGACGAATTTTCTCCCGGTCAGATTGCTTTTCGCGCGGCTGGAATCGCAGGAGCGCTTTGCGTTATTATTGCAGGCTGGACAACGGCGAATCCAACGATTTATCGCGCCGGGCTGGCAGTGCAATCCATCAGACCAGAATGGAAAACATGGCGCGTCACGCTCGCTGTCGGCGCGATCACAACCGTCGCCGCCTGTTTTCCGGCATTAGTGATGAAGTTGCTCGATTTCGTGGCGTTGTACGGGTTGGTTCTCATGCCAATGGGCGCGGTTATTTTGATGGACGTCTACGTTATTCCTAAGTTGGGTTTAACGCAAAATTATGCTGAATCGGCGGGGACTTCTTTCAACGTCGCACCATTCCTGGCCTGGACGCTTTGTTTGAGTTTTTGCTGGCTAATCAATTATTGGTTCGGCTTGGAAATATTTTTTCTGGGATTGCCCGGCTGGTTTATCGCTGCGATTTTGTACATCGGGTTCAGCGTAGTTCTCCAGAACAAAAGGAGAGTTATGCTATGAAAAAGCTTTTAATGACGATTTCTTTCTTTGGCCTGCTGCTTACAGTCTTGCCTGCATTTTTGACTCTTTCCGGAAAGATCGATTTTGAAGCGCACAAAACGCTCATGGCCGTTGGAGCCGGCTTGTGGTTCGTAACGGCGCCGTTTTGGATGAGAAAGGAGCGGACGTAATTCATTATTTTCACGCACTTAAGCAGGGTTTTCGTTGAAACTGTTTTACGAATGATTTCCATTCGTTTTTTGAATCAGGAATTATGACGAAAAGACGAATTCTGGAGCATCGCTTTGAAAATATTGAGAATCATCCTGCTTCCGGCGTTTCCAATTCTCGCCTTTGGGCAAAACGTAGAGCTTGCGAGTCGCTACGATTATTACACCGACGAAAAAGAAGCGACCATCATTTTGTTTGGGGATGATTTTGAAGACGTTAAACAGCTTTTGATCGGCGGCGTTACAGCGGAAGAAGTCGCGCATCAAAAAGACCGGAGAATTTTTCGCGTCAATATTCAAGATCTGCCGAATTGGGTGCTTGAGCCGGGCGCCCTGATTACGCTCAAAGACGGCTCAACGCGCTCGATCTATCTCAAAATCAAAAAAATGCCGCCGAAGCCGAATTCCGTCAAAGTTGACCGTTTGACCGGCGGGCTGAAAGTAGATGATCTGCCGTTTTTTCCGTTTGGGTTTTACACCGGCTTCCCTCTTGGCAACTTGCTCGTCGAAGAAGTTTATAACGCCATGAATCTCGTCGGCGTTTACCAGAGCAACGAAGACGAGACGCTGGCGGGGCGGAAAGCGTACATGGATTTGTGCGCTGATTTAGGCGTAAAAGTGAATTATTCGCTCAACGGTTTGGTCGGGACGCCGCACAACAAGACTGATTTTGTGATTACGCCGGAAGAAGAAGCGCGACGTTGGGATTTGCTTCGGAAAGAAGTGGAAACGTTCAAAGATCACCCGGCGCTGCTTTCGTGGTACATGAACGACGAACCTGTCGGACAAAGCCGCTCTCCGAAATTGCTGGAAAAAGCCTACAAAATCATCAAGGAAATCGATCCGTACCACCCGATTTCGGTGGTTTTTGTAATCCCGGAACGCGCTGCGGCGTACGCGAACGCCGTCGATATCGTCATGACCGATCCCTACCCGATTCCCGGCGACGTGAAACAGGTGAGCGGGCATATGCGTGCGTTGAAGAAACATTTTCGCTATCGCAAGGCGTTTTGGCTGGTGCCGCAGGCTTTTGGCGGCGGCGAGCATTGGGCGAGGGAACCGACCGGCCCGGAAATTCGGGTTATGACGTGGCTGGGAATTCTGGAAGGCGCCATGGGGATCAAGTATTTTATTCGTCGCCTGCCGAATCTTTTCCCAAAATCACAGACGGCGTGGAATGAGGCCGTGAAAGCGGCGCACGAAATTTCCATGCTCGCGCCCTGGCTTTTTTCCTACGAAAAAACCGAGCTTTTGCCAACGGATTTTGACGGCGTTTTTGTAAAAACATTTGCCGCTGAAAATTCGAATTTGGTCATTGCCGTGAACAGCGAAAACAGGCCGAGACAACTGCGCCTGAGTTTTGAAAACGCCGCGAAATCGCCAGACCAAACCTTGCGGCTGCTTTTTGAAAACAGAACGGTTCAACTCAAAAATTTTGCTTTAACCGAGCCGATTGACGCATTCGGCGTGCGCGTTTACCTGGCGGAGAACGGGAATGAAACCGAAATCGCCGAGCATGCCAAACACAATTTGTTCATTAATCCGGGATTCGAAAATTGCCCAAGTCCGGGCGTTCCCGCAGGATGTTACGCGAATTCGTCCGCTCGCCCGTTTTACGACGGCTCAACGTTTTTCGTCGATTCGAGAACGGCGCATAGCGGGCGCAACGCGCTGCGCTTCAACACGGCGCACGATACCAGTCAGTTTTCGCTGACGTTCTTTCGGATGAATGTTGAGAAAGAGCGGCTTTATTACAGCGAGTTTTGGAGTCGAGGCCCGCGGCATGGTTCGCCCGCTGAATTCACAGTCAGCATCCCGGAGTTGGAAATTGCGCAAACGTTTCAAACGTCCCCTGGGTGGAAAAAGCACACGTTTTATTTTAACACAACCGAGCAAACAACGCATGTACGCTGGCAAATTGAACCGAAGGGCAAGGGGACGTTTTGGTTGGATGATATTTCGATTTTGCCTGAACCGCTGATCGACGTTGCCGTCCTGCCGCAAGCAAAAGCGCGTGTTCGTTTGCAATCTTCCGTCCCTGAAAAACGCCTGTTTTACCGGCTTAACGACAGAGGAGACTTTCGGGCTTATAGTTCGCCTTTTGAAGTCAGCGGCTTCACAAATGTCGATCTAAAAGTCAGCGAGCCCGATGGGAAAAACCGCGACATGTCTTTCCAAATCCCGCTCAGCAAAGCCACTTTGAAAAAATGCTCTTTCCAAACGCCGTACAGTGAAAAGTACGCCGCGCAAGGTGACGGAACCGTGCTCGACGGAGCGTACGGCTCTCTTGCTTTCCGTGACAACAAGTGGCTCGGCTTTGACGGCAAAGACGTTGAGTTCACCGTTGATTTGGGCAAGTCGACAGCAATTCACACCCTCGCCGTGCATTTTCTGGTTAGCGTCAACGACGGCATTCACGCGCCGCTTTCAGTCGTAGCTTCGGTCAGCGATGACTCGCGGCGATTTCGGTCATTTGGTCTTGCCGAAAACCAGGAAGGTTCAAAACACGGCCCGGCGTATTATTTGAACATGAGAATCGATGGCGCCAAAACGATGGCGCGCTATGTCAAATTCAAAGTCAAAAGCCCCAAAATAATCCCCAAGAATTACCTTTTCGCCGGAACTGACGCGTGGATTTTTATCGATGAAGTTTTGATTGACGATTAAATCACACATCGCGCTATCACCTTGTTTTACTTGACATTAGTTCAGTCTTGCCGTATCTTTGCGCCGTTTTTATGAAAATGACTGCGCCGAAAACACTTCGAGATCCTGCCTGTTGGTTGAGGTTTGGTCGATTTATATCCAAAGGAGACTCATGAAACGCAGCATCATTCTTCTTATTGCATTCCTTGCATTCACCTCAGAACTGTTTTCACAAGGCATTAATGTGCCGCCGCGCCGCATCATCGATTTTCCTAACGGCGCTCTTCTGCCCAAGGGCAGTTTTGACGTCACATTGCACGCCTTCCCCAAAGGCGGGCTCGTTACCGGAATTGACGTTGGGCTGCACAATCGGCTCATGATCGGCGTTTCCTATGGCGGAACAAACGTGATTGGCGAAGGTGACGTCAACTGGCATCCTTTTGCGGGCGCGAATGTTCGGTACCGGGTTATTGGCGAATCGTTTACCTGGCCGGGCGTCGCTGTTGGCTTCGATTCACAAGGCCACGGCGCATATTTGGATACTACGAATCGTTTCGAAAGAAAAGCGTTGGGATTCTACGCCGTCTCAAGCAAAAATTATCAAATTCTCGGCGGTCTCGGTATTCATTTCGGAGCGAATTATTCGCTTGAAACGGACGATCTAGACAAAGGAATCAACTTGTTTACCGGCGCGGACTTGACTATTCGACCAAATGTGGCGGTCATGGCCGAATACGATTTTGCATTGAACGACAACGGTGATTTATCGTTGGGTTCCGGCAAAGGCTATCTCAACGCCGGGCTCAGATTTACCATCAAGGACGCCGTCTATCTGGAACTCTTTCTCGTGGATCTTCTCGAAAACAGAGAGAACAATTTCCAGCGTTCGATCAAGGTTACATATCTTGAGTTTTTCAGTTTATAACGGTGCGTTTTTCTTGAGTCACTCTTTGCCGAAGTGCGACGATTCATCGTCGCCTGTGACGGCAACCCACTTTCAGACACTGAAGCGTTTGACTTCAGGCTGAGTTGCTTTTTGATCAAAACCGCAAGCGCGGTTGGGTGGCTGAACAATTTCAAAAGCCTTCTTTTTAAACTTTCCTTAGTCTCATCTCACACTTTAATATTGTGGCGAATAAATGTCTCGTGGCCTAAAAATAGTCTTCGCGATAACGGGGTTTATCGCCGCAATTCTTGCTGCGGTTTTCGTTTTCGGTTATTTTTCGCTCACCAAATCCCTCCCTGATTTCAAAGAAAAGATCAACCTTCAAGGCCTTGCTTCCAATGTGACGGTTTACCGCGACGACTATAGCGTGCCGCACATTTTCGCGAATAATAACGAAGACCTTTTTCGGACGGCGGGCTATGTCACGGCGCAGGATCGGCTCTGGCAAATGGACCTAACTCGACGCGCCGCCAACGGCGAACTGAGCGAAATTTTCGGCGAATCGGTTTTGGAAAGCGATGTTTTTGCCCGAACCTGGGGGTTTCGGCGCATTGCCCGCGCCGTCATTGACAGCCTGGGCCCAGATTCAAAACTCGCGCTCCAAGCCTATGCAGACGGCGTCAACGCGTTCATGACACAAAATCAGGACGATCTGCCGATCGAATTTTCGCTGCTGAACTACAAGCCCAAAAGATGGCGCATCACGGATTCCATCGCTTACTCGCGCTTGCTTGCTTTTTGGCTTAGCGTTCCCGGCCGCATCGAGCCGACATTGCACCGCATCGCGGAAAAAGTCGGTTTTGAAAATGCGCTCGAACTTTTCCCGGCATACCCAAAAGAAACGCCGACGACGGTTGCCCGCAACTTGACCGACTATGCCCGGCTTTTTGCGCAAGTAGAAAACGGCTTTACGAAAAACCAAAGCACGCTTATCGCGCCCTTCAGCGTAGCGGGCAGCAACAGTTGGGTGGTAAGCGGCGCGAAGAGCGTCAGCGGCAAGCCGATTTTGGCGAACGATCCCCACCTCGATCTGCGCCTGCCGCCCGTCTGGTATGAAATTCACCTGAACGGCGGCGATTACAACGTCTCCGGAATGACGCTCCCGGGCGTTCCCGCAATTCTCATTGGCCGCAACGATGCAGCCGCCTGGGGGTTGACCAACGGCATGATCGACGACGCCGATTTTTATCTTGAGCGAATCTCAAAAGATGATCCGAATAAGTACTGGGATGGAGAAAATTGGCAAAACTTTACGCTCGTGCGCGATACAATTTTGGTTAAAGGCAAAATGGATCCGGTGTTCATGGACACGCGCTTGAAATCAAACGCAACGCCGGTCATTACCGAAACTCTGTCGCTCTTCAAGGACGACACGCTCGCAGTCAGCGCAAACTGGACGGGCTTGCGTGCGTCTGATGATTTAGGCAGTCTTTTAGGCGTCAACAAATCGCGAAATTGGGACGATTTCCTGAGTGCTTTGAAAGATTACCGCGTCCCGACGCAAAACTTTGTTTATGCAGACGTATCCGGCGATATTGGCTACACGGCGGCAGGCTACGTTCCCGTTCGCCGCGACGGCGGCGGTTCTTTTTTTTACAATGGCTGGGAAAAAAAAGGCGACTGGGTGGGGAAAGTTCCTTTTGAAGACATGCCGCGACAAAAGAATCCGCCTGAGGGCTACATTGGGACGGCGAACAACAAAATGGCCGGGGCCGGCTACCCGTACTACCTCAGCAATTTGTGGGAGCCGGACAGTCGCATTCGCAGAATCCGGCAGGTGCTCGCGGGCGACAAGAAATTTACACCAGACGATATGAAAGCTTTGCAGCAGGACGTTCGCTCGCTGCACGCGGAAAAAGTCGTGGAAACAATAAAGCCCATGATTGACGGAGCGCAGCTTTCAGACTACGAAAAATCCATCTGGGTGCTGCTTTCCGAATGGGATTTTTTCGAAAACAGCGAGCGACCGGAAGCCACCATTTACAACGCGTTTTTTGTCACGCTCTTGCAAAACATCCTGCAAGACGACCTGAATGAAGAAACTGCTGAAGCTTATACTTTTTGGTCAAATATGGCTATTCGTTCGGTGGAACATTTGTTAGATACCCCGTCGTCATTTTGGTGGGACGACAAGCGCACGACCGAGCACGTTGAGACAGCGCCGGAAGTGGTTGTTAAAAGCTTCAAAATGGCGATTCAGAGGTTGCAGGATGAGCTGGGCGGAGGCCCCGGTTTTTGGGATTGGGGACATGTGCACAAAATTACGTTTAAGCATCCAATCGGCGAGCAGCAGCCTATGGATCGGCTTTTTAATCTCGGTCCGTTCCCGATTGGCGGATCGCCGAATTCTTTAGCCAAGGCGGAGTACAAATTGACCTCCCCTTACGATGCTTTCGCGGGCGCTTCATTAAGGTTAATCGTCGATTTAGCCGATCCTGAAAATGCGTGGACGGTCATTCCCGGAGGCCAGTCCGGTCAGCCGTTTTCAGAGCATTATGGCGACCAGGTGAATTTATGGCGCACTGGAAAGTACAAAGCCTCAAGATTGAAAAAAGCGGCGGTTGATACGTCTGCAAAATTTGTCCAGACGGCGACGCCGCGATGATGATGAAAACTGACGACATTAGTTCGCACCGAACGGAGATAAATTGTGAATGAGAAGTCAATCGCGGATTTTCATATTGGCGATGAAATTACCGGGTTTTACCTGCTTCAACGCTTCGATATGAAAGCCCGGCGGGACAATAAGGGCCATTTCCTGGCTGTCGATCTCGCGGACGCGACCGGCAGTATCGCCGCGAATATTTGGGATGACGCTGAAGAAAACGCCCGGCGGCTCCGGCGCGGCGGCGTTGTCAAAATCAAAGGCGCGGTGCAGAGTTTTCAAGGCCGGAAACAACTTTCCATTCAAAAAATACGGCAAGCCGAGGACGGCGACGAGGTGGATTTAACGCAACTTGTCCCGGCAGTGAAAGATGACATTAAAAGCCTTTGGCGAGATTATTCCCGATTCGTCGATGGAATCATCAACCCGTTCATGCGCTCTCTTTTGCGTAAATTTACCGAGAGCGAGGCGTTTCGCAATGAATTTTGCAGCGCCGTCAATGGCCTTGAAAAGCGAAGCGCACGTCGCGGCGGGCTTCTGCAGCACACGATTCGCGTCGCAAGAGCCTGTGAAAAATTGGCGACGGTTTACCCCGATTTGAACAAAGATTTGCTCTTGACCGGAGCGCTGCTGCACGACGTCGGGAAGATAGAAGCGTTTTCGCGCGGCCCGCTTTTTGAACTCACTGAGCAAGGACGGTTGGTGGGGCGGCACAATCTCACCGCAGCCATGATTCTCAAAAAAGTGGACAACATCTCCGCATTTCCCGCTGAGCTGAGTATGAAATTGCAGCACATGATCTTCACTCTGGCGGCTGAAGACATCCAGCCGGGAGCGCTGCCTGAAGCGGTCGTTCTTCGTTTTGCCAATGCGATGGACGAAGCGATAGATGCATCTGCTGGCGGCGCCCAAAAACATAAAAAACAAAAAGTTGAAACGCTAAACTTTGACTTTTAGACAAGAAGCCAAATGAAAAAAATGCAAGAAATAAAAACGCTCGGCGCACTCAAGGAATCCGGTTATAAGCCGCGGAGCGTCAAGGATGAAATTCGCGGCAACTTGATTCATAAGCTGCAAAACAAGGAAGAAATTTTTCCCGGAATCATCGGGTACGAACACTCCGTGATCCCGGACATGATCAACGCCATTCTCTCGCGTCACGATTTCATTTTGCTCGGCCTGCGCGGCCAAGCGAAAAGCCGCATGTTGCGCATGCTTCCAATGCTGCTCGACGAGTTGATTCCTGCGGTAAAAGGCAGCGAAGTCAACGACGACCCGTATAATCCGATCAGCAAGTATGCGGTTGATCTTATTGCCGAATACGGCGACGAAACGGAGATCGAATGGGTTGAGCGATCCCAAAGGTACGGCGAAAAACTGGCCACGCCGGACGTTACCATCGCGGATTTGATCGGCGACGTCGATCCGATTAAGGCTGCGGTGCACCGCTTGCATTATTCGCACGAGGGCGTGATTCATTTCGGTATTATTCCGCGCACCAATCGCGGTATTTTTGCGATCAACGAACTGCCGGATTTGCAGCCGCGCATCCAGGTCGGCTTATTCAATCTGATGGAAGAAAAAGATATTCAAATTCGCGGTTTTCCGGTGCGCATCCCGATGGATATTTTCATGGTATACTCCGCCAATCCTGAGGATTACACCAATCGCGGCAACATCATCACGCCCTTGAAAGACCGCATCGGCTCGCAGATTTTGACTCACTACCCGAAAGAAGTCGAAATTGGTATGCAAATAACGCGGCAGGAAGCGTGGCTCAAACGGGATGAACGCGAAGTGCACGTGCTTTCGCTGATGAATGAAATTGTCGAGCAGACCGCGATTGAAGCGCGGCAAAGCGAATTCGTCGATCAAAAAAGCGGTGTGAGCGCGCGCATGACTATTTCACTTTTAGAAAACATCATCAGCAACGCCGAACGGCGCGCCTGGCTGCGCAACGAGGAAACAATCATCCCGCGCATCTGCGACGCTTTTGCCGCACTTTCGGCGATTACCGGAAAAATTGAATTGGTTTACGAAGGCGAACAGGAAGGCGTGGTCAAAGTGGCGCAAGGTCTGCTCGGCAAGGCGATCAAAAAAGTCTTTCTCGACTATTTTCCGGATCCCTACAAAGCGATGAAAAAAGGCGACAGCCCGTTCGCAAAAACGGTCGGCTATTTTAAAGCGGATCGCAAAATCGACATTTCCGATACGATGGGGCAAAAGGACTACATCGCAGCGCTCAACCAGACGCCCGGACTTGACCGATTGACAAAGGACTATCTCGCGCCAGTGTTTGAGATTACTCCGGAATTGCAGCCTGTCGCCATGGAATTTGTGCTGGAAGGCCTGCACCAAAATTCGCTGCTCAGCAAAGACGAAGTCGAAAACGTCCGCGTCTACGGCGACATGATCCAACAAATGTTCAGCCGCATGCAAGACGACGACGATGAATATGTGTAAAAGAACGGAGCCGCCCAAAACGGCCGTTTTTGTTTAGCCCCGCTCTTTTTCAGACAACGATGCAATCGAAGTTGCGACGTTTTTCAGCGCACACTGAAAAGGCAATCAAACCAAAAGCCGCAAAGTCACAATTTCAAAAGGCTTGTAATCGACTCGCCACATTTCGTCCGCATTCGGCAATTCCTGCTCGTTTTGTTCTAGCAAATCACACACAAAAATCGTCTTCGGCTTCTTGCCAAATTTCATTTCACAGGTTCCGCGCGCCCCGGCGGATTCATAAAATCGCAGAATAACGCCGTTGCCGTCGTCCGCTGGTTTGAGCACATGGAGCACCAGGTTGTCATGGTCGAACTCAACAAACGGCGTGGTTGAATTTAGCTCGCCGCCGGCGCCGAGATTGACAATCGGGACGTTGAGTTCGTAGCCGCGACGCACTGTACCCGCCTTCTGCCAACTTCCTTCATGCGGAAAAAGTGAGTACGTCACTTCATGCGCGCCTTGATCCGCCGGTTGGTCGTAAAGCGTGCCGCCCCAAGGCTCGGTCGGACTGGGCTGGTAGGGCGCACGCAGCAAAGTCAATCGCATTTTATTTTCGTGAATATCGCAGCCATACTTGCAATCGTTCAGCAAACTCACGCCGTAGCCGCTCTCGGACAAATCCATCCATTTGTGCGCCGCCACTTCAAACTTGGCCTGATCCCACGACGTGTTTCGGTGCGTCGGCCGCTCAATCGCGCCGTACTGAATTTCGTAAGTCGCCGTCGGGCTGAGCACGTCGATCGGAAAGGCCGTCTTTAACAAAACGCGCTGCTCGCGCCAATCGATTTTAGTGAAAAAATCAATACGCAGAACATCGGAAAACAGGCGGATTTCCTGCGTAATCGTTGAATTTTCGGATTTATGCGTGACCCGAATCGCCGCGCGCAACGGGCCTTCCTCAACAACTTTAATTGCTTCACAAACGAATAAATCGAGCGGCTTCGTTTCGAAATCTGCGTCCACGTCCCAGGCTTCCCACGCCTGCGGATTGTCTTCGTAAGTCTCGAAAACATTTCCGAAACCGCCCGGCGTTAAAATCTCCCGCCCGCAACGCTTGTCGTACAACCGTGAAATTTCACCTGTTTTGTTAAGCTCTAATCGAAAAAAACGATTTTCAATGTGTGATTCCGAAATTGAGAATTCGCTTTCCGGGTTTGTCATTCTGTAAGAATCTTTTTTGGCCGCACCTCCGAAATCCTCGACTTTTAAAGAAGCTTCTGACGAAGAAGATGCTTCCAGCATAACATTTTCAGCGGAAGTCGAACCAACCCGCGCCTGTGCCAGAACACGCACCCGCCCGTCCGCCCGCTCCAAAATTTGATGCGGCGCAAGCTCGCCGCCCGAAGTCTGCAAGGAAAAATCTTCGCCCGGATCAGCGAAGGAAATTTCCGCAGGTTCCAGTCGTTCCCAATTCAACGTGTTCGTCAAGTTCGCAACAATCGCCTCGTCTTCAGCAAGAGAAAGCTTTGCGCTATTTTCACGCACAAGCTCGCCGCACGTTGAGGCAATTTCCTGATAGTCCCGCGCCACCTGCTCATAAACTTCAGGAATCGAAGTGCCCGGAATGATGTCGTGGAATTGATTGAGCAGCAGTTTTTTCCACGCCGCGTCCAGACCGGCGAGTGCAGGTTCGCCGCCGTCCGCTTGCACCAGCGCCGCGAAAAATTCCGCTTCCCGCAGCGCAAACTCGCATTTGCGATTGCCGCGCTTAGTACGTGCGTGCGAAGTGAGCGTGCCGCGATGATACTCAAAATACAATTCGCCCCACCAAACCGGCAAGTCGTCCGCTTCCTGAATCGCTTTTTCAAAAAATTCCTTTACCGAAGCGCGCTCCATCTTCGGCAGACCGGGGAAATTCTCCAACCGCCGCGCGTTTTCCAGATGCTGGGGCGTGGGGCCGCCGCCGCCGTCGCCGAAACCGTAGCTCAGCAGCAAATGATGAATCTCGCCTTTTTGATTGCACTTGTCCCAAGCCTCGCGCACGTCGTGGGCGTTGAGCTCGCTGTTGTAAAGATTGTTCAAAAAAGTCAGGTGGGAGAAAATTTCCGTGCCGTCGACGCCGCGCCACCAGAACGAATTGTAGGGGAATTTATTCGCATCGTTCCAGGCAAGTTTTGCGGTGAAAAAATAATCAATCCCCGATTTTTTCAGGATTTGCGGCAGGGCGGCGGAATAGCCAAACACGTCCGGCAGCCAAAGATTGTCGATCTCCACGCCAAACTCTTCCTTGAAAAAACGCTTTCCATGCACGATCTGCCGCACCAGCGATTCACCCGAGGGGATGTTGCAATCCGCCTCCACCCACATGCCGCCGACCGGCTCCCAACGCCCGTTTTTGGCGCGTTGCCGGATGCTTTCGTAAACCTGCGGGAAATTTTCTTTCGTGTATTGATAAAGCTGCGGCTGGCTCTGGATAAAATGAAATTCCGGGTAGCGCTCCATCAACCGCAGCACCGTGGAAAAGGTGCGTCCGCATTTTTTCTTCACGTCTTCCAGCGTCCAGAGCCAAGTCACGTCGATGTGCGCATGACCGACGGGATAGACGGCGGCGGGAACGTCGCTTTGAAATTTTTGCAGCGTCTCGCACAGCGCTTCCGCCGTCGAGGCACAGCTTTGGCGGAACGCGGCGCTTCCCGGAGCGCGCCAGTCGATTTGCGCCATGATATCGCCGATGGTCTCGAATAAAGGCTTTTTGTTGGGATGACCGTCCGGCAGGAATTGCGCCGCTTCCAGCGCGTTTTTTAGCGAAAAATAAACGTCCCGCACACCCTTGTCTGGAACGATGGTGGCCGCTTCGCGAAAGATCGGTCGCTCTTCGGTTCGTCCGGCGTAGGCTTCGATGGCCAACTCAAAAATTTCCCCCGCCTTGGCTTCGGGCGACAATTGAATCTCGCCGTGGTTGCGGTCAATGCCATGAAAAGGCGCGCCGTTGACGTACAGAAACGCCTCGGCGTGAATTTGCACGAGGTCTATTTTGAAATGTACCGGCCGTCCGGCCATTCTTTCCGGAACTTCAACGCGGGTGCGAAACCAGAAAAAAGCGTCATAACCGCCCCAAACGGCGGGCGGGGAAATCTCTTGCCAACGTGTGTCATCAAAATCCGCCTGCGCCGCCGACGGGAAATCGCCTTGCTTAAATCGCCATTTTTCAACAGGTTCGCGGTCACAATCAACAAATCGCTCTAGCTCTCGCAAATACTTGTGCAGCTTGTTCAAACTCGCCATTTTTTGTGGTTCTCAAATTTAGAATTCGTGGTCTGTCGCAGGTTTTTTTGTGGAAAGTCGGGAAAGTTGGACTAAACGCAAAGTCGCAAAGAACGCAGTCTTGGGCAGAAAAATTAAGCGTCTATTTGAAAAATATTGTCGGGAAGGCGATCAACTGCCGCTTTTATTTTTTCAGAAGTTTGAGGGATTTCGGCGAGATCAATTTTTACAATTTTCTCTAAATGTCGATGAACATCAAGCAAAGGGTTGCAGTGCCGAATTTGTACTAATTTGACCCCGCTGTTTTCAGCGGTTTGATGCACTCTGGTTTTCGTGCCTAAAATGTCAAACAGAATTATGCCGTTTCGTCCAACGCGTGCGATTTTGTCTTCGATGACTTCTTGATTGCCTGACGCAATAAGCCCCATTTCAATTCTGATTCTCCCGCGTTTTGATTCTACTTCGGCATCCGCTTCCCGTCCCACTTCCAAATCTCGGTCAATATTGATCCAGAAGTTTTCATTTTCAATAAAACCGAGAATCGTCAGTAGACTCCTTATGAAGACGCGCTCAAACTGTTTTCCAATTTTAGATTTTAGAGAACCTCTGATGTTCAGCGTTGCTGATCCTGCCATAAGTAGCAGCCAAGCGTCATCTTTAAACTCGTGATTTCCAATCTTGTCAAAAAGTTCGTTGAAGTAAGCGATAGTTTCTTGCATAAATCCTGGATAATCTTCCCTTTTTAGCCCAAGATTCACGGCGGTTTTTCGTGTAATTCCCATAATCCAAAAGAGTAAGTCTTTCAGTTCTTTAGGGCTTCTGTATTGAGCATAAGTTTCATCAAAAAGGTGTGATATCCAATTTTCACCGTATTCATTTTTCGCTTGTTTTTGTACTTGTGATAACCAAAGAAAAGTGGTAAAGAGCCTGCCTTTCGTATTGGATTCTGTAAGAAGACGATAATTTTTACCCATCAAAAGATGGTGAGTTAGTTTTTTCAATGCGATTGGAGAAAAAGGATCACTAAGTGTAACATTTTGCTCGAGCCAGCTTCGATAAGCGTCTAATTTATAATCAAAACTCATTTTTCCCCTGCACTGGTTTTTCGTGAATTATGAAATCGACTCGACTGTTCATCGGCAATAAATTCAGGGTATGACTCATATGTTGAAAATATTTCGGTTCGTTTTCAATTAACAAAAACCTTCGCTCCAAGTTATATGCGGCCTGCCCTACGGTGCCGATTCCCGCGAACGGGTCCAAAATCATGTCATCCTTAAAAGAATAGTATTTAATAACCTTTCGCGCCAATTCTTCTGGGAAAACCGCTGGATGAATTTTTGAGTGTGCAGGATGAATTCTCCATACATTTGTAACATCATATTCACCAAGTAGTCTTGACTCTTCAATCAAATTCGGATCATAGTGCTTTCGTAAATTCCAATCTATAAGCTTATCCGTTTTTTTTCTGTAAACTAATATATATTCGGTTACTGGAACAGGTTTATATTGCAATGGTTGTCTATCAGCTTTAAATCGCCGCCCTCTTCCCAAATTCCACCCCGCACCCTCAGGTTTTATCCAAATGATGTCATCTACAAAATCGAAACCGGCGTTTTCAAATATTCTGTGTATATCGAAAGGGATGGCTATTCTTCGACTCGATGTTGATCTTGAAATCCTTCGGATAAGAACGGGAGAAATATTTATCACAAAAAAACGACCTTCAGATAGAATCGAATGTGCCCTGACGATGACTTTTCGGATGAAGTCGAGGTATTCCTGATAGTCGACATATTCTGAGTATTCCGGTTTTGCATTGTAATACGGCGGAGAAGTAAAGACCAGTTGAACTGTATCGGGTGGAAATTCTTCTAAAACTTCGATACAATTTCCCAAAATTACTTTATTGGGAACCGCTGTCGGTGTGAAGACGTTCTTGCCGGATTTAGTTCTTTTGGCGCGATGAGAAGAGCCTTTTGTGATTCTTCTCCGAATAATGTCAATATCGGTTGTCTCGACAATGCGATCAATAGCTTCATCAATAAATATCTCGCCTATAAGTGCGTTTTTGTTTAAACGAGGATGTAATGAGACCCGCCATTTTTTCTGCCTGTCATCATACTCCGGCAAACCAAAAGATATGTTCTCTTTGAATTTGAGGAGCGTCTTGTCGATCCACTCTTCAACAAGCGCTCTCGCTTTCTTGGTTGAGCCTTTTTCAAAGTTCATTTCGAATTCGTCTATAATCAGGTGAAGACCTAAACCGAAACAGTCTGTGTATTCTCCTTCTTTCGTAAACATTATAACTCAAAAGGGCTTCTTAAAAAAGCTTTCTCCCACAGATTATAAAGTCTACGCCTTCAACCCAAAATTTCTGGCATACGATAATACAATTTTGCAATTTGCCGGCAACTTTAGAAGGCCAAAATTGTTTCAAAAGAAGACAAATGTTCAAATTTCTAGTTCCGTTTTCCATAATTGTTTCTGTATTTTGGGTAAGTGGTTGTGATCATGTCGATGTAAACGAACCTGACGAAATCATCATTTCACAAGTTGGTAATAAGTCGATTTCGAAGGCGGAGTTTATTCGGCGGGCGGAATATACAATTCGTCCCAAGTATGCTCGGGAGAATTACAATGTTCAGAAAAAGATCATTCTCAATTCGCTGATTGCGGAGAAGCTCTTTGCGCTGGAGGCGGAGGGCGCCGATTATCGCGAATTGCGAGAAGACGATTTTCTGCAAGCTTACCTGCGCGGAAGGCAGGAGCAGTCCATGCGGCAGTGGCTCTACGCTAAGGACATTTACGACCACGTTCCGGACGATACGGTCAAGATCAAAAACACCTTCAAAAACGCAGGCCGAAAGTACAAAATCGCCTACGTCAGCTTTGAAAGCCCCGACCAAGCCAACTTGGCCGCCGGCAAAATTTTCGACGAAGGCGTGTCGTTCAACGATCTGTTCAATGAAGACGGCTCGCTCACGGACGTGCCGCAACGCGAGGTGGAATGGAATTGGAACGAACACGAGGCGATCATTGAATCCATGTTCACGCAACCGCTGAAGAAAGACCAGGTGGTCGGCCCCGTTTACATCGATGCGACGCACCAAATTCTCATCAAAGTGCTCGGCTGGACTGACACGCCCGCTTTAACCGACGAACAGATTTTGAACCGCTGGGACGACGTGCGGGACCGTTTCCGCTCGTTTGGCGCGGTGAAAGCCTACAAGACTTATATTCAAGAAATGATGAAAGGCAAGGAATTGCGGTTTTACCCGGACACGTTTTATCAGCTTGCCGATGCGCTTGGCCCGCACTACCTGCAAACGCCCAGGCAAAAAGAAGACGCCATGCGCGACAGCTATTGGGGGCTGAACAACGGCGTGACGCACGAGACTTTCGACAATGACATAGAAGCGCTCGATCCGTACCCGCTGTTCAAGCTCAACGACGAAGTCTGGACGGTGGGCAGACTGCGGGAAGAGGTCAAATCGCACCCGCTGGTTTTCCGCAAGCAGAAGATGAAAAACAAGGAGTTCGGCGAGCAATTGCAACTGGCCATCATCGATTTGGTGCGCGACAAACACTTGACGGCGCAAGCTTACGAGCGCGGCTACGACAAAATCAACGTGGTGCAGCGCAATCGGCGCATGTGGCAGGATAATTTTTACGCGCTCTACCATCGCACGCGCCTGCTGGACGCCAAGAACGCAGTCAACGATTCGTCGTTTGCCGAAAATTACTTGCCGCTGGTTGAGAAATATTTAAATCCATACGTGCAGTCACTGTTGGAAAAGTACAGTGACCAAGTTGAAATTAACGTCGACGCATTCAACAGCATCAAACTCCTGCGCACGGACCTTGTCGCCCTCCAATCCGACGCGCCGTACCCAATCATGGTCCCCGGCTTCCCGGTCTTGACGACGAAACATGAATTGGATTACGGCAAGAAGATGGAAAAACGCTAAAAATCTATAGATACTTTATGATTGCCACTTATGACAAGATTGCTGATCCTAAGGATCTACGCAATAATAAATTACACCCGTCAGATCGAGCTTTCCACGATTGGTACAGGTTCGTTTTATCTTTCCCGCCTCATCTCGTCCGACATTATTTTGAACGTTTTGAGCTCGATAGGAACGCCACAGTGCTTGATCCTTTTTGCGGGACCGGAACGACGCTTGTTGAAGCCAAAAAGAATTCGATTCAATCAATCGGGATAGAAGCAACGCCCATGGCTTTCTTGGCGTCCAAGACTAAAACGACATGGGATTTGTCGGGGCAAGAGCTTCGTCACGCCGCACTCAACATCATGAATAATTCACTTGATGTTTTCTCGAGCGAAAACGGCGCTTTGAGAAAGTTGTCTAAAGAACAAGACTCAATTTTACTCAAGAATTCGATCGAACCACTTCCCTTGCATAAATGCCTCGTATTGCGTGACGCCATCAACGGCGTTGCCGACCTACGCATCAGACGTTTTTTTCTTCTCGCATTGGCTTATGTCGCCGTTCATAAGGCCAGCAATTTAAAATTTGGTCCCGAAGTGGGTGTACGTCGTAAAAAGAGAACCGAAGCTAACGTCTTTGGCGATTGGTTCAGTCGCGTCAATCTAATGACGGATGATATAGAATCTGGTTATGAGCATTCAGCAAACGCTTCTTGCTATAACTTCGATTCGCGTGACTTGAACGGCTTGATTGAGAACGGGAGCATCGATGCTGTTATTACCTCGCCGCCTTACCCGAATGAGAAAGATTATACCAGAACGACCAGACTCGAATCCACTCTACTAGGTTTTTTGGAAAATAAAAGTGACTTAAGAAGGCTGAAACAGTTTCTTTTGAGATCAAACACAAGAAACGTTTACATCTCAGATGATGATGATTTGCATATCGAGCAAGGAAGCAAGATAGACAGAATTGCTAATGAAATTGAACGCCGGAGACTCGCCCTCAATAAAACTTCAGGCTTTGAACGACAATACCATCGCGTCACGCGGCTTTATTTTGGCGGTATGAAAAGGCACTTGGCCGAGATGCGTAAGTACTTAAAGCCGGGAGCTAGAATGGCGTATGTAGTCGGAGATCAAGCGTCTTACTTGCAAGTACTTATTCGCACTGGAGAACTCCTTGCTGAAACTGCACATGAATTGGGGTATCACGTTTCTGGAATCGATCTTTTCCGAACACGCATTTCTACAGCTACGGGCCAGCAGCTTCGTGAAGAAGTGCTTCTACTTGAATGGCCGGATAAAACTAATGGGAGGCGCAGCTTGAAAGAGAGAAAGAATCGATATGATCAACTTATAGAACGAGCGTTTTTTGATCATTACACGCCCGGAGCCGGCGAAGTTTTCTTTGATCGTGAAGAATTTGAGACTATCGCAGCGGAACTAAAGATCAAATTGCCTAAAAATCTCGGCGATATTATCTATTCGTACAGATACCGAAACGTACTTCCTGAAGCAATCACTGAACTTTTATCGAAAGACGAAGAATGGATTATTCGATCTGTCGGACGTGGGAAGTACAAGTTTTCAAAATCAGCCATTCATAGAATAACGCCTAATCCTCGGCTTTCTAAAATCAAAATTCTTGACGCGACGCCGGAAATTATCAGAAGGTATGCCCTGAACGATGAACAAGCGCTTCTTGCCGTGCTTAGATACAACCGACTTATCGATACCTTTCTCGGGTTTACATGCTATTCTCTTCAAAACCATTTAAGAACTACGGTCAAGGGAATAGGACAAGTGGAAACAGATGAGCTTTACGTCGGCGTCAGCAAAGACGGGAAGCAGTACATTGTGCCGGTTCAAGCGAAAGGAAGAACCGATCAACTCGGAATTGTGCAGATTGAACAGGATTTTGCCGTTTGCGAGTCGAAATTTCCCGATTTGTTGAGTAGACCCGTCGCTGCTCAGTTTATCCAGGATGATTTGATCGCATTATTTGAGTTCGAAAAGAATGGAAAACTGGTCACTATTCGGGAAGAAAAGCATTATCAACTCGTCTCGAATACTGACCTTCCGCAAGAGGAGATTAAAAGGACAAACGCTCAATAGATATGAAGCCGGATTCGCTGCACATAATCCAGCCCCAATTACTTGAGCAAAAGCGCCTTGCTAACTTTTGAAAGATTATCAGCACGGACGCGGATGAAGTAAACGCCGCTCGGCAGGTTCTGTGCGTTGAAAGGAATTTCGTGCTCGCCGGATTGTAATTTTCTTTCGAGCAGTCGACGAACACGACGGCCTTGAAGATCAAAAACGCTGATTTCAATCTCAGCCGCTTTTTCGAGCGAGACGCGAACCGCGGTGGAGGGGTTGAACGGATTTGGCTGGACGCTGACATTGAAAGACTTTGGCAAACGACTTTCATTCTCAACTACTTTGACCGGACTGTCGCCGCGCGTATCGACGACTTTCGACGCTGTGTAAGTCGCCTTGATCCAGACCGTCTGGCTTGGCGGCGAAGCGTCGCCGTTACCAGCGCTGATTGCAAAAAAGCCTTCTTTTTGGGGCGTGTAATTCAACGTGAGATTGCCAAGCCCCGAGACGTCGGCTACGAGCGAATCGTTTTCGTCGCGTAGATGCAAGAACAAAAAAACATCGGTTTTGCTTGGAAAAAGTTCAATTGTCAGCGGCGTTCCGGTCTCTGGGAAAATTTCCCCCGTCAATCTGGACACGCCGCCTAACGCCGGCAGTGCGCCGCCTTGTCCCAGAGAGAGCGGATGCGAATCGCCGAGATCATCCGCCATTTCCCACTCTTGCACAGTCTGACGCTGCGGCGGATTAAAACCGCCGTCGATTCCCGCTGGCCCCCAAATCGTGTAGCCGCGTCGCTTGTTGCTGCCGTCACAGGGCGGCGTCCAGATTTGCACGTTACCGTCACTGTCCACGAAAATATCGTCAGCGTTGGCGCCGGAGTAGTCGTGCAATTGCGTTCCCGGCGCGAAATCGGTAGCGACGGTCGCGTTTTGCCACGTATCCCAGTTGTCGTTCACGCCAATGATCGCTCGCCTGCTGCGCTCAATAACCAAATGATCGCCGGATTGGTGACGCACTCTGTATTCGCCGCTCTTGAACGCCAATTTTTGATGCGCCCAAATGATGTTGGCGATGTCGTCGCGCATCGGCAGAGCTTTATCGTCGGTCGGGAGATGTGAAAAACGATTCCCGGCGTAACCGACCTCATACAAATCTTCGAAAAATACTTGGGGGGAACCGTCGACGGCGAATGCGACGGCGTAAGCTGCGGAGAGTCTCGGTTCGTTCGGTTCAATGTGCCCGCCGCCCAATTCGCTGCCTTCGTTCCAGCCGTTGTAGTTGCCGTCGTCGTCCAGCATGGGGCGGAACGTGTCGTGATTATTGACGAACGGTACGGTGCGCAGGCGGTTATTTTGTTGGGCGCCGGGAATTTGCGCCAGATCATAATTTCCGAGGCCGTAAACCATGTCGCGGAGTGCGGAACGCAGGCTAAAATCGAAAGTTCCCGCGCGATTCTGCACATCGTCCGCCCATTGATCAAGCTGGCCTTTGCCGCCGACGAATTCGCCGACCGCGAACATCTCGTCGCCGCCCGAAGCCCAGTCCGCGCCGTGTTGAAGATTGTAGAGAAAATCTTCCGCCGCCCAGTGCGGAATGTGTTTGATCGCGTCCAGGCGCACGCCGTCGAAACCGGTTTGTTTTTTGAGCCAAATCAACCACGCGCGGGCGTTGTTGCGCATCCAATCGGCGGCTTGCGGCGGATTGAAAACGGCGTTTGAACTTTGCCCGACGGCGTTGCTGAAATAACAATTGTCCGGCCCAAAAAGCTGTTGCGTCCAGTCGTCGTCACTCTGGTTGTGGTCAGGATTGGGATGGAAATTCTGATGATTCTTCGGCCAGCGCCCTTGCAGCGCCGTCACATCCGCGCCGTCCAGTTGCGGCGTGGTGAAAGAAGCGTAACGAAAGTTTTTCCATTGGTCGCCGGGCGCGGTTGGGTCGAGAGATTGCGCACCGATGCTGTGGTTGAGCACAATATCGAAAATCGCGTCGAGGCCATTGGCGTGCAGCACGGCAACCATGCGCAGAAGTTGGTCTTTGTTGCCGAATCGTGTCGCCGTGGTGTTTTTTTGTCGTTTGTCGCCGAGATCATAGTGATCATAAACGCCGTAACCGACGTCAAACGTGCCGCCAATGCCTTTTGACGGCGGCGGCGTCCAAACGGCGTCGATTCCGATTTCGCGCAGGCGCGGCGCAAGTTCCGTGAGATAGTCCGCCCAGGCGTTGGGAAAGTTGTCGTTGTGATAATCCCACCAGAACCCCTGCAAAACGACCTTGCCGTTCCAGGGATTTTGGGCTTGCAAAGGGCATGAGACAATCAGTATCAGACACGCGATCAGTCGGCGTAAATTCCACCGGTTTTTCAGAATTTGAAACATGTGTTTTTCCGTTTTTGAAAATAGTGCGGCGCGCGGAAGATGCGAATCCTGCTTTCAGGAGTCAATATCGACTTGCTTAATTCGATTGCTTGAGGTTAATTTGAAAATGGATCTTTATCACGAACTCATTAAGCTGCTGAAGTTATTGCAGCGTGACAAAATCGATTATGCGCTCTGCGGCGGACTTGCGGTTGCATTATACGGCTATCCTCGCTTTACAAAAGACATTGACGTCATGGTTCGTCCCGAAGATTTGGATCGAGCGCTTGAGGCTGCCGCTAAAAGGGGGTTCACACTGTCCGCCGGGATAATTCCGTTTGACGTTGGAAAGTCGGAGGAACGGCGCGTTTACCGCGTTTCAAAAATCACCGGTAAAGACGTTCTCCCGCTCGATTTGATTTTGGTCACGCCGGCGCTTGAAGAAGCCTGGCAAAATCGTGAGCTTTTTCTTTGGAGCGGGGAAGAAATTCAAGTCGTTTCAGTTACAGGGCTTGTGAGCATGAAGCGTCTTGCCGGGCGTGATCAGGACTTGCTGGATATTAAAAAATTGGGATTCCATAAGAATGAAGAAAACGATCAAAAATAACAAACAAATCGATATGTCGCCGGAAGCCATTGACCGCCGGATGCACGAAGTCTCTCAGCTTTGGAAGCTTGGCATGAAATTACGCAATGCACAACGGGTTAGAAGAGTCCAGCAAACCGAAAAAGCGAACGAATCTGAAGGGAGGTAAAAGAATTGTCCAGACCGAAACCCAATGTCACTAACTTTTTGCTTCAATTACGCTCAAACAAACTGAAGTTTGAACTACAAACCACAGAGCATCCTTCTGCTCTGAGCGTAAAAAAAGCACTGTCGTTTGTAGTTCAAGCTTTAGCTTGCCT
>CAXHAT010000088.1:0-29485 GCA_964014485.1 uncultured Deferribacteres bacterium
GCTGTTGGCTGTTGGCTGTTGGCTGTTGGCTGTTGGCTGTTGGCTGTTGGCTGTTGGCTGTTTAGCAAAAGCTAAGAATCCGTTCAGTATCTTTGACTAAAAATCGTGACTGATTGATAGCTCTTTTAATAGATCAGCTTGTACAAGCCCTGCTACTTTTGCGGGGCTTTTTAATTTTCATCTTCTTTTGATAGTTTCGTGATACTTTTTTTGTATGATTAGACGGTGTTTCAAGCTTTCCGATAATAAAGCACACAAACAGTAACCTCGTTAAACTGAGTAGTTTTCAATGAACCGAAAAGTTCTCATTATAGAAGACGATCCCGACATTTCCGAACTCGTTGAAATTCATGTCACCGATTTAGGCTACGAACTTGATTGCGCACAAGACGGCTTGAGCGGCGTGAAAAAATTCGATGACGGCGAGTATGATCTTGTCATCCTTGATCTCATGCTCCCAAAACTTGGCGGCCTCGAAGTCTGCAAGCATATTCGCGAAGTTGACAAACAAACGCCAATTCTCATGCTCACAGCCAAGTCTGAAGAATTGGACAAAGTGCTCGGCCTTGAGCTCGGTGCGGACGACTACATCACAAAGCCGTTCAGCATTCGCGAATTTATCGCCCGCGTTAAGGCCATTTTTCGACGCATTGAAGCGGACAAATCGACCTCGAAAAACGAGCGGGATAATGAAGTGATCGTTTTCGGCGAACTCACCGTTGATCTGCCCAAGCGAAAGGCGATTCTGGACGGCGAAACGCTTGATTTGACCGCGAAGGAATTCGATCTGCTTGTGATGTTCGCATCAAACCCCGGGCGCGCCTATGAGCGACAGCAGCTCCTCGACGTGGTTTGGGGGTACCAGTATACCGGGTACGATCACACTGTCAATTCGCACATCAATCGTCTGCGCAGCAAGCTCGAAAAAGACCCGTCGAATCCACGATTCATTAAAACCGTTTGGGGCGTGGGCTATCGTTTTGCAGAAGAAGAGGAGCTTTCCTCATGAAAAAGTTTTTGAGCAGCTTTTATGCGCGCATCTCAATCGTCTATTTGATTATTCTATTGATTTTGGGGATCGTTCAGGTCAATTTTTCGATCAACGAAGCGCTGGAATTTGCGCGTGAATCGGATCAACTTGTGAATAAAGACCTTGCCGCCAAGCTCGCCGAAGAACTTGAACCGCACTTGGCGGACGAGATGAATTACACGGCGTTGGAAAACATGATGCATCACTATATGGTCATGAATCCGCGCATCGAAATCTATCTTTTGAACACGGAAGGCAAGATCGAGAGCTTTTTCCCCGGCGACTTACAGCAACTGGTGCGGCAAGAAGTTGATCTTGCGCCGGTGCGTGAATTTCTTGCCGGCAAAGGAGAGATCGCCGTCACGGGCGACGATCCGCGCAATCTGGATCGTCAAAAGCCGTTTTCCGCTTCGCCGGTAAAATACGGCGACAATCGGGACGGCTACATGTACGTCGTCCTCAGCAGCCAAGCGTATGATAAGGCGGAGATGACTTATGAAGAGACCTTTTTCACGGACACGTTCGTCAAAACGCTGATTATTACGCTCATTTCTGCCGCGGTCATCGGTTTGATCTTATTCGCATTTCTGACCAAACGCTTCCACAGAATGACAAACGTTGTGCGAGATTTTGAGCACGGCGACTACCACCAGCGGGTGGAAAAACCCGGCCAAGACGAAATCGGCGAGCTTGGGCAGGCGTTCAACCACATGGCCGACACTATCGTTGCGAACATGGAAGAATTGAAGCAAACCGACCGCTTGCGCCGTGAATTAATCGCCAATGTCTCTCACGATTTGCGCAGCCCGCTGGCCTCGATGCAAGGCTATCTCGAAACGATCATCATGAAAGAAGATTCGCTCGACCAGGCCAAGCGCAAAAAATATCTCGGCACGATTCTCAACAACACGCAGCATTTGAATAAACTTGTGAATGAGCTTTTTGAGCTTTCAAAACTGGAAGCAAAGCAAGTCGAGCCCGTTGAAGAGCCGTTCGCCATCGCCGAATTGGCGCAGGATTTGGTGGTCAAGTTTCAGCCGGTCGCCGAGAAAAAGAACATTTCTTTAAAAACTGATTTGCCGCAAAACCTGCCGCTTGTGATCGCCGACATCGCAATGATCGAGCGCGCGCTCGGCAATCTGATCGACAATGCCGTTTCCTACACGCCCGAGGGCGGCGAAGTCAATGTGAAAATTGCTAAGTCGGGCGGTAAAGTCACAGTCGTGGTTTCGGACACTGGGTACGGCATTCCGGAAGACGAAATTCCATTGATTTTTGATCGATTCTATCGCGTGGAAAAAAGTCGCGCCAGATCTTCCGGCGGCACTGGACTTGGGCTGGCGATTACCAAAAAAATTATCGAGCTTCACAAGAGCACAATTTCGATCAAAAGTAAATTGAATGTCGGCACCACGCTTTCATTCTCGCTCCGCGTCCATGAAGCGGGCGCTTTTTAAAAAGGAAGAACGGTTATGTTGATTAAGTCGCCGAAAGGCTGGGAACTGCCGGAACGCATCGCGACGCCGGAAAGCGCTTACGCCAATCGCCGGGATTTCTTGAAGAAACTGGGATTTTCCGGCTTGGGAATTTGGGGATTGACCGCCGGCTGTTCCGGTGAATCTTCAGCGCAAAACCGAGCTAAAAACGTGCGTCAAACATTGCCGAAAGCCGCGCCGCCCTATCCTGCAAAACGCAACCCGGCCTTTTCCGTCGAACGCCCCGAAACGCCGGAGCGACTCGCCGCATCGTATAATAATTTTTACGAATTTACGACCATGAAAGATCAGGTTTGGCAATTGGCGCATGATTTCAAAACCAAGCCCTGGCAAATTGAAATTTCCGGCGAAGTGGAAAAGCCGCGAACTATTGATCTTGATGATTTGCTCAAAGCGCTGCCGCTGGAAGAGCGCGTTTATCGTTTTCGCTGCGTGGAAGCGTGGTCGATGGTTGTGCCGTGGACAGGCATCAAAATGAAGGATTTCGTCGAATGGGCGCAACCGACGTCTAAAGCAAAGTACATCCGTTTCGTCACTTTTCTTGACAAAAAGAATGCGCCGGGACAGCGCACGAATCCGTGGTACCCCTGGCCGTATTTTGAAGGCCTGCGCATGGACGAAGCGACGAACGAACTGGCCATGTTGGCCACCGGCAGTTACGGCCATCGTCTCCCCAATCAGCACGGCGCGCCGGTTCGCGTGATCACACCGTGGAAATATGGTTTCAAAAGCATTAAGTCCATTGTCAAAATTGAATTTATCACCGAAAAGCCAAGCACATTTTGGAGCGAGATCGCGCCCAGCGAATACACTTTTTGGGCGAACGTCGAGCCGAATGTGCCGCATCCGCGCTGGTCGCAAGCGACAGAGCGAGACATAGCCACCGGCGACCGAATTCCTACCTTGCCTTACAACGGCTATGCAAAATACGTCAGCAAGATGTACTAATTTCGCCAATAACTTTACTCTTTATGCCAAACATATTTCTGTCAACAGCTTTTCAGCGAGTTGGCTCTTTAACAACCCCGTTTGAAAACAAATTCTCTATTCTTTTTTCATCATACTCCAACTCTTTCAAAATTTCCCGCGAATGCTCGCCCAACTCAGGCGCCGGATTGGAAATCGTCGGCTCGGTTTGTGAGAATTTGAGCGGAAAGCCGATTGCTGAAATTTTGCCGAGCGAGGGATGATCTTGTTCGACAATCATTTCTCGCGCTTGCAATTGCGGGTCATTTTTAACCTCGCCCATCGTCAAAATCGGCGTGAGGCAAGCGTCCTTTCCGGCGGCAAGACTCGCCCATTCATCGCGCGTTTTTGTTTTAAAGATTTCTTGCAATTCTATGCGGATTTCGTCCCGCTCTTCGCCTTGCGCGTAAGACATGTTGCGCCACTCCGGCTGGTCAATCAAAGCACAGAAATTGTTCCAGAATCGCGGCTCCAGCGCGCCGAGGGCGACGTATTTTCCATCCTTGCATTCGTACGTCCCGTAGCTGGCCAGGCTGCCGGAGAGCAGTTGTTCGTCACGGGAAAGCGACTGTCCCAACCCCCAGAATTGCGAGAATTGCAAAGCCATGAGCGGCAAAACGCCGTCGGTCATCGCGATGTCGATGTGCTGGCCTTCACCGGTGCGGTCACGCGACCAAAGCGCTGAAAGAATCGCGATAATCGCCATGTAAGCGCCGCCCGCCACGTCCGCCATTTGCACGCCCGGCATCAAAGGCCCGGTTTGCTCAGTTCCGTTCAAATCGAGAGCGCCAGTGTAACCAATGTAATTAATATCATGCCCGGCGTCATTCGCGCGCGGGCCAGTCTGGCCATAGCCGGTCACGGAAACGTAGATGATTTTGGAATTGTGAGTTTTAGCGGATTCATAGCCTATCCCTGTTTTATCCAAAACGCCGGGACGAAAGCCTTCGATGACGATGTCGGCTGTTTTGACCAGATCGAAAAAAACTTGGCGGCCTTTTTCGTTTTTGAAATCAAGCGCAAGGCTCCGCTTTGAACGATTGAGCGCGAGCCACGCCGAAGAAATTTCTCCGATAAAAGGCGGGGTTGTTCGAATATAGTCCGGGGAGTTGACGTCTTCGATTTTAATCACATCCGCGCCCATGTCCGCCATGAGCATTGTCGCCAGCGGGCCCGGGTAAAGGCGGGTGAGGTCAAGGATTCGCATCCCGATCAGCGGGCCGGATTTCTCGCGTTTTTGGGAAGAATTTTTCGGGGCGGGTTCGGCTCTTCAGGTCGAATCAAGGCGGCGGAACATTTTGGTGAACTGCATCATTTCCGGCAAATTGCTGATTTTGATTTTGCCGGTCATGAAAGCCATTTGCGGATTGGCTCTCCCCCACTCGATGTCGGCATAGGTCTTGTCTTTGGTCTTCACAACGCACTTGGCTTCGCCGTTCAAGCCTTCAACAACTGAGCATTCACCCGCCGAAACAGTCACGGTAAAATCGCCGCCATTATCACCGGAAATTTGTAAATGAACCACCGTTTCGTAACCATTGAGTTTTTCCCTTTCGAGTCTCGATGGCAAAGAACGAACGATTTCCTGAGCCGTTTGCGGCATGTCGCTACGCTCCTCTGAATCTGATTTTGAATGATCTTTTTCCGGCGACTCTTCGGCGCCGTGGTCATAAACCTTGTCGTAGCTGACGCCGTCAACGACTGTTTTGGCGATGATTTCGAGCATAATTTCCGTCGAGCCGCCCGCGATGGTTCCGCCGCGCACATCGCGATACATGCGCGAAATTTCATATTCTTCCATAAAACCATAGCCGCCGAAAAATTGCAAGCACTCGTCGGCGATTTTCTTCGACAATTCCGACGCGAGCATTTTCGCCATCGAACATTGCTTGACGGCGTGCTCGCCTTGATCGTGCAACCAACTCGTGTGATGCACGAACTGCTTGCACGCCTCAAGCTCTGAGGCCAGTTGCGCCATTTTGTGACGGATCGCCTGAAACTTCGCGATGGGACGGCCAAACGCCGCGCGTTCGTGTAAATATTTTAACGTTAAATCAAGGCAGGCCTCCGCACCGCCGACAGCGGCAATCGCTGCGACGAGGCGCTCAAGCTGGAAGCTCTCCATGATGTAGAAAAATCCCATGCCTTCTTCCCCCACCCGATTGGCGAACGGGACGCGGACATTGTCGAACGCGATTTCCGCCGTGTCGGAGCTGTGCCAGCCGAGTTTGGGCAATTTACGCGACGTCACGCCGGACGCGTCTTTTTCCACCACGATCAGCGTGATTCCCTGCATTCCGGCGGAAGCGTCGGTCTTCGCGGCGAGCGTAATAAAATCGCCGTAAAAACCGTTGGTAATGAAAGTTTTCGAGCCGTTGATGATGTAGAAATCGCCGTCACGTTCAGCGCGTGTTTGAATCGCCGCTACGTCTGATCCGGCGTTCGGTTCGGTGATCGCCAGCGCGCCGATTTTTTGCCCAGCGATGGATGGCGTGAGATATTTTTGCTTCAAAGCCTCGCTCCCGGCTTGAAAAATATGCGCCGTCGCCATGTATTGCTGCACGCTCACGGCGGTGGCAAAACCGCCGTTGCCGCAGCGCCCCAACTCTTCCAAAAACGCGACGGAATAGAAAAAATCCGCTTCGCTGCCGCCGTATTTTTCCGGGAAATTAATGCCGAGAAATCCTTGTTCGCCCATCTTTTCCCAAATCCAGCGCGGAATCTGTTGTTCACGCTCCCAGGCGTCAAGGTGCGGACGCACTTCATTTTGCATAAATTCGCGCACCGTCTTGCGAAACAGATCGTGATCTTCTGTAAAATAGGGAGATTTCATGCAGACATGGTAGGCACTCTGATGGTTCTACTCTCTACCTGACACTTTTTTGTAAACTGCATTTTCGAGCCGTCGAAAGGCCTCGTTTTGTCATTCTGCAGGAATCTTTGTTATCGCCCAGTACAGATCATGCTCAAAAGTTCAAGGGTTCGATCAAAAAAGATGCTTTCAGCATGACAAATCCGGCCTTTTTCGCCAGCTTTAGAAGCCTATACAAAAAGTGTCAGGTAGTGAATGGTTTTATCGTGGCTTATGTGAATCACCCGTTTTTTTTGACGGGATTTACTTGATCAACCGGATTGTGTGAGAATTCGAACCAAAAAAATTCGTATTCGTCATAGACTCCAATTCTCGATTAATCTTGTTCATCCTGTTATCCCGTCAAAAATTGTCTTAATCATCCGCGCCGGTCAGCAGCATCACGTAATAGAGCAGTTGCATGACTGCGGTTAGGGCTGCGGCAACGTAGGTCAGAGCCGCGGCGTCGAGCACTTTTTTCGCGCCGCTGATTTCGTCGTTGCGCAAATAGCCGCCGCTGGAGAGTTGCGCCATTGCCCGAGAACTGGCGTTGAATTCAACGGGCAAAGTCACCAACTGAAAAAGCACGGCTCCGGCAAATAGAACAACGCCCAGTTGAATGAAGCCTACGGAATTGATGATGAAGCCCAGGATCAAGAGCGGGAAAGCAAGCTTGGAACCGAAACTCGCGACGGGCAAAAGCGAGTGCCGAAGGCGAAGCGGCGAGTATCCTTTGGCGTCCTGAATCGCATGGCCAACTTCGTGCGCCGCAACGCTCAACCCGGCGATGGACGAGCCGTGATAATTTTCTGAAGACAGCCGAACGACTTTGTCGCGCGGATCATAGTGATCTGAAAGCTCTCCGCGCACTTCTTCAATATGAACGTCTTGCAAACCGTTGTCGCGCAGCAGGTGCGCCGCGGCTTGTGCGCCGGTGATGTTCGCCCCGCTTGGAATCTGCCGATACTTCTTGTACGCTCTCTTGACCTTGAAATTGGCGTACATGGCCAGGGCAAGCGCCGGAAGAAGCATCATCAGGTAATTCATGTCGAAGAAAAACATGCCGTTTCTCCTATATTTTTCCGAATTGATGTAAAGTACTCAACGTGAAATTCTACCGGAAAAGATACGATTTTGCATCAGAAAGTTTTAAATGAAATGTAAAATCCAAAAAGGCTCTCACAATGAATTTGCAAGAGCCAACATTTCCACAAAACTAGCTTGCTAACTTTTCGCGCACGCGCTCAAGCAGTTTTTTCGTCGCCATAATTCCCTCGTGCTCGGTCATCCCCGCTCCTTCATATTCGATGCCGACATAGCCGCGATACCCGGCGTCGAGGACGATCTTCATCATTTTCATGTAATCCGTGTCAATCTCGTTGCCGTCTTCGTCAAACCGGTGCGCCTTGGCGCTAACGGCTTTTGCGTAAGGCATCAATTCTTTAACGCCCTTATAGCGGTCGTACATTTCGTCCGCACTGACGCGAAAATTGCCAAAATCCGGCAACGTGCCGCAGCGTTTGTGATCGACCATTTTCATCACGCCGGCCAGCCACTCGCCGTTACTTGAAAGCCCGCCGTGATTTTCAACGATGACGTTTAAACCAGCCTTCGCGCCGATCTCTGTCAGCTTGCCCAGACCGTCGGCGGCGAGCTTCATTTGCTCTTCATAGCTCCCTGAGCTACGGGCGTTTACACGAATGGAATGACAGCCCAGGAATTTAGCTGCGTCCACCCATTTTCTGTGGTTTTCGACCGCTTGCATCCGGTTCTTTTCGTTCGGATCGCCGAGATTGCCTTCGCGGTCGCACATGATGAGCAGGCTCTTTACGCCCTCGCCTTTGGCGCGTTTTTTCATTTCCTTGAGATATTCCTGGTCCGTCGCCTTGTCCATAAAAAACTGGTTGACGTACTCAATCGCGTCGATGCCGAAATCGTTTTTTGTGACCTTGGCGAAATCGAGATTGTCAATTTTCTTGCCGAAAATCGATTTATTGAGCGACCACTGCGCCAGAGAGATCTCGAACAACTTTTCCTCCTTTGCGAACAGATTCAACGGAGTGGAAATTGATGACAACATTGGCAGCGTTGCGATGACGCCCGCCGATTTTAAGAACTCACGCCGATTTTGCATGTTTCCTCCTTAAACGAGATGGGTTGGTAAAATTCGTGGATAAACCTACGCTCAAACGGCAAGTTTTCCAAATCAAAACAAACCTGGTTAATGCTGTAAAATTAACTCAGAGGGGCGCTCAAGGTTTGTGCGTGGCAGCGAGTATATCCGAGAACGCCTTCGAGAACAAAACGAAACAAACCTGCGCTTCGATCAAATATAAATGGCTTTGAATCAGGGCGAAGATTCTTAAATTACGCGCTTCGAAAACGGAGATGAAAAGCCCAATGTACTGGAAAGACGCAGTTCTCTTGGTCGCGGGAAAAGGTGAGCGATTAGCCCCGCACACCAAAACCAAACCAAAGCCATTGACGGAAGTTAACGGCGTTCCCTTACTCAAAAATGCGATTGTTAACCTGAAAAGCGTTGGCGTCGAGCGCGTTCATTTGGTCACAGGCCACTTGTGCGACGTTCTGATGGACGCCGTAAAAAGTTGGAAATTCGACATTGAAATCGATGAGATTTTCAGCGCGACTTTTGCCCAAACGAACAACATGTACTCTCTCTGGCTTGCTCGCGAAATCTTGCGGCAAGGTTGTTTTGTCGTCGAGGGCGACGTCTTTTTCGGGCCTGACTTTTTACCAAAACTCGATCTTCAATACTCGGAAACCAGCTATTGGTTCGCGGATGTTTTTACCGAAAATCTTGAAGGCTGCATGTTAACGACAAACGACGGCAGCCGCATTTCAAAGCTGGAGATTATCCGACGGCAGCATCCCGAAAACTATGAAAACAAGTACAAATCGGCAGGAATTTTATCAGTTACGCCGGAATACGGCCGCAAGCTCACGCAATGGCTGTCCGATGACATTGAAAAAGGACGGACGGACGTCTACTTCGACCTCGTCGTTGCTGATCATCTTGCGGAGGCCGAGCTGCACGTACTGAATATACACGGTTGTTCATGGATTGAGATTGACGACGAACGCGATCTCAGAATCGCCTCTCAAATGTCTTTTTGATCGCAATTCGCTTATGAAATATATCATCATCATCGGCGACGGGATGGGAGACTTGCCGATTCCTGAACTGGGCGGCAAAACCCCGCTTGAAGCAGCCGCAACGCCGCACATCGACAGGATTGCAAATCTGGGCTGCGTCGGCTTGATGCAAACCGTTTTTAACAATCTCCCAATCGGCAGTATCGTGGCGAACATGGGGATTCTGGGATTTGACCCTTACGAATATTATCCGCACGGGCGCGCTTCTTTTGAGGCTCTCGCGCAAAACGTGACCATCAATGAAAATGACCTGGCGTTTCGCTGCAATCTCATTTCCCTTGACGGAGATCGCGTTCAGGATTTCACAGCGGGCATGATTCCGGATGATCAGGGACGCGCCTTGCTGGAACGGCTCGAAATCGATCAAAATACGCTCAAAATTGAAATTTATCCGGGAATGAGCTACCGTAATTTGCTTATTGTTCGCAATGCCGGCGTTTCCGCTGAAGAAATTACATGTTTCGAGCCGCACATGAATATCGGCGAAACGATTCATGATATTTTGCCGCACGGCCGCAGCGTAGAATCGCGACGCCTTGTCCCAATTTTACGTCAAGTTATGGCTGATTCTCGCACGCAATTTTGCGAGCTCAACAAAACGCTGAAAACAAAAGCCGATATGCTCTGGCTTTGGAGTCCTTCTTCCCCGCCGAATATGCCGGACATGCTGGATTTCAGAGGCGTTTCCGGAGGGATCGTTTGCGGCATGGATTTTTTGAAAGGGGTCGGCGAAGCGTGCGGGATGCGTTTCGAGCATATTCCCGGCGCAAACGCTTATATCGACACGAATTACGAAGGAAAACTGGATTCGGCTAAACGGTTTTTACAAGACCTGGATTTCGTCTACGTCCACATTAATGCGCCGGACGAAGAAGCGCATCAACGCGACGTTCAGGGAAAAATAAAATCTATTGAATTGATAGATGAAAAGATCGTTGGGCCGCTCCTGGAATACTGCGACGAGAATTGGTCTGAAAACTACCGTCTGATGATTTTGCCGGATCATTACACGCTCCTGAGCGACGGGCGGCACACGGCGCACGACGTTCCGGCGGCGATCTTCGGCAAGGGCGTCGTTAAAGACGGAGCGATGCGCCTAAATGAAACTGAAGCTGCCGCAAGCCAAAATCATTTTGGGCGCAGCTATCAATTCTTTCCAAAATTTCTGCACGATGAGACAATTGGAGCATGAGTTCTGACAACAAAGGATTCTGGGAACGACAATCCAAAAATTACAACACGGCATTCGAACAAACCGAGCCGTACGTGAAGTACCTTGAAAAAACGGAACGAAGGCGGCTTTTTCAAGTTTTGGACGTTCATCCGGAGATGACGGTGCTCGATCTTGGTTGCGGAACGGGCAGGTGGGCATTTGAGTTTGCGCAACGCTGCCAAAAAGTTGTGGCGGTCGATTTTGCTGAGGGGATGATTGAGCGTACGCGCCGGGAAGCGGAAAAGCGTGGATTCAGAAACATGGATTTTCATGTCGCTCCGGTGCAAGAGTTCATAACTCATGATCGTTTCGATCTGATCATCATTTCCGGAGTATTGGTCTATTTTGAAGACGATGAATTGAGTAGCGTCATCCCAAACATCAAAAGTCTGCTTACAAGCGATGGAAAAATTGTGTCCAGAGAAACGGTCGGAATTGCGAAACGGCTTGACTTTCAGCAGGAGCATCAAAAAATCGGCGAAGAGTACGCCGCTGCGTATCGGACAGCAGAAGAATTGAAGAAGATGTTTGAAGCGTCCGGCTTGAGCAGAAGATTTGCCGGGGATTTCGCGCCGGTCAACTTTCCAATGATTTTTTATCGCAAATTCATCCCCGGTTCTCTCAAAAACACTCGGTCTGTCCTTGCCATTTTGAATTTTTTGCTAAAAATCCAGCTTTTGTTCGATCCGATCCTGCTGCGTTTTCCCGTCCTTTACCGGCCCATACTTCACAAATTCTGGAAAATCAAATCTATGCTGTTCGTTTATGGAATCGATTGAAGAACTGCAAAAAATTGTCGCGAAATCGAAGAAATCGCATTTTGCGCCTCGACACGATATTTTTGTGCGAAAGGTCTCGATTTACGTCACTTGGTTTCTGTTGCAAACGCCGCTTTCAGCAAACGCCGTAACGATTTTGCAGACACTTGTTGGCGTTGCGGGCGCATTTTTTCTTTGTTCGCAGAGTTTAGCTTGGGGATTTTTCGGCATTATTCTAATGCAGTTCGGCTACATCCTGGATTGCTGCGACGGCGAAATCGCGCGCTACCGAAAGCAGTCGAGTGTGAACGGCGTTTTTCTCGATCTGCTCGGACATGAAATTGTCATTCCGGCGATGTACATGGGTTTGGCCATCGGCGAATTTCAGCGCAATCCAGACGTCGCGCTTCTTATTTTAGGCTTTTCCGCCGGTTTGTTTTCACTGCGGTTCGACATTTCCGCCATGTTCCAAACCGTCAACACGATGTTCATGAAATCGGACAATCCGAGCTACAATTTTGAGGCGCTGGAAAAGCAGGAAACGAGCCGGACGACAGAGCTTTCAACTTCAAGACCGTCCATAATTCGGGTGCTTTTTCGATATCCTGAGTCGATGAACGTAATCACGGCAATTATGATCCTGGACGGCATTGGCGGTTGGTCTTTTGTTACAACTTTTTTATGGGTTTACGGCGTGCTCCTGCCCGCGGCGCGCGTCTGGTCGATTTATCAGATGATCAAAAATGGAGAAGTTGAGAAGAAATATCGGGAGATTGTCAATGCGATTTTGAGGAGTGAAAATCGGTCAGAATAGAGCCGAGCAGCTTGACAGAAAAATGTTTGGCGCAAAATAAAACTTGAGCCATTTTTCTGTCAAGTAAGCTTAAGCCGCCAAATTATATTTCTCGCCAGGTTTTAGAATTTTAGCTTGCCCGCCGCTTGCCGAGACTTTCTGAACAAACTCTTCGGCGTCGACTTCAATAAAGCCAAAAGTATCGTAATGAATCGGAACCGTCACTTTCGGTTTTAGAAACTCGACCGCTTTGACGGCGTCGTCGATTCCCATGGTGAAATTATCGCCGATGGGCAGAAGGGCGAGATCGATTTCATTCATCTCACCGATGAGTTTCATATCGTAAAAAAGCGCTGTGTCTCCAGCATGATAAAGCGTTTTCTCGCCGCTGGTCAAAAGAACGCCGGCGGGATTTCCCATGTAAATCATCTCATCACCGTCCTGGTAGCTGCTGCCGTGGTGCGCAATGGTCAGTTTAACGCGGCCAAAATCGAAGTTCCACGCCCCGCCTAAATGCATTGGATGCGCCTTACAACCCTTTTTCTCGCAAAAAGATGCAATTTCAAAATTGGAGATGACAGTCGCGTCATTGGCTTTCGCGATTTCAATCGTGTCGCCGAAATGGTCGTTGTGTCCGTGCGTGAGAATGATGTAATCACATTCAACTTCGTCGGCCTTTACCGTCGCCAACGGGTTGCCGGTCAAAAACGGATCGAAAACGATTTTATGGCTTTGCGTTTCCACTATCGCGGCGGCATGTCCCCAGTAGGTCAGTTTCATCGCCAAAAGTCTCCGTCAAAAGTTTAGGTTGAACTCTGGTGAGCAATGAGGTTCATAAATTCTTCACGCGTTTTCGGGTCGTCTCGAAAGACGCCGTAAAGCGCGCTTGCCTTAACAACGGTATTTTGTTTTTCCACGCCCCTCATCATCATGCACAAATGGCGGGATTCCGTGACGACGGCAACTCCTGCCGGTTGGAGGTGTTTCATGAGCGTTTGCGCAATTTGCGTCGTCATGCGCTCCTGCACTTGCAGCCGCCGGGCGAAGACGTCGACGATGCGGGGCATTTTGCTCAGACCGATAATTTTACCGTCGGGGATGTAGCCGACGTGGCACTTTCCGTAAAACGGCAGCATATGATGCTCGCACATGCTGTAAAAATCGATGTCATTTACCAAAACCATCTCTTCGTAATTCTCAGTGAAGATGGCTTCATTGATAATTCCATCAATATCGGCGCTATACCCGCCGGTGAGGTATTGCATGGCTTTTTCAACACGCTCCGGCGTTCGCAGTAAGCCTTCTCGTTGCGGGTCTTCCCCGATGGCGTGAAGAATTTCTTTTATATGTTCTTGCATGAATTTCCGTTTATTGGTGAACCTTCTAATTTTCCCCACTCGCCAAAGTTTGCAGCTTCAAGTCTGCAACCGGCTCATTGCGCTCAAAATGCGATTCAACGATCCGAGTCAAATCGCTTTCATTAAAACCGGCGTACCAGAACCCTTCGGGATAGACGACCATCGTCGGGCCTTGTTCACACGGACCAAGACAGGATGTTTCATTGATTTTTACTTCTTCCTGAAGTCCTTTTTCGTCAACAAGCTCTCGCAAGCGAGACAAAATTTCTCCGCTGTTTTTTCTGGCGCAAGAGTCCCCGCCAACAGGCGGTCTGTTCGTTGTGCAAACAAAAACGTGGTACTTCAAAAACGCTTTCTCCTAACGATATTCCCGGTTGATTTATTTCATAAACAAAAGGCGCACGAAATTGTGCGCCTCAAAATTTTCAAAAACGGTCTAATCAAGCTGCTCTAAAAATTTCAGACATGGCGACCAGCGTCAAACGTTTCAGGATTTGACGACGGATCATCCATTTTATAGGCGATGATAAATATCGCACTCTGAAGTATCAAAATCTTAAAGCTCTCAGGTTAGCCCTTATTGGCCGTTGTTACTATGATCAAGACGAATATTGGTAGAAACGCGATCTGACATTTCCGTCATTTTTTGGTGACAACTTTTCGCTACCCTCATCACTTCACGCCACTCGCCTTCGATAACTACGCCGAAACGAGAGTTCTCATATTTTAGACCGCTTGCTTCAACAATCGTTTTCGCTTCATCATAATATTTTTCCAAATTCTCGTCCGATGAGAGCGGTACAAAACTCAATTCTGCAATCATTCAGTTATTCTCCTTAACAGATTCTACACTTTGTGGAACAACACCTTCCACCCATACCGAACCGTCCGGCCCGAATTCTTTTTTCCAGATTGGAACTGTTTTTTTGAGGGCGTCAATTAAAAATCGGCAAGCTTCGAAAGCTTCTTTCCGATGCTCGCAGGCAACAGCTACGATCACGCTTGGCTCGCCCAACTCAAGCATGCCGATTCTGTGAACTAAAGCCATTTTTTTAATCGGCCATTTTTTCTCAGCAGCTTCGGCAAGCTTTTTCATTTCCTGCAGCGCCATCGATTCGAACGCTTCGTACGTCATGCGTTTCACTTGCCGACCGTCCGCCATATCTCGAACGCGGCCAACAAATAATGCCGCGCCGCCCGCACTATTGTCTTCGACAGCCTGGTAGATTGCCGATAGGCTCAGCGGTTCTTTTGTAATTTTAATCATCCCCTTCCCCCGGCGATGGGAGGAATCAACGCCAATTCATCGCCATCAGAAATTGGGTCTTCAGCTCGCGCATATTCGCCGTTTCTAGCAAAGCTAATGATCGAGTGAGACTGTGCAAGTTGCGGATGTTGCTTTTCTATGACGGCCATGACGTCGCCGATCGTCTGAAAATTTTGCCATGACAGCGAAAAAGATTCCGTTCCGGCTTTTTCTTTCAAGAGCGCGAAAAGTCTGACTTCTATAGCCATATTTTTGAAATGAAGTTTTTTTAATTCAAAATTGGATTCAGCGAAGCGTAATCGCGATGCTCTAAGAATTTGAGAAAAGCCAGGCTTTCATCCAAAAGTCGTTTGATGAAATGAAATCTCTTTTCGAGCGACGAGATTTCTAAAAGCCTTTGCTTATCTAACAAATCAACGTCGAGATAACTAGCGGCCTGGTTAATCAATCGTTCAAGATTCAACGTTTCGAACTTTTGAAACCATTGGTTGGCGTCTAATTTTAGAACGTGCTGAGAATATTTCTTCAAGTCGTTTTTAAGGTGTCCTGCCGCGCGTATTTTTTCAGCCTTGGTCCATAAAAAATCTTCATCTTCAAGATAATCCGGCTGCACGGAAAGGAGCGGGAAATCTTGAATAATGCGCTGAACTTTGAATTTTCTGACGCCGCGAATTTTAAGAATAAATCTGCCAAACCCAATTTTTTCAAGCCCTTCGACCCGCCCGAGACACCCAACTTTCTTCCCGTTGTTTTTCACTTCAAAACCATCTTGGTCTTTGGGCGCAAAAATAAGCCCTAATGGCTGGTTGCTTAAAAATGCGGGGTGTAGGGAGCGGCTAAAAGTATCTTGGGCGACATGAATCGAAATATCACATTTCGGGAAAAGCACACGTTCCCGAAGCGGCAGGATCGGCAGTTCAACCAAACTCTCACTCCTAATTATCGATTTCCCTCCGCAGCTTGCGCGAGGCCCACAGGGCATGTTCTTTCAAAAGCTCGTCTTCACTTGTTGTAAACTTCTCGACTCCAGGCAACAAGCGTTTTAAACCGCTGTTTCCAGCCGCTACCAACGCGTTCCGGAGAAGCCCGCGTAACTTCGTTCTTTTAACCGGCGATTTTCTAAATTGCTCACGAAAATTTTGTTCGTCTAACGCAAGGACGTTCTTAAGATGCGGGGCGAAATTCGTTGGTCGCGGAGCAAAAGATTCATCCGCGGTTGTCGGCGATTTGCGGTTCCACGGGCAAACATCCTGACAAATATCACAGCCGAAAATATGCTCTCCCACCCCGTCTCGGAATTCGGCGGGGGTTTCCTCACGATTTTCAATAGTAAGATAGGAAATGCATTTTCGTGCGTCAAGCACATACGGTTCGACCAGCGCGTCTGTCGGGCAGGCTTCAATGCAGCGAGAACATGTTCCGCAATGGTCAACGCCAGGTGCGTCATATTCTAATTCCAGCCTTGTGATAATGACGGACAAAAATGTAAAAGAACCGACGTTTCTATTGATTAAACATGTATTTTTCCCAATCCAGCCGAGACCTGCAAGTTGCGCCCACACCTTTTCTGAAACCGGGCCTGTGTCCACATAATAGCGGCCAACTTTGTTTTCTCCGCTTTCATTAACCATAAACTCATAGAGTTGCTTGATGCGGTTTTTCAACGTCTTGTGATAATCGTCGCCCCAGGCGTAGCGTGAAATCCAGCCTGAGCCAGCGCCGGCAGCCTCGTCCGAGTAAGGCGCATTAGTATTATAATTCGTGGCGCAAACGATGACTGACTTCGCATCTGGCACAATGAGCTGCGGGTTTTGACGCTTTTCTTTCTGCTTCCAAAGCCAGCGCATCGAACCGGCGTAGCCGCGCCTCAGCCAAGCGTCAAAGAACAATAATTCCGGTGATTGTTGGACAGGAGCAACGCCGAAAAGGTCGAAACCGAGCTGCATGGCGAATCGTCGCAACTCTTGGGTCAACTTCCTTGTTTGGCTTTGCGGAGCAATCACAAAAAACGCCTGAGCATATGGTCGATTTGTAATAAGAAAGGAAGGAAACTACACTTTTTTGAGATGGGTCAAAACAATAATTGACAGGGTGTAACGGGAGCAAAATGAAAGGCTCAGATTGTGAGAGTGACGCCCTCCCGCCCTGCGGTAGTACGCTCGAATTTTGATTGTGCCAAGGCTTCCATTTGATCCAATCGGTCATCATTATGTGTGGGGTCGTGATGAAAAAGGATCAGCCGCTCGACATTTGCTTTTTCCGCGACTTCGCAAGCCATATCTACAGTGCTGTGACCAAAGCCTTGTTTCGGGGTCGTCGGATCGGTATATTCGCCGCGTTCATATTGTGCGTCATGGATGAGAATGTCCGCGTCTTTGGCAAAATTGATCAGCCGCGAATCGCCTCCGGTGTAGCCTTCAATATCAGTGGCATAGACGATCTTTTTGCCGTTCATGGCCACTTTGAAAATGAAGACGCCGTCCTTGGGATGTGCGTAGCTTTTTAATGCGGTAACGACAAGGTCGGTATTCGAAACAGTGTCCGGTCTGACGGCTCCGTTTCTTTGATGCAGAGGAGCCTCTCCGGACTGATGAAACACCAATCTGTCGGTTTCGGCCATATTAGCAATGATTTTTTCGGAGCTCATTTCTTCCAAGCGAACAGGACAATACTTGGGCTGCATGATGTCTGAAAGACTTGTTTCCAGGTTTTCACCTAGAAGTTGCGGGCCGAAAATGTGCAATGTGCAAAAGCTGTGGTAGGCGGGCTTAAAGAATGGAAGCCCCTGAATATGATCATGATGGGTGTGGGTAAGCAGCACGGTAACATGCAATTTTTCGCCTCGAGCCAACTTTCCGTTAAAGCTTTTTAGAAGATGATCGCCTAACGGAATAACGCCAGTGCCTGCATCAAGGATAACAAGATGCTTGTCATTCCTGATTTCTATGCAGGCGGTATTGCCGCCGTACTTTGTGGTCCCGGCGCCGGGCACTGGGTAGCTGCCGCGAACTCCCCAAAATTTAATGCTTAAATCGTGCTGTGACATATAATCCTCAAAAACATTCACACGCTCATGCAATCTGGTGCATGATTGGGGCCGGCGTGTTGAGCTTGTCCTGCTCAAATCTAGGTAATATTTTTACAAATAAGTAGGAATAAATTGAAAAAATCGCGGAACGTCGTCCCTTGCTGAACTTTAGCCAACTGTCTGGCGAAGCGTTTTGCAGCCTGTCCATTAAAATGCTGATCATTCCGTAATGCTGAAGATTACAGCAAAGCTGGCTTGTTTGCAGATTAATTTTTCTTCATTATTTTTGGTTTGGCACACTATCGCTTTATTTGTCGCAGCCCCTATCGAATTTGAGATGCTCGAAGCCTTGTTTTTTGAAATCCCGAAAAAATTCGATGCGTCGGAATTTGGCGAAAAATATTGTTTCTGTGAGTGTATTTCAGGCGGGGTTCACGATCTATTTCATGTAAATTGAATACTTCTGAAAAAAATGCGCGTCCATGTTTTCCGACCGCAATTGGCGCACAGAGACGATTCTTTTCTCTTGCAGGTTAATATGAATTCGAAATTCGTTTCCAGCTACGGTCTCGACAAAAATAACATTGTTGTTAGGTGTAAACATTTCTACAACAAGCTTTTTTTGATCGAGGGCAAAATCTTCAGCAACGCGCGCAATATCATCCCTGAAAAGAGCGAAACGCGGATGAAGAAATGTCATTTGTTCCTCAAAGTTTCTTTTATGACTTATCTCGGCAAAGAACTAATTCAAAGAAAATAATAGTTTGCGTCTTTTCTCTACGCAAGCAAATCGAACCCAAATCGCCAGGACAGCTTTAATGCAGACACATGTTGACTCCGAACAATTATTGAGTTATGAAAAAGAGCTTTGGCAAAAGCACGAGTATATCGCGGGCGTTGACGAAGTTGGCAGAGGCCCGATAGCCGGCCCCGTTGCCGCCGCCGCTGTAATTTTGAAAAAAAACTCCCACGGCACCGCAACCGTCCGAATCGACGACTCCAAAAAATTAACGAAAAAACAACGCGAAGAAGCATACAAATGGATCACCCAAAACGCACTGTCTTACGCCGTTGGCATAATACGAGCCGACGAAATCGATCGGGTCAACATACTGGAAGCAACAACATTGGCAATGAAAAAAGCAATATTGGAGTTGACTCCGCAGCCTGAGCATTTGCTCATAGATGGACGCGCAGTCAAAGGCATGCCCTATTCTCAGACTAATATTGTAGGCGGCGACGGCAAATCGCTAAGCATTGCAGCCGCTTCTATCATCGCGAAAGTCGTCCGCGACAAAATCATGGAAGACTATGCCCTGAAGTATTCAGTGTATGATTTTCATAAAAACAAAGGCTACGGCACCGCAAAACATGTCGATGCAATCGTTGAGCACGGCTTCAGCCCGATCCATCGACGCAGCTTTCGATTGAAAAAACTTGAAGCGCGCGGCTTTTATCATGAAGCGTCATAACAAGGCGCTTGGCGCATGGGGCGAAGAAAAAGCGGCGGAGTATCTTCAGCGGCAAGGATATGCCGTTTGTGCTCGCAACTTCCGCTGGGCGCGCGGCGAATTGGACATCATTGCCGAACGCGGCGAGCTGCTCGTTTTTGTGGAAGTCAAAACCGCAGGCTCAGAACGTATGGGCCCGCCTGAAACGTGGGTCACCAGGCAAAAACAGGCGCAAATCGGGCAAGTTGCGTTGCGATACCTTCAAACCAATGAAATCGAAAACCGCGATTGCCGCTTCGACGTCATTGGAGTTATCAAAAGTGACGACAGTTTTAAAATTACGCATATAGAAAACGCCTTTTGGTTAGAGCAGTAAAAAGGTTAAAGAATGAAAACACTGATTATCAATCATGACGAAATTAAATCTTTGTTACCGATGGCCAAATGCATCGAGCTGATGGCGGAGACCCTTACGGCTTATTCCGCCGGCAAGGTTGTGTTGCCCTTGCGCCCGATCATGCCGCTCCCGGATGGTAAATCGCTGTTGGCGATGATGCCGGCATTTCACCAGCCGAATGAAGCGCTTGGGATTAAAGTCTTGAGCTTGTTCCCTAAAAACCATGGCACAAATTTCGACGCCCATCAAGGCGCGGTGCTGCTTTTTAGCGCTGATAACGGCTTCTTGCAAGCGGTTATGGACGCTGCGCAGATCACAGCGATTCGCACAGCAGCGGCCAGCGGTGCGGCAACGCAAGTTCTCTCACGGCAGAACGCTAAAACGCTCGCCATCTTCGGCAGCGGCGTGCAGGCGGAGACGCATTTGGAAGCGATGACAACGGTTCGGGAAATTGAGCGCGTCAAAATTTGGAGCCGAACGACTGCAAATGCTAAAGCTTTTGCAAACTTGTCGCGCGAAAAATACTCCTGCGAATTCATAGTTTGCAAAACAGGCGAAGAAGCCGCGCTTGAATCGGATATTATTTGTACAACAACCGCAGCTACGGAGCCAGTTCTTCGCGGAGATTGGATTGCGCCCGGGACGCACGTAAATGCGATCGGCGCATCACAACCGCGGTACCGAGAGTTGGACGCTGGTGCGGTTGCCAAGAGTAAGCTTTATGTAGACAGCCGCCTGAGCGCTGAAAACGAAGCGGGCGAATACCTCCTGCCTTTGCAATCCGGCGAAATTGACAAAAACCACCTTCTCGGCGAAGTTGGTGAAATCCTGCTCGAAAGAATCCAGGGTCGGACTTCAGAGTCTGAAATCACGCTTTTTAAATCTTTGGGGATAGCCGCCGAAGACGTAGTTTCCGCGCAGCATATTTACCGCGAAGCGATGCGGCAAAACATCGGTCAAAAAGTGTACATCGGCGGCGTGAAAAATCGCTGACGGGAACCGCAAGCTCATCAGCGGCGTGCAAAGTTCATTTTTGAAACGCAACCTATTCACAAAAGAGAGATGATCGTGATTCAGAAAAACATGAACTCTAAAATCTTAAGCGCATTACTCATGATTTCTTTCCTGTTCGCATGCTCAGATAACGCTCCGCAAGTAGTTGAAGAGTGTGACAGTGCAGGCACGGAAATTACCTGGCGCAAAGCCGGGCCGATTATCAGCCAAGCAAGCGTTTTAGGCATGGATATTTCAAACGACGGACATATTTACGTCGGATTGAACGGACAGGCCGGCGGCGTTTTTCGCTCCGTAGATAACGGCGCTAACTGGGAAAAGCTTTTAGCATTCCCGAGTTTTGATTTCGGAGAATGCGTCATTCATATCAATACCAAAGGAGAAATCTATGCAACAAATTCTTTTGACGGCGTCTACCGCTCTCTGGACGGCGGCGAAACGTGGAAGCTTGCTGGGAACGGAATTGCCAATCAAATCGTGTTAAATATGATCTCGCTCCCGAACAGTTCAACGATATTAGCAGGCACCGGAATTTCGGGCCTGTACAAAACGGAAAATCAAGGAGATTCGTGGGAGGCTTTCGGCAGCGGCCTCACCTCCGTTACTGCGGTTGCCGCGCTTGCGCGGGCTGAAAGCGGCAAGCTTTACGTAGGCACTGAACGCGGAATGTTCATTTCTGAAGACGATGGTCAGAATTGGCTTCCTATTCCTTCGCCCAATTTTGTTGTAGGCGTTATCGCCCTACATTCAAACGGCGACGTCTTTGCCGGAACGCAAGCCGGGCTTTTTTTTACCTCAGACGACGGTCAGAATTGGAAAGAAATCAACGAAGGCTTGGACGACTTGTTTATCACCAATATAATTGTTGATTCGAAAGGCGATCTCGTGATCAGCACATCACTGGCGGGAATCTACAAGTCAATTAATAATGGCGAATGTTGGTTTACATCAAACAGCGGAATTGGCAACAATTTTGTCGCCATTATGCAGCGAAAAAGCAACGATGAATTCTTTCTCGGAACATTGGGGCAGGGCGTTTTTGTCAGCAATTGAGTTCGTCGAAATTATATTTGAATTATCTGTAATTTTTAAAGATTGTGCGGTGAACACAAAACCAAAACTTCACCAATCCGAAAGGGCTAAAGCATGGAAAAACAGTCTCGCGGCGTTATTGCATTCCTGTTCGAAAATTCTCTGTTTCTGATTATTGGCGCAGTTGCCGGACTGGTTTGGGCGAATCTTGATCATATTCTGGGCAGCCACGGCTACCACGCTTTTCTGCACGCTGAACTTTTCGTCAACGACTTCATCGGCACGCCAAAAGTTATCGACGGCGTTGCGACGCGCGTGATTGACGTTCACTTTCTTGTTAGCGATATTTTGATGGCGTTTTTCTTTGCCATTGCCGGCAAAGAAATTTGGGAAGCGACCTTGCCCGGCGGGCCTTTGAACAACCCTCGCAAAGCCGCAACGCCGATCGTCGCCGCTATCGGCGGCATGGCCGGTCCGGCTTTGATTTATCTCTGGGGCACAAGCTTGATCGGCAGGTTCGACGAATTAAGCAACGGCTGGGCGATTCCATGCGCCACCGACATCGCCTTCAGTTACATGATTGCCAGAATTATTTTTGGCAGCGGCCATCCGGCCATTCCTTTCCTCCTTCTTCTCGCCATTGCAGACGACGCGATGGGTTTACTCATCCTCGCTATTTTCTATCCGCAGGGCGAAATTCAAATCATGTGGATGCTGCTTCCGGTTCTCGGAATCGTCGTTGGTTTGATCATGAGAAAATACCGTTTCGAAAGTTTTTGGTGGTATATTCTCATTCCCGGAACACTCTCCTGGATCGGCTTTGCGATGACGGGGGTTCACCCGGCGCTTGGCTTGCTGCCGATTATCCCTACCTTGCCCCACGCCCACGTGGACAAAGGACTTTTTAACTGGGAAGAATTACAAGCGACGGATACGCTTAACAAATTCGAGCATTGGTGGAAAAATCCGGTTGAAATTATTCTCATGCTCTTCGGACTTCTTAATGCAGGGGTTGTGTTTAGTGCAATCGGTTCGCCAACCTATCTCGTTCTTGTCGGCCTGCTTGTCGGCAAACCAATCGGGATTTGGCTGTTCGGCATGTTCACGGCCAAGGTCATGAAATTTGGCATGCCGGAGGGTATCAACTCAAAAGATTTGGTCGTCATCGGATTTGCCGCCGGCATCGGGTTTACTGTCGCATTGTTTGTGGCCACTGTTGCTTTCCCGGCTGGAGACATTCAAGATGCGGCGAAAATGGGCGCGCTGGCCTCTTTTCTCGCGGCTGGCTTGACCTTTCTCTCAGCCAAGATTTTGAAAGTGCAAAAGGTCGAAGCTTCACCTGAAACTGCAGCCGCTCACCACTAAAATACATATCAATATTCAGAAAATATCTATAACAGGTTTTAACAAAAAAGCAAGGGCGCATTTGCCCTTGCTTTTTTTTTTGGCATTATTCCTTTTGCGTTTCGCTCAACACGTCTATATTTAAACGTTTAGATGATACAACGAATCGATCATTACTTGTGAGCAAAAAAATGAGCGATCAAAAAGACACACCGAAAAGAAAACATAGCATCCCTCGCCGCCATTTCTTGCGCTCAACCGCTGCAGTCGGCGCAGGTTTGGCCGTTTCTCCGATGATTGTGAAAGCGGAGAACCTGGGTTCAAACGACCTCAATATTGGCATCATCGGCGTTGGTGCGCAGGGTCAGGTTTTGATGAACGCCTGCCTTAAAATTAAAAACGTCAAGTTTCGCGCAGTGTGTGATATTTGGGAAGATTGGCATCTCAAGCGCGCCTATCGCTTGCTCAAAAAATATCGTCACGATGTGACCGCGTACGTTGATTACCAGGAAATGCTGGCAAATGCAAAAGACCTCGACGGCGTCATCGTCGCAACGCCTGATTTTTGGCACGCGCCTCACGCTGAAGCATGTTTCAACGCCGACTTAAATGTTTATTGCGAGAAGGAAATGTCGAACACGCTTGAAGGCGTAAAACGTATCGTGCGCGCAGCAAAAAAGAGCGGAAAACTTTTGCAAATCGGGCATCAACGCCGAAGCAACCCTTGGTATATTCACAGCTATAACAAAATCATCAAGGAAGCGAAAGCCCTCGGTCGAATCACGACGATCAACGGCCAATGGAACCGCGGCGTCCAGCCGGACAACGGCTGGCCTGAAAAATATGCGGTTCCGACGTCTACGCTCAAAAAATACGGCTTTTCATCGATGCATGAGTTTCGCAACTGGCGCTGGTATAAGGGCAAGGGCGGCGGCCCAATCGTCGATTTGGGCTCGCACCAGCTCGATATTTATAATTGGTTTTTGCAGGCCCCGCCTAAATCCGTCATGGCGAGCGGTGGAACGGATTATTATGACGAGAAAACGCATCAATGGTACGATACGGTTCTGGCAACCTTCGAATATGATACGCCGGACGGCACGACGAGAGCTTTTTACCAAACGATCACGACAAACAGCAACCAGGGCTACTACGAAACATTCATGGGCGACGAAGGCGCTTTGGTCATTTCCGAATCAGCCACGCGCAACGGCGTTTATCGCGAACAATCGGCGCCGCTTTGGGATCAGTGGGTTAAAAAAGGCTTTGTCAGAGCGCCTGAGGAAGAAGAGCAGACAGCAGCGGCGACGGCAGTGTTGGATGTACGCGAAACGCTTGCTCCCCCAAAATTTGAATTGCCGATTGAATTTAACGATCCATACCACAAGCCGCACCTGGAGAACTTCTTCGACGCAATCCGAGGCAATGCCGAGCTCAATTGCCCTGCTGAGGTCGGATACGAAACGGCGGTGACAGTTCTGAAGGTTAACGAAGCTGTTCAAACTGGACGAAAAATTACGTACGACCCGGACGAATTTCATTTTTCCGACTAACTTTGCACGCGTGGGAACGCGCCGTGCCCGAAAGCGCTTTTTAAGTCTCACCTGAAATCAATACAGACGAAAACGATATAAACACGCTTTTTCGAGGGAGGAGAATGCGGAGGAGAACCATCGGATTGTTGACGGCAGTCTTTTCAGGCTGGTTAACCCTCAACCTTCACGCACAAGACACAACACAAGCCGTTAGCGACAGCACTGTCGCGGCGCCGCAAGACACATTGCCATCAGAGCCGGAAATCGAGTACCTGCTCGGCGACCTCAGCGACGGCAGCCGATTTATCCCCGTCCACCGCATTAAACTTTATGACCACGACGGCGGCCAAATTCTCTCAACCGATGAATTTCCTCTGCCATTTTCAACCCGTGAAACCTGCGGTCAATGTCACAACTACGCCCACATTAGCGACGGCTGGCATTTCAATGCGGCTGATAGCTCGGTCAATCCGGGCAGGCGTGGTCAACCGTGGTTTTTGACGGATGAAGAGACCGCCACGCAAATACCAATTTCCCACCGCAATTGGCCTGGCGCCTACACACCCGAAGACATTGGCGTGGACGCCATGGAATTTGTTCTGCGTTACGGCAGCCACATCCCTGGCGGAGGCGTTGCTGAAAATGATGGCGCCAAGTCGCCCGATAATTTCACGAGATGGTTGGTCTCAGGAAATCTGGAAATCAACTGCCTTGCTTGTCATGACGCCAATCGGGCGCAGGACATGGCCGAAAATGCGCAACAAATCAAAAAGGAAAACTTTCGCTGGGCCGCCGCCGCTTCAGCAGATTTTGTGAAAGTTGAAGGTTCCGCCAAAAGCATGCCCGATAATTACGATATTTACATGGGCTTGCCGCCGGACGTAGGCGATAACGTTCCGCCGACGGTTCATTACAACTTCAGCGCTTTCAATGAAAAGAACGAAGTCTTTTTTGACATCATGCGCGCCGTGCCCAATGAAAAATGCCAGTTTTGCCATTCCACCCATGATACGCAAAAAGAACGGTTTGAGCAGGACGACGACGTGCATCTCGCTTCGGGGATGCTGTGCGTGGATTGTCACACCAACGGTCTCGACCACATGATGACGCGCGGCTACGAAGGCGAATCCAATGATCTTGAACATCTCACCGCTGAAACGCTCTCCTGCGAAGGCTGCCATCTCGCTTCTGACGATCATCAGGAGTCTGGCAGGTTTGGCGCGCCAGAGCCTTTGCACGCAGGCATTCCACCAGTTCATTTTGACGCCATGACTTGCACGGCTTGCCATTCCGGAATTTTGCCGGACGAACAACCGGCGAGGATCAAGACATCTAGAGCGCACGCATTGGGCACGCACGGCGTCAACAAATCGCCGGAAGTCATGCCATTGCTTTCATCGCCGGTTTTTGCTCCGGATGAAAACGGCAAGATCGCTCCGCATAAATTGCTCTGGCCTTCCTTCTGGGCAAAAATTGAGGGTGAAGATGTTCGTCCAATGCATCCTGACGCCGCACGATCAGCAGTGCGAAAAGTCATGGCGAAAGATACTGTGCAGGTGAGAGAACGCGGTCAGTGGTATAGTTTTACGCAAGATCAAGTCGCTGAAATCTTAGACTCGCTCGCAGTGCAAGATTCGACAAGTGAAGCAGCCGCTTTTGTCTCCGGCGGTAAACTGCATCGTTTGCAAAACGGGCGACTAATCAGCGCAGATCACACGGCGGCAGAGCCGTATTATTGGGCGATTGGTCACGACGTTCGCCCGACCGGACAATCTCTCGGCGTGCGTGGCTGTAATGACTGCCATGCCGTCGGCGCGCCCTTCTATTTCAGTGATGTTGCGAAAGATTCGCCTCTTGCAGGGGCTTCAGGTGAAACGCAGGAAATGACGGATTTCATGGAAGTCGGCTCCGTGTATTCCGGGCTTTTCGCAGCGTCTTTTTGGCTGCGCCCCGTTTTCAAATGGATCATGATCGTCACACTAGCAATTGTGACGCTGCTTGTTTTGCACTATGTCTTGCGCGGCCTCGGCGCATTGGCTGATCGTTCAAGCTGACTGGCGCCTTCAACCAAACTTCACCAAAAATCTGTAGGAATAAATTAAAAGCATGTTGTTTCGAATACTTGCAATCGCCGGGCTTCTTCTCTCCTACGTTTTCGTTTTTCGCATCCTGCGCAGGCGAAACTTAACGATAGGCCAATTCTTGCGCACTGGCGGCAAACGGCTAAGCGGATTTGACGATTCCTCCATTTCTCGCCGTCAGGCTGCTACAAAATCGTGGTATATTTTGGCGCTGATTTCGATCAAAATCCTGGCGATCACAGGATTTCTTCAGGTGATGATTCTTGGTGAACACATGTCGGGGTTTCTCTTGTTGCTACACATGATTGCAGCGCCGGCATTCGCAGTTGCAATAGCGATTTTGACACTTCTAACGATCAGTGATCATCGCTTTAGCGCCGAAGATTGGCAGGCGTTTAGAAGCCGCAAGGACAACACCGAAGCCGCTTCCAACTTTTGGCGTAAAACATGTTACTGGCTCATCGTCGTATCCTCAATTCCCGCAATTGCTTCTATTATTCTCAGCATGTACCCGATTTTTGGCACGAACGGCCAGGAAGCGTTGTTGAGTTGGCATCGATATGCGACATTGGTTCTTACGATTGCCGTCATCTTCCACACTTTCCTGATCTTCGAAGCAAGCCCGCGCCAACAAGGAACTTTGGAAGAAACGAAGCCAGCGCCCGCTCAGTGACCTTTCGGAAATAACGATGAGAGATTTTGCGCCTTCGCTCAAGGAGAAACTCTGCGGCTATTCTCGAGCCATGTTTTTGAGCGTCGCTATTTTTCTTTTCTTGTCTAATCTCTCCTGCGTTCAAACTCCGTCTCCAAAACCCAACATCATCTACATCAATATCGACGATTTAGGCTGGACCGATCTTGGATTCCAGGGCAGCTCATTCTATGAAACGCCGAATATTGATCGTCTTGCCGCGCAAGGCATGGTTTTTACCAATGCGTACGCGTCTGCGGCCAATTGTGCGCCTAGTAGAGCAAGCAGTTTGACAGGCCAATATTCTCCTCGACATCGCGTGTTTACCGTCGCCAGTTCGGAGCGTGGAAAATCCGAAGATCGCAAGCTCATTCCCATAAAAAACACACTGTTTATCGAAAATGAGAACCTGACGATTGCACAATCCCTCAAAGATGCGGGCTACAAAACGTGTGCGATTGGCAAGTGGCACATCAGCAAAGACCCGTTGCAAAACGGCTTTGAAATGAATATCGCGGGCGGGCGGCAAGGCAGTCCTTACGAAGGCTATCACAGTCCTTACAAATACCCGAATTGTGAAAAAGAGGAAGCGGGCGAATACTTGACTGATCGATTGACCGATGAGAGTCTGAAATTTATAAAGAAAAACAAAGGCGCCCCGTTTTTTCTCTATCTTTCCTATTACGCCGTTCATACGCCGCTGCAAGCGAAACCGGATTTGAAAGAAAAGTTCAGCCGAAAAGCGGCGTCGGAAGCGCACGGCAACCCGACATACGCCGCAATGATTGCCGCCGTCGACGCCGGCGTTGGGCGTGTGATGGCAGCGCTGGACAGCCTCGATCTTTCGGATAACACGCTCGTTCTCTTGACTTCCGACAACGGCGGTTTGTGGGGAATTAGCAAACAATGGCCGTTGCGGGCGGGAAAAGGCTCGTATTATGAGGGCGGCATTCGCGTCCCAATGATCGTTCGCTGGCCGAAGAAGATCGCAGCGGGCGGCGTTTGTGACGTCCCGGTGATAGGCGTTGACTTTTTTCCCACTTTCCTCGAAGCGGCTAACCTGGACAAGCCAAAAGACAAAATTTTGGACGGGCAAAGCCTGACGCCGCTATTTTCACAAAGCGGCAGGCTCGAGGAGCGCGCGCTCTTTTGGCATTTCCCGATTTACTTGCAAGCTTATGTAAAAAACGGGCCGGTTGAGACGACCGATCCCAAATTCCGCACGCGCCCCGGTTCGGTGATACGGTACGGCGATTGGAAACTGCACGAATACTTCGAAGACGGTCATCTAGAGCTCTACAATTTGAAAAAAGACCCGTCAGAAAAGCAGAATCTTTCTGAAACGCAGCCAGAAAAACGAGAAGAGCTTTACAGCATGTTAAAAACCTGGCAAAAGAAGATTGAAGCGCCTATCCCTACGACGTTAAACCCGGAATATAAATTACCGTCGGGTTGAAAACAGCGAATGCCAAAAAACAACGATTGGTCTCCGGCTTCCAGCCCCTCTTCACTTCTTCCCCGCGACATTCATATTTGGCGAGTCGATCTGAATCCCCATGACCCATCTGTTATTCAAAGTTCTCGAACGCTTCTCTCAAAAGATGAGTTTGAGCGCGCCGATCGTTTTCATTTTGAACGGCATCGACGGCGCTTCATTATAGCGCGCGGTGTACTGCGCATTTTGTTGGGGGAATATTTGGATCAAAAGCCGGAAGAAATCACTTTCGAATACGGGCCGCAGGGCAAACCGTCCATTTCTTCAGGAAGTGCAAGGCAGATGTTAAAATTTAACATTTCCCATTCACACGAAATGGCGTTGATGGCGTTCACGCTTGACCGTGAAGTCGGCGTTGACGTCGAATATCTTGACCGCCGCGCCGCAAGCGATGACATTGCCCGGCGCTTTTTCTCACCGGCGGAAGTTGAGGCTTATTTAAAAGTTCCGGAAGAACAGAGGCGGCAGGCGTGCTTCGCAGCAACCGGACCGTTTCGCCGACAGCCCCGGC
>CAXHAT010000089.1:0-29472 GCA_964014485.1 uncultured Deferribacteres bacterium
CGCACCTGATTTCGACTTACGGACCCTTCGTTTGGGATGTAACGGTGAATGTAGATTTGCAGCTCTCGATAGTTTGTAAAACTCTTTCAGAGTTCCCATTTACGCCAACGGTTTCCCAGGGTATGCCGCGACGGCATACCCTGGGCTGGGGAATAGAACGCCTTCGGCGTACGAAACATTATATTTTAAGGAAACACCAGATGAAATTGCACATTTTTCGGCATCTTTGGGGCGTCGATCCTCCTTGGGATCAAGATTTCGTTGAATTTGCACAAAAGGGCTATCATGGCGTCGAAGTTCCGCTTTCCCTGGTCAAGGATATCCCCGCCTTTGTAAATGGACTTTCGGCGCACGGATTTCAATGCATTCCCATGATCTTTACCAGCGGGCAGTCTGTCGAAGAGCACATTGCGTCGTTCCGCACCCAGGTCCACGACGCCCTGGTGCTCAAGCCGACGCTGATCAATAGCCAAAGCGGCGTCGATGCTTTCACCCTCGAACAGAGCCGGCAGTTTTTTCGAGACGCGCTGCGGATCGAAGCTGAAGCCGGTGTTCCGATTGCGCATGAAACGCATCGCGGTCGCATTCTTTTCAATCCGTGGATTACAGCGCAACTGCTCGATGATTTTGCCGATCTGAAATTGTGCTGCGATTTCAGCCATTGGGTATGCGTCAGTGAGCGCCTCATCGACGACCAAATCGACGTCATTCGGGGCTGCGCCAAGCGGGCCATCCACGTTCACGCTCGCGTCGGATATCCTGAAGGTCCTCAGGTTCCTGATCCTCGCGCGCCGGAATATGCGGCCTTTGTAGAAGCGCATGAACGATGGTGGGACATTATCTGGGAGACGCAAGCGAACGATGGCCAGGCCGTCTCGACCCTGACGGCTGAGTTCGGGCCGCCGCCCTACCTCCACACGCTGCCGCATACAAATGTGCCCGTAGCTGACCTGCGAGAGATTTGTGACTGGCAAGCAGATCGTCTGAGAACGCGTTTTGACCTGAATAATTCATGAATTCCAGCGAGTCAACAGTGCCTGGAGAGAAACATCCCTCTGCTTTTCGCTCTGGACGAGCGAAAACCTGTCTCCCTTCAAAGGGAGTTTTGCGATTCCCCCTTTGAAGGGGGACGATTTGTGAAGCGTCCAGCGAACAAATCCGGGGGATGTTTGCTCTGCATGCTCTTAAATTCAGTTTCAGTAGTTTGAGCCTGAAATAGCGGTTTGTGAATAATTCAGGTTGAAAAGAACAAAACTTTATCCTGATCGAATGAAAGGTCAAAGTATGACGTCGATGAAAAAAGTGACTCGATACAATCTGTTTTTCCTGATACCGCTCGTTTTAGTCGTGATTTCAAAGAAGGAGACGTCCGTGAACGCACAGCCGAACGAAACCAGGCAAGCGGAACTGCCTGCGCCGCCGGCGTATACCTGTCAGAAAGCGCCGCATCCAATCCAAATTACCGGGAAAATGGACGATCCGGCCTGGCAAACGGCAAAACCTCTTCGACTCACTGACGCCGTAACCGGAGAAACCGGGCGCTTTCGCACGGAAGTCCGCGTACTGTACGATGACAAGTTTCTGTACGTCGGTTTTTCCTGTGAGGACGACTACGTCTGGGGAACCGTGACAGAGCGAAACGGGCCGATTTGGGACGAAGAGTGTGTTGAGGTCTTTATCAACCCAACAGGCGCTCGGCATCAATACTATGAAATCAATCTAAGTCCAAAGAATGTCATTTTTGATGCGTGTGTTCTCAACAATCGAACCGCTCAGCGGGACACAGCCCTATTCACACCGCTTACTGACTTCAATCTGAAAGAAATGAAAACGGCTGCGCATGTTGACGGCCAACTCGATCAGCCCGGCGGGGCCAAAGGCTGGACGGCCGAATACGCGATTCCTTTTACCGAGCTCTACGGCGCGCCAAATCAACCGCCAAAGCCGGGCGATGAATGGCGGATTAACTTCTACCGAATTGACTCTCCCGAAAAGGGGCAGCGCGATCATTATGCCTGGAGTCCTACAGGACGGGTTGCCTTTCATTTGCCCTGGCGGTTTGGCGTCTTGCGCTTTGAGTGACGAGTGAAAATGCGAACCTCGCCAAATTTCCCTTCTAAATCGAAAGTTTGAGCGACGCTTTTGCTGTCAACGTCCTGAAAATCTGACGGGAAACTCACCTGTCGCTGACCTTCAGAAGTTGCGACAACGATGGCGGCGTCGCGCGTCGCCATCACCAGATCTGCTTCCGAACTCCACAATTGACAGCCTGCCCGCCTCGCAAGATAGCGCAGGATTTCCGCTGGTGCAGGAGCCGTTCCCAGATAGACGGATTGCCAGCCCTCGTGCTGCTTCAAGGCAAAAGCAGCGCCACCGCCTTGTGACCATCGCCCCAGCACCTCGACGTCGCTCTCACCGACAGTGAATCGTGGCGCGCGTTGTTCATCCACCCCAAACTCCGCCGGCAAGGAGTCAGAGTGCGCGTCAACCGTTGTCGAAATCAACATTGATCCTGGTTCAGTTTCCATGTTCAGTTCGAAACCGATAAGATCACGCATGCGACGCAAGTCAACGCGCTCCGGACTCAATAGTGCAGGGGCATAGAACCAAACAACCGTCATCCCGCTATCTTTCAGAAGACCTTTGAGTTGCAAAACGTCGTCATCGGAAAGATAGAAGAGATTGACTGCGAACAAGAGCTTGTACTTTTGCCGGTCTTGCTGACGCAGATCGAACCGATAGAGAAAATCCACCGGTGCGCCGAGACGGTGCATTGCGCGCGCCTGCGAATCCATAAACCAGCGACTGAAATAATCCATGCTGTATCCACCCTGCGGAAAGGGCGCTTCCGCCTGCCAGTGTCGCGTGGCAAAAAAGCTCTTCGCATCGTACACCGCTGCGATCTCAGCGCACGAGGAAATGTCCGCCGTTTTTCGAAATTCACCCAGTTCATACAGACTGCGCAGGCAGTTGATAATGGGTTCCGCCGCGTACCAGCTTTTTTTCGTGCGCAGAACCGGCCCAAAGTCAAACAGCCAGCCGCCCACGCCGCGAGCGAAGACTTGCCCGAGATCCCGTCGCAGGATTTGTAGCGTCCCTTCGAGCGTCGTTGATCCATCTCCACCTATCATGGTCATCTCGCGTTCGACTTGTGTGCCGCCAGTACCATCGAGGTTGATTGGCGGCGGTTCGAGGTAAGTTCCGGCGTCTAGCTCGGGCAAATAGAGTTTGCCGTGACGCTTCAACGATTCGAGCAGGATGCGATAGCCGCCATCACCGGCGATCCCGCGTGCGCGTCCCAGCCAGTTTCCGGCGCCATCGACAACGTCGTGTTCCCACCATTGCCGCTCCGGGATATTGGTCGTTTGATAGGAATACGGACTGGCGATAAAGTCGATCTCCTCGCAGTTCAAGACCAGTTCTGGCGCCAGATGGCCGCCTTCATGAATCCAGACATTCTCCAAATGATAGCCATAAAAGGTGCCGCATACGATCCTGCTCGCGGTTTCTTCCTTGGTGATGCGAGCAAACTTCAGGATCGTTTCGGCAAGGATGTCGTGATGAAACTTGTGATAATAGGAGATGACTTCGCTCTCCCGGCCTGGATCTCGCAGAAGCCCGAGTGTGGCATTCGCCCGCTGCTGTAAATCCGGCACAAAACCGAGCTTCTGTTGCATCGACTTACTGATATCCGGCACAAATTCAGCCATGAAGTAATGCCACTCGCCATAAATGCCGCTGCCGATTTGGTAGCCGAGAATGCGACTGCGCAGGGGCGAAGCTTCGATATACTGCAAGAAACTGCGATAGGCCTGCTCCATCTCGCGCTGCCATCGATCAGAGGCCATCGAGGGCTCATCCAGATGAATCCCCCATTGCATGCCGCCTTCAGGGCTTGGAATAATGTCACGGTACTGACGATCATTTTGCGGATCGAACGGCAGGACGCAGACGACGCGCTCTTCAGGGTAGTCTTGCTTCCACCATGCGGGCGCATCAAACAGAATGCGCGGCAGAAAGAAAGCCTGTGGATTCTCCCGTAACAGGGCGGCAAAGAGCGGATCAAACACCGACCAATCAAAGTGACCAGACGCCTTCCAGCCCAGATTCAGTCCGAGAATCGGGTGCAGCATGTGAATGCCAATCTGTTTGAAAATCGAGGCCGTCTGAACGAGTCCCCAGCTCCAGCCAAGCAAGGGATAGGTCTCTTTCCCCTGGACAAACAAACGTGGCCCTCCACGCTCAATCCGGACTTCTGCCTGCATGGGTGGTTCATCGGCGAGTGCCAGTATTTCAGGAAAATGTTGATTTGCCGGCATGCCTTTCTCCTTAAACTTGGGCAGACGAACGCTTTGGCCGTTTTTTCAATGCTTCGAGATGATTTTCTGACATAAAAAAGGAAGGCATTTTTCCACGCAAATACTTTGGGATTCTGGAGGTATTTGACCGCGAGTTGTACTTTCAGTTTTGGCTCTTTGGTAGTCGTCCGTTTGAATCTTGCTTTGCAGAGAAAATCTATGCCTTTTTGACAAAGAAATTTGCGCTTTATTTCCACTAAATATCATATAAATTCCCTTGAAAGTAGGTGTACAAGGATATTTTGCGGTTAGAGCTAATCTGAATCTTCTGAGAAAAGTATCCTGATTACTGATGTTACGCACTCTTGGAATTTTCCGAAACGGCGCTTTTACGTCATTCCCGCGCAGGCGGGAATCCAGGGGCGGTGCGCGATTGACTGGATTCCCGCCTGCGCGGGAATGACTTAAAAGCGCCGTTTCGGAAATTTCCAAGAGTGCGTAACATCAGTCAGTAACTTTTTTCGGAGTGCGACGATTTATCGTCGCCAGCGACGGCAAGCTGCGCTCAAGCGCTTCAGCGTTTGACTCCGGAGTTACTCGCTGATCAAGGCTGCAAGCGCGGTTGGTAAGCTGAACAGCTTCTTTACGAAACTTCCCCGAATTGAACCTGTCGTCACATTTTTCTGCATCGGTTTCGCCTGAACCGTACCTACCGAAATAGCCTCAAATCCCTTGTGATTCTCAGACGACGCCGAGAAGGAGCTCAGCAGGGCGCATAATGGTCACCCCCGAAGTTTTGCCGTACGCACAAGTTGATGATTCCCGGAATTTTTATTTTCCGCCAACAGCAACGCACGCCCGCGTTATCGAACGCTTTTTGCAAATTGTTCACGACGAAAACGAGCGCCAGAATGTTGTTTTGCTGAAGGGCCCGTCCGGCGTCGGCAAGTCTTCGCTAATGGCGTTTCTGCAAGAGAATTGCAGCTTTCTTTCCGATCAATTCGACCCCGTCCGTTTGACTGAGCCTTCCGGCGCGATCAGTCTAGCCAGGTATAAAAATAAAAAACCGCTCTTAACCGCGGCTCTCGATTTTTCGCTTCCCTGGAACGGCTATTTTCGGCCTGCCGACCCGTTTTACGGACTCTTGAATCTTCGTGATCAATTGGCGAAAAACCCGAATTTTTACAGCGCAATTTTTGACTTTGCTTGCATCCAATATTTGTACAGATCCGGTCAACTAACGCCTGAACGCATTCGCGCGCTATATCCAATCGAGCATCGCGCTTTGATTTTTGCCTTGGCTGATTTGGCCGCGAAAACCGCCGAAGCTCATTTTGAAGACGAGGTTTTTAACGCGATAAGCCAATTTTACGGCAAAGCCTTCACGCCGTACATGATGCGGCGCAGGGTCAGCCGCGAAACGATCAAAAACCTTCGCTTGCTCTCTGATCGATTTGCACTTCTGGACGCACTGCCCAGGCTGCTGGCGGAAGAAGTGGAATCGTTCTCGAACAACGGTGATGAAAACGCGCGGATCGTATTGTTTTTGGATTCATTGGAAAGGTATTATCCGCACACGCACGACCATCGCGACGACCCGGAGAAATTTGAGCAGTTTTGGCTAAATCGGTTGATTAGAGAACTGATTTCGAATAATCGCGTGACGCTTGTTTTGGCAAGCCGCTACAGCCTGCCGTACCGGACGTCATGGCGGAAGTCCCGGCAGGAGAGAATCGCCGCAACGTTCAAGTTGGCGTCCCCGGAAAAAGCCGATGTTTCAAGATTTGTCTCGCAAATTGAGTATTCGCCGACAGCACCGCCGGTTTTGACAAACATGCTCACGGCGCAAAACGGTCGATTGCAAACGTTGGATTTGGCGCTGTTCTCCGAATACGTTAGAATGCAGGAAAATGAAGCGGCGCATGGCGAAGCTTTGCAAAAAAGAGCCGGGTCTGAGGCGTTTTTGCGATTGTTTCTCAGCGGATTGCCACGCGAAATGACGCAGTCGATACTTGCGTTGAGCGCGCCGCGCGTGTTCGATGCAGCGATCTATCTGCATCTCGACGACCGGCTGTATTTTCGAGGATCAGCCAAGCTCTTCGAAAAAATTGTCGATTTTGCATTTATTGAACGTCCTAAATCCGACGGCGAAAAATCTTATCGAATTTCGGCGCGCCTGCGTGCACAAATGCAGCGCTACGCTCGCAGTCTCGTGCGAGAAGCGAACATGGCGCTCATTGACTTTTTTAAAGCGCGGTCGGAAAAAGGCGATGAGTGCGCTTCCGTTGAACTGATCTACCATCAAAACGCTTTGCAGTGGGAAAACGGCGTTTTGAATTGGATTCTTGAGATGGGGCGGGCGTTGGACGAGAAGCGTTTCGGGTATGCAAGAATTCTCCTCAGCGTACTGCCGGACTTGTCGATTGAATCGTCCTATTGGAAAGCCAGAACGCATCAGACGCACGGCGATTATTACCTGGCGCAAGGCAAGCCCGGTGAAGCTTCGGTTTGGTACAAACGCGCCTTGGGACGTTACAAGCAATTTTTAAAAGGCAACCCGAATGATCGCGAAACTTTGCGGGGTCGCAGCGCATGTCTGCAATCGCTCGCCCAAGCCGCGTTTCAGGAAAATGACCTTAACGGGAGCGTGAAGTACTGCAATTTGGCGACGCAGCTTTGCGATCACGTTTTGAGAGTCGATTCAAGCTTTTTGGCGGCTTATTCAAACAAAGCTTCGGCGTTGTCGCTGCTTGCAGGGCTCCATCTTGCTCAACGAAAGCCGGAGAAATCTCTCGAAAAATTAAATGCTGCACTGGAAGCGGCAAAAGCTGCATTGAACCGAGCGCCGGAGTACGTTCCCGCGCTTAAAATTAAGGCCGGCGTTTACCGGGAATTGGCCAAAGCTTCTGAAGAAATTGGAGATGACGCCGAAGCGGAACGTCTGCTCTGCGCGGTCATTCAAACCCACGGCGACTTTCTGGAAAAAGAGCGAACATCCGAAACGGCAGCCTTGGGAATTAGCATTTTTCTCGAATTGTCGCGCGTTCGTCTGATTCTGGGGAAGCTTGAGGAAGCTTTTGAAGCGGCTCAAGAGGCTTTGCGTCGAAGCGATCAGGCGATTGAGACGGGGACGACGAAAACGACGTTCTATTTGTTCAGAGTGCGCGCGTTAAGCCTGCTCGTCAAAATCGAGACGAAACGCGGCGCGCTGGCATCCGTTCCGAATTATCTCGCGGACGCCTTGGAAATCAGCGACGCTCTGGTAAATATGGAACCGGAAAACGAGCAAGCTTTGTCGGCGAGATCGGCGATTTTAACTTTGAAAGCTCACTACGCACAATTCAGCGGCGAACCTGATGAAGCGCCGGCGAATCGACGTCTGGCGGAAAAGGACGCGCTGCTGGCTTTGGAATTGAAACCGCAAGACGCCGTTTATTTGCACAATGCGGGCGCGATTCAATTTGCTTACGGTCACTTTTCGAATGATTCAAATCCTCCAAATCCGGATAAGTTTGAAAGCGCCAACCGTCTTTTGGATGACGCCATACATTTTGCGCCGCAAGATTATCCTTTCATGCTGAATCGCGTTTATGCTCAAATTTCATCGCACGGGGCCGCGATTTCTGTTGCGGATTTTCAGGCGGTGAAAGAAGACGCCATTGAGCATTTGATCCCGAAGGAAAAAAATCGGCACTCACGAAAAGAACTAACGGCGCTCCGGGTTTTGCATCTTCTAAACCAGGGTGCGCTCCGAAAATCCGTTGCTGACTACACCGAAGCGAACGCTGCATTTGCCGAAGCGTTGGCATTGTTGAGCGACTTGCAGCCGGGTGCGCATTTTCCTGTTCATGCCGGAATATTGAAGGCGGCCGCTTCGCTCGAGTACGGCGAAATGTTGTGCGAGCTTTCCCGGCGAGAAAAAGCGAAGGAGCTTTTTGAAAACGCGCTTGAGTCGCTTGAAAATGCGCGATTAAACGCTGATGAAAGCTGGCTGGGCGATTTGCTTTCCGGGATAGCGTACACATTCTTGGCCAAAATTTTAATCGGCAAAACGCAATTTTCGCAAGCGGTGAAATTCTGCGAAACCGCCGTGACGCATTTTGATCAAGCGTCTGCGCAACAAGGCTGCGGCCCGTTTGCAAGATCAAACAAGGCTTGGGCGATGGTTCGGCAGGCGGAAGCGCTCTTTTGGCTGGCGGACTTTCGAAGCGCTCTGAAACTGGGCAGTGAGAGCGTCGCGCTGCTGCAAGAAGCGCTCGCCGAGGCCCCGCAGGATTTGGGAACTTTGAGTAGTTTGGGCCTTGCCCGCCTGAGTCAGGGACAGATTTATGCAAAACTCGACCAAAAGAACGAGGCGGAAAAAGCGTTCCGAAAAGCGATTGAGGTTTTCGACCAATCTTTGGCGCTTTATAAAGATCATCCCTTGATTCTGAACCACAAGATCAGCGTCCTTCTCGCGCTGGGCGATTTATGCGCGCCGGAAGACGACGGCGAAGCGTTGGAGTACTACAACGCTGCAATTTCGCAGCTTCAAACATTGACGGCAATCACGCCGAACGACCTTGACGTATTGAACAACAAAGGCCAGGCGACCATTCGGTTGGGCGATTTGCGCCGTTCGCTGGGCGAAACGTCCGAAGCCGTTGAAAATTATGAATCCGCCGTCGAGGTTTTTGGCAGAGCGCTGCGGCAAGCGCCCGGTCACGACGTTATTTTGAACCACCGCGCGAATGCATTCCAAAAATCGGCGGAAGCGTTGTATTCGCTGGGAGAAAAAGAAAAAGCCGCCGTTCATCTGAAAAAAGCCGATCAAATTTACGCGGAAATTTTGGCGGAAAGTGAGTTTGAAATTATCACTTTGTTCAACCGCGGCGTTTGCGCCTTCAAAGCCGGTTTGTACGCGACATGGGACGATCTGCCCGCCGAAGCCATCGTTCATTTCCAATTGGCGAGTGAGTCGTTGACCTCGGCCAAAAACGCAGCGCCGCTAAATCCCATCATCAACCAAAAGCTGGCTGACGCTTCTCTTGCTGTCGCATTGCATCAGTTGGAAGTCGACAACGTTGCGGATGCAAAACGCAATCTTGAGCTTGCCGTCGAATTCTACAATATCGCCGAGAACTGGAAGGATGATGATCGGTTGATGCTCTTTAATCGTGCGACGGCTTTTCTGAAATTGGGTGAAATTGAAGCGAGGGAAGAGCAGGGGGGGAGAGCGTTGTGGAGCTTTTCGCAAGCGCTGGAAGGTTACGATGAAGCGGCCCGCCTCGATCCGCAAGATGATCAAACACGCAGGCAAAAAGGGGAGACTTTGGCAACCACCGGCGATACGCAGTACAGTTTTGCGCAATATTCGGAAGCGATTGAGAGCTACAAGGCGGCCGTGAAAGAATATGATGCAGCGATTGAAGTTCGAGACGCGTTACTGAGCCAGTATTACAAAGCCATTGCGCTGGCAAACCTTGCCGGGGCCTGCGCAGCGGTTTCAAAGACGGACGATGCGATCGTTTATTACCAACAGGCGGTTGTTGTTTACAAACGCGTGGTTGCGCGACAGCACGATTATGCCAACGCGGAGTTCAATCTCGGCCTGACATTGGCGCATATCGGAAATCTCTTTGACGCGATGCAGGAATCCGGCGAAGCGGGGAAATATTTCCGCGAAGCGATTTCGGTCTATAATCGTCGTCTCGCGCGCCACCCAAAGGAAATTTCGACTTTGCTCAACAAAGGGCAGGCGCAAACAAGCCTTGCCGAATTGTTGAAATCCGGGTCGATGCTAAGCGAAGCGCAAAAAAACTATCGCGCCGCAATTGAAAGTTTTCAAACAATTATCGCCGTCGCTCCCGATGAACTTGGGGCTTATTATAACGAGGGCGTGGCATTTTCCGGATTGGCGCTGGCGCTGCTGGATAACCTGGGCGCCGAAGCTGCAATTGAAACCTACAAAAACGCTTTGGCGGCTTATGACCTGTTGCTCGAACGTGACGCGGGGTATGTCGATGCAATTTACAACAAAGGCGTGGCCTGCTCCACAATCGGACAATTGCATCTGCGCCTCGGCGACAATGACGCGGCGCATCGGCGGCTTTCCGAAGGCTTGAGAATACTCGGGCAGGCGCTCACGCTTTCTCCTCACGACGTTCAGATACGCGAAGCGGGAATGCAGACAAAGTCACTGCTGCAACAATTAGATGCGTGATTTTGTGCAAACTCGAATTATTAGGCTTTTGTTCATCTCGACTTGACGCTATATTCTCATTTTCAACTGTGACAACATGAAAATGAGGTGAATTTTCGTGCCCAAAGCCGATTGGTACTACCACCGCCCCAGTTGAGACGCTTGCGCCAAAGCGCGAGAGTTGCTCGCGGAGAATAAAGTCGAACCTGCGGTCATGGACAGTGCGTCCAAGCGGGTTATTCCGAAAGACGAAGCTTTGAACTTGCTAAAAGACGTTGACGAAGTTTATGCAAGTCGAGGCAAGACCAAATTTTATTTTAACTTGAAATCCGGCGAATATAACCAGGAAGAACTTGAAAAAGCCATCCTCGGCCCGACGGGAAATTTCCGAGCGCCTTCCGTGAAAGTTGGCCGAAAACTCTCCGTCGGCTTCAATGCAGAGAATATTAATGAAGTCCTGAATTTGTGACGCGTGCTTGACGCCTCTTTGGTCGGAGATAGTTTTTGAAACTTTGGGTGGATCGCTCGTCAATTCACTACCTGACACTTTTTGTCTAGGCTTCTAAAACTGACGAAAAAGGCCGGAATTGTCATGCTGGAAGCATCTTTTTTGATCCGTACCCTTGAACGTTTGAGCACGATCTGTACTGGGCGATAACAAAGATTCCTGCAGAATGACAAAACGGGACCTTTAGACGGCTCGAAAATGCAGTTCACAAAAAAGTGTCAGGTAGAGAGCTCGTCAAAACATTTGCTGGTCAATTACTCGGTTTCTTGATCGAAAATTTGTTCCGGAGTCAAACGCTCCGGCGTTTGATTTCCAGGCCGCCGTTGCTGCGGGGCGACGATCAAATTTCGCGCTCCGGAAAAAGCGGTGGAGAAGCCTTGCGTGAGAAATAGAAAGATGATTCATGGATTAGAATAGATTTATGTTCCCCAAGCTATTGCTGCTTTTCGTCGGTTTGCCGCTGATCGAGTTGATGATTTTGATCGAAATCGGGCAAGCGTTCGGTCTGTGGCCGACCATCGCGCTCGTGGTTTTTACCGGCGTGCTCGGCGCTTCTTTGGCGCGATTTCAAGGTTTTGTTACGCTGACCAAAATTCAGCAAGAGCTTAACGCCGGACGCGTGCCAACCAATGATTTGGCGGACGGACTCCTGATTTTAATCGGCGGCATTGTTCTTTTGACCCCGGGCGTCCTGACCGATTTATTCGGTTTTTCGCTGCTGACGCCTTTTATAAGGACGCAAATCAAGGGGTGGCTCTACGCTAAATTTGAACATTTAGCCCGCAATCAAAGCAGCAATATTTTTATCCGTCACGACCTCCCGCCTGATGATCGCTTCCAGTAAGCTGCGGCTTGAACGAAAATCGTTTTGATTTTGTCCGTAAAATATTTACCAAAAGCGACGATTGAGCGGCTAAGAGCGCATTGGGAAAGTTCCTGTTTCGTCATTCCACAGGATTTTTTTAGGTCGCCAGTTTGAACGTCCCGCATTTTTGGACTTGCCAAACACGTTCTAATCTGTGGCGGGCGATAACAAAGGTTTTGCTTCGCCGACCGATGGCTTTTCAGAATGACAAGCCGAGGCTTTTTCGAGAGCTTCGGAAGAGTTGTCGCGCTTCAAGGAGAAAGCGTTTTCCAAAACAATGGCGCGAAAAGCGCCTTCATTTTCTCAGGATAGTCCGTGACGGATTCGAGCATAAAAGTTCATAAGCGATTTACGAATTCCTTCCAGAATTTTACCCGGGAGAATTTGCTGTCTCGCGAGTTTTTAAGCCTCTCGCTCACTTGGCTTGTTTCCGCTATTCTTCTGCTTGCTTTTTTTGATTTTTCGGAATCTCCATATCTCTCCATCGCGCTCGCGCTCATTCAAATTTATGCACTTTTCAGGCTAGCGCCTTATATTTTTGAAGTATTAGCGCCGCCCGTCGAACTTCTGGTTTTACTCTTTTTCGGCATTTTTCTGCTGGAAGTCCCGATCTTGCGCGAGGTCATTTCTTCGGGCAGTCCGGGCGTTTTGACGAGTCTGCACATTCTGCTCATGTCGTTGCAGATTCTCCTGTTCAGCCTCATTTTGATTCGAAGCTCGGAAGGAAAAAAACGCGGAGTGGTGCTTTATGCGTTTTTAGCCGGGGTTTCGGTCTATCTGTTTGCCGACGCTCATGCAATTCCCATATTTTTATTCCAGGTGTTTCTGTTTTTCTCGCTCATACGCAGAACGCAGTGGCTTGAAGAACTTACGGTGGTGGAATGCTGGGCGTATATTTTTTTCATGCTGTTCCTCGCCACGCAATTCTATGGATTTCGAGACGTTTTCGCCGAAAATCCCGCCACGGGATTAAGCTACTTATGGTTCGAAATTCCGCACTATTTATACCTGCTCTTTCTTCTTTATTTGTTCGCTTGCCTGGCCAAGCTGCCGATTGTTATCGCTTACAACCATGCGCGGCTTTCACGAAAGCTGTGGGTGGCGGGGCTTTTCCAATCAACGTTTCCGCAGATCATCCAGACTTCGATGTTGTTGCTGATCTTCTACTTTTTGATTGCTGGATGGCAGGCGGAAAACGTGCGCCAGGGGTTCATCAATGAACTGGAAAGCATGAAAAGGGGCGACAGCGAGGAGAAGTTGGAATACCTCGCATACAAATCTTACAGAATCGGAGAAACCGTCAATATTCGAGGATACTATCCGTTTCAGATTCCCTCCAATCTGCCTGAACACGGCATCGTAGCGTTTGAGCGGATTCGCGCGCCCAAGTATGACGAGCCGGACGCCAGGCAATACTATCTTTTTTTGCGTTCCAATGCTGAAGCGGGGCGAGCTGTGTACTTGATCAAGCTGACCTCGCAGTTCGTTGAATTAATTTCTAGCAACACGCCGGTTTTGGCTGGCTCGGCGCTGCAAGGTTATCGGCACGAACCCTCGCAGTGGGAAACTTTCCTCTATCAAAAGACTTACCTCAGCGTCGACCAGGGCATCACGCTTTACCCATTCGCGGTTGTGCCGACTGAAAACGAAACTTTCACGGCGGGCGCAATTCGAAATCGATACAGCGCGGATTACAATGATCCTGATTCCAGAGCCCCGGGCAGATTGAAAATAGTGGTGGGACGTTTGGTGACGCCGCTCTACAATACTGATTTCAGGGAGATTGGCTACTATAATTTTGACGTCTTGTTTATTTCAGACGCCAATTTTCTTGCATCGCCAATTGTTAGAAATCTGGCTTACTTGCTCGGCTTATATTTGCTTATTAATTTTCTCGTGACCGTGAGCGCCATCCGCTTCGGCGACGAGATTAAGCAAACGATTATTCGAAAATTCCAACAGCTACAGGCGGGGATACGCGAAATTGCCTCGGGCAACCTAAATTATAAGGTTCAGCTCGAAGGGCAGGACGAAATTGTTGAGCTGGGTCAGCATTTCAATTTTATGAGCGACCGGCTCAAAAAGAATATCAAGGAAACGCGCGAAAAAGATCGTTTGGAACACGAAATGGCGATTGCGCAGCAGGTGCAGCAAAGCTTGGTGCCGCCGCCTACTAATTTGCCTAACGTCGAAGGATTTCAGGTTGCTTCCGCGATTAAAACGGCGACGGAAGTGGGCGGAGATTTTTATGACATCATGCCGCTGGGCAATCATAAATTTCTTTTTACCATCGGCGACGTTTCCGGAAAAAGCACTTCGGCGGCGTTTTACATGGCGCAGTGCATTAGCCTGATTCGTTTTTCGCCGCAATTCACGGAAGATCCTCGTGAAATTACGTTGCGCCTGAACCAATACTTCGCCGATCCTTTGGTGGATAAGCAAATGTTCGTCACGGCGATTGTAGGGCTTTTGGATGCGCATAAAAACACAATCAAGTATGTCCGCGCCGGACACACGCCTCCGATTTTTGTCCCGAACGATCCTGAAAAGGAATTGAAAGAACTCACCACCCCGGGCTTGGGCGTCGGCTTGGCGCGCGGCACGAGCATGTTAGAAAACGTGCTAAAAACTGACTCCGTCAAAATGGCCGTGGGCGACATGATTGTTTTTTATACTGACGGCGTGGTCGAGGCAAACGACTCTGAGTCGAAAGTGCGCAAACGCACTCAAAACGAAGAAGAACGATTTTATGGCGAAGAGCGGCTCAATGAAGTCATCAACTCCGTACGCGGAAAAGACGCGATTGAAGTTGTACGCGCCATTACGCGCGACCTGGAGGGCTTCTACGGCGACGCTCCCCTCGCTGACGACTATACTTTGCTTGTCATCAAAAGAAGAAACAGTTAAGGACAAATCATGACAACAGATGATCGATTGCAGGCCTATTGGAAAGAGAATCTCAAATATCTTGGCGTTCTTCTGGCGATTTGGTTTGTCGTTTCTTACGGCTTCGGCATTCTCCTGGTCGACATGTTGGATCAATTTCGAATTTTTGGTTTCAAGCTCGGATTTTGGTTCGCTCAGCAAGGTTCTGAAATCATATTTGTGATACTCATTTTCGTTTATGTGTCGCTTATGAATAAGCTCGATAAAAAATACGGCGTTGCTGAAGAATAGAGTGCCGTCAACCTTGGCGCTCGTGCTGAAAACTCGCTCGAACAAGGAAAAAGTATGACCATCGCTGTTTGGACCTGGATTATCGTCGGAGCCACTTTCGCTCTTTACATTGGAATCGCAATTCGATCTCGCGCAAGCTCTACCGGAGAGTTTTACGTCGCTTCAAAACAGGTGCATCCCATCGCCAACGGCATGGCGACCGGTGCAGACTGGATGTCCGCCGCGTCATTCATTTCTATGGCCGGAATTATTGCCTTCATGGGCCGAGACGGCTCGGTCTATTTAATGGGGTGGACCGGCGGCTACGTTCTTTTGGCGCTTTTGCTTGCCCCGTATTTGAGAAAATTCGGCAAATTCACCGTACCTGATTTTGTCGGTGAGCGCTACTACTCCGACATTGCCCGCGTTGTCGCTGTCATTTGCGCTATTTTTGTTTCACTCACTTACGTCGCGGGGCAAATGCGCGGCGTAGGCATTGTGTTTTCGCGCTTTCTCAACGTTGATATTAACAGCGGCGTTTATATCGGGATGGCAATCGTTTTTTTCTACGCCGTCCTCGGCGGCATGAAGGGCATTACGTACACGCAAGTCGCCCAATACTGCGTTTTAATTATCGCTTACCTGATCCCCGCGTTTTTCATTTCATTCATGATGACCGACAACCCGATCCCGCAGTTTGGATTTGGCGGCTCTACCGAAAGCGGCGGTTACTTGCTCGACAAGCTCGACGGCATGTTGGGAGAACTGGGCTTTGCGGCATATACTTCAGGGACAAAATCAACGATTGACATTTTTTGTATTACCGCCGCGCTGATGGTCGGCACGGCCGGGCTGCCGCATGTTATCATTCGTTTTTTCACCGTTCCAAAAGTCGCGGACGCTCGAAAATCCGCAGGCTGGGCGTTGCTGTTTATCGCCTTGCTCTACACAACCGCTCCCGCCGTCGCGGCTTTTGCGCGCACGAATATGATTCAAAGCTTGAACGAAATTCCTTACGCCGAGGCGCCAAGCTGGTTCAAAAATTGGGAAACCACAAAACTCGTCGCCTGGGAAGACAAGAACGGTGACGGACGGATTCAATATCGCGGCCCAAACCCGCCTGACGGCTTGGCGAACGAATTGTCCGTTGACCGCGACATCATGGTTTTGGCAAATCCGGAAATTGCGCAATTGCCGAACTGGGTGGTTGCGCTGGTTGCCGCGGGCGGTTTGGCGGCGGCGCTTTCCACCGCCGCAGGCCTGCTTCTGGTAATTTCGACCTCAATCTCGCATGATTTGATGAAGAAGATCGTGATAAAGGATTTGTCGGATAAATGGGAATTGAGTATCGCTCGTATGGCTGCGGCCGTCGCTGTAATTGTCGCAGGCTGGTTTGGGATCAATCCGCCCGGTTTTGTCGCCGAAGTCGTTGCTTTTGCGTTTGGACTGGCGGCGTCATCTTTCTTCCCGGTTATTATTCTTGGCATTTTTTCAAAGCGCGTAAATAAGGAAGGCGCCATAGCCGGGATGTTGGCGGGAATCGGTTTTACCGCCGGCTACATCATCTATTTCAAAGGCGTATTCTTCACGCCTTTCGCCGAGAATATTCCTGAAAATTGGCTTTGGGGCGTTTCGCCGGAAGGGATCGGCGCGATTGGCATGGCGCTCAATTTTGCGGTGACAATGCTTGTGTCAAGATTTACTGCACCGCCGCCGGAGGAAGTGCAGGAGTTGATTGAAAACGTTCGCGTGCCGAAACAATTGGATCGCATATAGTGCGCAATTGTGCAAATCATGCGCTGAAATTCTTTGTTTTTTCTTTTTGAATCTGGCGCCTTTGAACCCGCCGTTCACTACCTGACACTTTTTGTACAGGCTTCTAACGCTGGCGAAAAAGGCCCCGTTTTGTCATTCTGGAAGAATCTTTGTTATCGCCCAGTACAGATCATGCTCAAAAGTTCAGGGGGCGGATCAAAAAAAGATGCTTCCAGCATGACAATTCCGGCCTTTTTCGCCAGTTTTAGAAAAAAGTGTCAGGTAGTGAGACCCGCCTCACCAAATTGCGCGCTCGGCCGCTTCTGGCAGAAAAATTGCTTTACACATTCGAATCAACAAAAAGCTTTTTTTGACCGGAAGAGTTGCTCAATGCTCACGCTTCGAAATATGATTCCTTCCCGCCTCAATCTCTTCCAAAACTTATTCGGGTTGTGTCATGATCAAATCGATCCTTTTCAGCGCCGTTTTCTTCGCTTCTGCATCCGCAGCTTTCTGTTTTCAAACCATTGCAACGCAACAAGACTGGGATGACGCTTTCGAACATCGGTACGGCGTGAGCGAGCCGTACATCGACGTGACGAACGGCGATGAACAAGGCGTTTTCTCCTGGCAAGCGCATTATTGGGTGCTGGCCTACGTCAACATGGCGATTGCTTTTGATGACGTGAAGTATTTGGAACGAGCGGAAAGACTGATCGACGTCATGTTGAGCCAGAGGGATGATGCGCGTCACGCTCGCGGCGAAATCGATGTTATCAGCGAGCCGTATTTTAGCGCGCCAATGTATTATTTGAAAAACCGGGGCGTTCCGGCGCCGGGGTGGAGAAACCTTGAATATAACAATGAAGTGCGCGTACAGACGCTGAACGACGGCCAAATCACGCAGGCAATCATGCGATTTGTTGACGCCGTTTTTTCTCGGCCTGCATTCGGAGCGTTTTTTATCAAAGCGGAAGAATATGTTCAAAAAGTCGAAGAAACGGTGCAGGCGCACAACACGCTTTTTGTTTTCGACAGGTTCGAAAATATTGCCGGGAGTTATTATTATCCGAATCCGGACGGCAGCCGGCTTTATTCCGGCGGCGTACCGTACAACCACAACGCAACGATGGGCGTTACGCTTCTTTTGCTGAACAAAGTCAAAGGCGGGGTTGCGGAATACCGGGACAAAGCGGAAGCCATTGTGGCGTACTTTAAGAATTTTGTAAGGCTTGGCGCGGGGGGCGGCTACGTTTGGGATTATAACTTACAAAAGCCAGCCGGCGGCGTGGAAGATTTTAACCACGGACACATTGACATTGGTTTTTTGTTGCTGGCTCACCAGGAAAAATTCGATGTGACCGAGCTGGATTTGCAACGACTGACCAACACTTTAACGCGACAACTTTATCTCGGCAACGGCGAATTCGCCTGGCGCGTTGACGGCAGCGACGTAAACGAAAAGAAAAATTATCTCCCCGCTGCTATCGATTGGATTGGGCTGGCGAGCAGAAATGAAAGAGCGTTGGAAATCGCCGAAGCGACATTCACAAAGCACTACCCCCAGCCTTACTGGTCCCGCCCTTTTCTCGGTTGGGCAAACATTTTACTTTGGCGAAAAACCATTGGTGAGAAGGATGTGACGCCGCCTTCCAAGCCCGGCAGTTTAAAAGTGGAAATGAAGGTGAAGTTTTGAAGAAATTACTGAAAATCCTTTGGCGATACGCCGAATTTTTTCAAACGGTACCTGAAAGCGTCGAGTCCCAAACTGAGTAATTTTGCGGACTTGCTCTGGTTGCCGTTCGTTTTTTCCAGAGCGTTGATCAGGAGCCTTTTCTCAACATCTTCAATGGAAAGTCCCGAATCGGGAATTTGAATATCATCAACATCCGTTTCGGCGCTTTTTCTCGGCTCAAAATTCTGTAGCAGCAAGTCAATTTCCCCAATCTTGTTCCCTTCACAAAAAATCATGGCGCGCTCAATCACATTTCGGAGTTCGCGCACATTGCCCGGCCAAGCATAGCCCAAAAGTTTTTCGCGCGCTTGCGACGTAAATCCCTTGAGCTTTTTCTTCAGCTCTGGGTTTAGCGATTCCATCAGGCTGTCAGCGATTAGAACGACGTCTTCGGACAAATCCCGCAAGTTCGGCAATTGCAAGGCAACGACGTTGATCCGGAAAAACAAATCCTCGCGAAATTCTTTATTCCGCACCGCTTCCTGTAAATTTTTATTGGTTGCAGCGATCAACCGCGTTTCCACGCTTTTTACCTCAGTGCTTCCCAGGCGTCTGAAGTTTTTTGTTTCCAGAAATGTGAGCAACTTTGCCTGCAGCGCCAACGGCATGTCGCCGATTTCATCCAGGAAAAGCGTGCCGCCATCGGCTTGTTCCAACAGGCCGGGCTTGTTCTCCAGCGCATGGGTGAACGCCCCCTTCTCATAGCCGAAAAGCTCCGACTCCAACAACGATTCAGGAATCGCCGCACAATTTAATTCCACAAAAGGGCCTGATGGTTTTTCAGAATGCGAGTGAATGACTCTAGCCGTCAAGCTTTTCCCAGTGCCGCTTTCGCCCTGAAGCAGGACGGTTGTTTTCAAGGGAGCGATTTTGCCGACAGATGCGCGAAGGTGCTGCATTGGCGCGGAATTCCCCAACAATTGGCTTGAGAAATAGCGATTTGCCGCTGTCGCGTGGGCTCGGAGAACAGATGCTTCGTAAGCTTGTTGACGCGCCTGCTGTTCTAATCGAGCGGATTGCGTAACATCGTCGACGAAACAAAACAAGTCGCGGCGCGGCCCGTTTTTACGGGGGATAGCGGAAACGTTTAAATTACAATAGTGTATTTGACCGTTCGCTTTTGGGACATTGATCAATTCGATTTTGTAACTTCTTTTTTTTCCGCTCAGAATTTCGGGAATAATTTTTTCAACGCCGTGAAGCTCGGGAAAAACATCCCAAAGCGTCGATTCAAATCGCTTCAAAGTCCGGCCCTCAAAAAGCGGCGCGTACTTGGTGTGGCTGTAAGTCAGGGTGAGGCTTTCGTCGAAAACAGCAAATCCGCTGCGGGTCTCTTGCAACAGTTTCTTCAGACTGATGATTGCGTTTTCGGCGTTCATGCGTTCAAAATGGATTCGGCTAAAGTTTCAAACAAGGTTTGCACATTGTCCCCGGATTTTGCGCTGGTGAGAAGGAAAGGAGCCTTGTAGTTCTGCGCGATGGTCTGAAGCGGCTGCAGATCGCGCTGCGGCGGCTGAACAAGGTCGACCTTGTTTCCTGCGAAAATAAGCTTGGCGGCGGGGTTGAGTTCGATGAATTTTTTGATCTGAATAAGGTCTTCATCGAAAGATTTCGGCCTGCATAAATCAGTCACGATAATTGCGCCGTCAGACCGGGTGAAATGGTTGATAACCAGCGGCGACATTTTTTCGACGTTGGCCAAATCCCAAAGAATGAAAGTGAGCTGATCAGCGCCCTGTGCGTTTGTAGGCAAGCTCTCTAGTTTTTTTTGCACAACCAAAGCGCCGACTGTTGAAATGTAATCTTCTGAAAAGATTCCGTGGACGAATCTGCGCACAAGACTGGTTTTGCCGACGCCAAAATGCCCCAGCATGCAAATCTTTTTCTTGAGAAGGCGCTTGCTATTTTTCATGGTACTCGATTGTCAGTTCGACGCGTCGATTCAGTGCGCGGCCGGCTTCCGTTTGGCTGTCTGCCGCTGGATTTGCCGCGCCTAAGCCTTGCGTTGTCAGAATATCGGGAGAAATTCCGAGAACGATCAATTCTTGTTGCACGGATTCCGCTCTTTTTTGGGACATTGCCACATTATTCGCCGCCGCGCCTACGTTGTCAGAATAGCCGACAACGCTGATCCGGCGAATTGTTGCATCCCGTAAAGCATCGGTAAGTTTTTGAAGCTTTGCCTTTTCTCCCTCAGGGACTCGCGAAGAAAACGCATCGAAGTATATTTTGACTGAATCCGTCAGGACGGCGTCTGCTGAGTTCAAGGAGATGTTGTTGACAATTATTTTGAAAGGCAACGATCTTGCTAAAGTTTCGCCCGCCCACGATTGTTCTCGTTCGGAATTGACCTCTCCAAAAACCGTCAAAGTCGTACCGGAAATGTGGTAGCGGAAGCGTGAAAAGTCAATTGCCGCGCTTGAGTTCGCTAACAATTGAAGTATTTCATCGCGCTCCATTTTTGTCGCGGAGACGTTCAAATAACGGCTGTTGACGCTGTCAACGCCCAATTCTTCTTTGGCGAAAGTCAGCAAGAGCCGCCGATCTGATGAGTCGGCGACTTCCCCTGCAAGTTCTAACGCGTCGTTGTTCACTTTAGCGAAAACGCGAGCATCTGAAAGCTCAGGCACGTTTCGTGCGTACTGCTCAATTTGGGTTGCAGCATCCTGTTTCGAAAAAACATTGTATAATTGAGAAACGCCAAGATAGAGCAAAAAAATAACAATTGCTGACACTGTGGCTAATTTGAAGCCTTGCGAGACCGTTGAGGTTGGAGGACTTGGGGTGACTTTACGGAAAAATTCATCCTGCAAAAGCCGATTCAAACGCGGCGTGATCTGCTTGAAAACGGAAGAGTCGCCCTTGTACTTTCGAAATTCTTGATGCAAAAGGCTGTGGATTTTGCGTTCGCACCTGCCCAGCCGTGATTGGAAGGTCGGCGGAATTGCGCCTTTGGTCGCGGCGGCGAGATAGGCGTGGCGTCCCATTTCCAACGTAACGTCGCTTTTGTGATAGATCAGTTGCTGTAATTGATCCTCGTCGTCGTTGTCGAACATATCGTTTGCGAAATTCTGGATGGCGGCCAAAAGTCCTCCCAAAAGCTCTTTGGTGTTTTCATCTTTTCGTTGCTTTTTGGCGGCGTGGGCCAGGAGCAAGCCGGAGTCGCGCTGGAGAAGGAAGACTTCCTCCACGGAAAAAGGCAGCGCTTCTTGCAAAACTTGTTCTTTGACCGGTTTGCCAAACCATGCGTTAAAAATTTTTGTAAATCGACGCGTACTTAATGCAGCGTCAATTTTTTGGTTGAGCGTTTTGGTGAGTTTGCGGATGGCTTCGCTCATCGAACGCCTGATTGTTGCACCTATGACTGGGTAGAGCGCATCGATGACTTCTTCTTTTGATTCCTCGATTTGGCGCTTGATCGCCGGCCCAATGATGGGATAAAGCGCTTCGGCAAAACGCTCACGGCCTTCTACAATTTTGTCCCCGATGAGATCGACCAGCAATGGATCAAGCTGCTCCAATAGTCTGTCGCTGTCCAAAATCTGAGCATCAAGCATTTTGAGCTGCTTTTCAATGCGTTCGAGGCGAGCGATGTCCTCGATCAGCAATAATTCTCTCAGGCGTTCAAAGTTTTGTGTTGGCGGAAGCGACATTGGGAAGGAAGAATTTATTGTGAATTAACTTCTTTGCCCCATTGGATCAGAAACTCGCCCAACGCGGACTTGTCCATTTTCTCAGCTCGCAGTTGACCCAAAGCGCTTTCAAACGCGGCTTTCAGGGCTTCGACTTGCTGTTCGGCAACGGCTTCATTCTGCGTAACGCGATCTTGCAGCTTGCTGATTGAAGCCTGAACTTCCGAATTGCTTTGCTTGCGCTCATCGCTGGTTTGAGCAAAATGTTTTCCGGTTTGTTCTTCGAACGCCGCGAGACGGTTTTCCAGTTCTGAAAACCGTTTTTCCCAAGCCTCGGCATGTTCTCCGAAAATAATTTCCTGAATCTGGGTGAATCTGTCAGTTTTTGGTGTGTCTTGAGCCATGACTATTCGCCTTGTCGAATTGATGTTCGTTTGTGCGCTTCTAACAACGCATCGGCAATGTTTTCGTGCTTCTTTTCGTGGGCTATGTCCAGCGGCGTTTGGCCGTTTTGGTTTGAGCGGGCGACTTCAGCGCCTTTCGAGAGCAAGCTTTGGACAATTGTTTCGTTGCCAACAGCAGCGGCATAGTGCAAAGGCGCCCAACCGCTCGCCTGTGCAACATTGACGTCTGCTCCGGCCTCTAACAGCATTTCGGCAATGGCGATTTCTCGATTTGCTAACGCTGAGTGCAGAGGCGCCACTTTGTTTTCGTTTTTGGAAGCCAGGTCTATCGCCGCGCCTTGCTCGATCAAGAATTCAACGATGTTTATATGGCCGAAAAACGCGGCTAAATGCAACGGCGTCCACCCGTCTGACGAATAAGCGTTGACGCTTTCCGGGTTTTCAAGAACGGCTTTTCTGGTTTCTTCTTCTCGGCCTACAGCAACGGCTTCAAAAAGTGTCAATTGCGCCGCTTTCGAAAGCAAATATTCCGCGACTTCTTTTTTGCCGTAGTAAACGGCCAGCAGAATGATCGATTCTCCAGCCTCGGTTTCCGCGTGTATTAGCTGCGACGTTTTTTTGAGAAGCTTCTTTATTGCGGCAAGGTCTCCCGTTTTTACCGCTTCAATGATTTCATTCTTTTGATCCATGATCAAAATGAAAGCCCTTATGTTTGTTTCCGCTTCGTTAGAATTGGCGGGATCGCTGAGCCTGCACAAATGATAAGCGCCGCCGTCAAAACGATTGGCACGACGGGAAGAAAGCCAAAACTCAAGTCAGATGAAAGGAAACCGGTCTGAAAACCGACGACCATCGCTTCTCCGACGACTATGGAAACGACGCAACTCACGGCGCTGGTATTTTTCCAATAGAGCACCGCGACCGTGGTTGGAAAGAGAACCGCCAACCCCGTAAAAGCTTGTGTTGCAATTTGAAAAATCGTCGCGGGAGGCTGGTAGGCGATGGCCAGGCCTGCGATCGCCAGAACGACAACCAGAATCCTGCCGACCAGCACTTGCCGCCCCAACTGAGCGTCTTGTTTAAAGAATTTCATGTAAACGTCGCGGGTCAGCATGGAGCTTAACGCCAAAAGCTGAGAATCCATCGTTGACATAAAAGCCGCCAGCGCGCCAACCATCAGAAACGCGGCTAACCAGTCGGGTACGAACTTGTTCAGCATCATTGGAAGAATATTGTCCGCCGCTTTTCCGGCAAGGTCTGGAAAAGAGAGATGGCCAAGAACGCCGATGATAATTGGCCCGATGAACAGAACCGCGGTTACTATCGGATAAACAGCCGCCGAAATTTTGAGAGGACGGGAGGAGCCGGCCATAAAAAATCGCGTAAACATTTGAGGAAACATGGGAACGCACAATAACCAAAGGAGCATATAGCTGAACCAAAGTTTGTGCGTAAAAAAAACGCCCGCGCCTGATCGTGAGAACAATTCAGGCTTCGCAAGAAAGGCTTTTTTATTTGCTTCGGCGAGCCCGCCGTGATGCTCGCCAATAATCCAAACGGCCGCGAGCATCAGCGTGAACATGAGAACGCCCTTGAACACGTCCGTCCATGCAACGGAGCGCATGCCGCCAATGAAAACGTAGATAATTATGATCGCGGTGAGCGCGACAGCTCCTTGAAAATAGGACGCCCATCCGCCGGTCATTTCTTGCAAAAGCAAGCCTGCGCCAATCGGCTGGATGGCGAGATAGGGGATGGTAAAAACGACCATAACGGCGAGGTAGACGAACTTCAGGATTTGGCTTGCAGTTTGTCCGCCGATCAATTCCGGAGGGGTGATATAGCCTTTCTTCTCCCCGAGTATCCGAATCTTGTCTCCCAGAAAATAAAATGACAGCGCGACAAACGCAGTTCCGAAAGCCATAATGCCGTAATAACTATAGCCGATGCGATATCCCGCTCCGGCGAAACCCAGGAAAAAGAAGGCGCTAAAGTTGGTGGCGATCAACGTAAAAAACAGCACGAAGGCTCCGGTTTTACGGTCGGCGAGAAAAAAATCCGTCGGCGTCTCTTTGCTTGCGCGAAAGCTTAGCACGCCAAGGACGAGCGTCAAGAGCAGATAGCCGGCAATAACCAGAAATTGCAGCATCAAGACCTATCGCTCCCTGCTGAGATGTTGGCGCGGCTCCAGTAGTATTTTATGTAGATGATGATAACGGCGGCGAGAAATATTTGCAGCCAGAAAAAATAGTAGATCCAGCCAGGGAGGCCAAAAGCGGACAAAGCGATTTTTTCGCCCCAACGCCAAAAATCTAACGAGAGCATAAATATCAGGCCAAAAACGGCAAACCAGACTGCTTTGTTTTGCAAGAAGGACGACATGGGGTGTTTTCTGTTTGGGTTATATTCCTGGCGCGCTCAGAACATGGCTTCGGCGCATCTTGAAAACAAGCATTTTGACGTTTGCTTTTCAATATACGACTCGGACAAAAAAGTCCAAAATATTTGGTCTTTAACGCTCCAGGGCGTGATCAAGCGTCGCTCTTTTAAACGCATCGTCACATTTTGGCGGCGTTTGATCATAATTCGTCATCTGAAAAAGGAATTTTTCCGAGAATCGATAGAAAAATGGTAATATTATCTGATTAGCGCAATAGACTTATCGCACCAGCTTTTCCCGCTCGCGATGTTCTCAAATGAATCGCAAAGTTCGAGACTGTTTTCGGCGTGGGATTTTAAAAGGACAAGAAGTCTTATTTTAGGGATGAAAAACGACTTCAAACATACATGCAGTATTCAAATCCATATATAGCCGGGCCTCCCATTGATAACGATGAAAAATTTTGGGGGCGAGAAGGCGTCGTCGATCGGATATTCGAACTGATTGAACACCCCGAACAAAACACTCTGGCGCTTTACGGGCCCCGCCAAATCGGGAAATCGTCTTTGTTGCTTCAGCTTGAATGCGACTTGAGCGATGAAGACTACAATCAGGTGTACATCGATTTAAAAGAAAAATCGTCGCTTCTTTACCAGGATTTGCTGCACGATTTTTCTGAAGCGCTAGCCCAGGCTGCAGCCGTCACTCCCCCCGCCAAAAGGCATTTCCTCGAGAACGATAACTATTTCGCGGACACTTTTTTGCCGGTTTTAGACAGAGCCGTTGGCGAAAACAACCTGGTCGTTCTTGTTGACGAATTCGAACCCCACGCCTACGCACGTCGAGAGCAATCCGAAAAAGGATTTTTGCCTTATATCGTCAAGCAGATCAAAAAATGCAAAAACATCAACTTGATCTGCAGTTTGGGACGATACGCCGAAGACGCTTACACCCAAGCGATTTTCGATCAAGTTGAAATCGTTTCGATCCTCAGCTATGAAGCGTTGGAAAAACTCATCCGGCAATCGGAAAATGATAAAAGCCTGCGGTGGGAGCAGGACGCCATCAACAGAATTTGGCAGTTGACGAACGGCCATCCTTTCTTAACGCAAGTGCTTTGCCGGGTGATTTGGTCTAACGCTCACAAATATAAGCCGAACGTTACGCCTTGGGCTTACATGCGTGATATTGACGCCGCTGTTGGGATGACCAAGAAAGAAGCCGCCGAATTATATTCCTGGATGTGGGAAAATATGCTTTCCGTTGAAAGAACGGTTGCTGCGGCGATTGGGAATTTGAACAATGAGCGGCTGAGCCATGACGAAATCAATCTGGCGCTGGAAGAAAATGAAATTGAGCTGAAGCCAAACGACCTTGCATTTATTCTGCATCGTTTGGAACGCGGCGATTTGATTGAGTCCGACGATGAAGAAGGCTATGGCTGCGCTTTTCCTCTATTTTGGCAATGGATCATTGAAAACCATCCTTTGGAAGAAGTCAAAAAAGAGATCAAAGGGCACTACGCACTGGCGGAAAGTTTGTACCAGGTTGGGAAGAGTTACTACGATCAGGGCAAGATTGACGACGCGGAAAACGAATTGATGCGCGCGATCACGACTGATCCGAATCATTCTGACGCACGGCTTCTCCTGAGCCACATTCTGATCGAATCCAACAAGGCGGCAAATGCGGTTTTTGCGCTGACCGAAGGCTCGTGGGAAACTTCTGAAGACCTGAAGCAACAACTTGTTTCCGCGCTTCTCGCCCGAGCTGATACGGAGGATGAAACGGCGCAGGTGAGCACGTACGAGGAAGTGCTTTCCATCGACAATGCGCAACCTGTCGCCACGGAACGGTTGAAGCTTATTTGGCTGCGAAAAGGCGAGGATGCGTTAGAGCATAATCGGTTGCGTGAGGCGTTGACCGCTTTTGAAAGAGCGCACGCCAAGGGACGCGTTGAACAAGTCCGGCAACTGCTGAAAGAATACGAAATCAAGCACTTTCTCGAAACGGCGGAAGCTTGCGAACTGAAAGAAGATTGGGGCGGCGCCGTAGAAAACTATACGAAACTCCTGGAATATTACCCCGATCTCGAAGATGTGCCAAACCTTTTGCGCCATGCGAAAGCACAGCAAAAGCTGGAACAGCGCTACCAGGAAGCTGTCGCGGCTTTGCAAAGCGGCGATGCTGAAAACGCCCAGAAAATTATCGCCGAAGTTATTCTGCGTCAGCCTGGGTACAAAGACGCGCCGAAAATCTTGCTCAAAGCAACGACCGGGCTGGACGTTGATGATCTGGAAGCCAATAACAAGCCTTCGCAGGTTGTTGAAGAAGCTCCGCCGCCTCCGCCGATTATTGTAGACAAACAATTGGAGCAAGACCTGGCGCTGGCGCAACAGCAAATAGACGCGCTGCAAAAAGCCGTACGCGAATCGAGTGAACGCGAAGAAATCGGTCACAAAAATCTTCAAGCGGCTCAACTGCAAATTCAAGTACTTGAATCTCGCTTTGAACGCGCGCAACAATATGCCGCCGTTAAATCGAAAATCGCGGAACCGCAAATACCGACCGTAGCTGATCCCGTACAAGAAAGCGTTCCCGCGAGTCAGACGCAGGTGAGAAACAAAAAAGCTCCCGAAGCTCCACGGACTCCCCGCAGGGCCCCTTCCGGCCAGCCAGACGCTGTGAAACAGCACGAGCAAGAAGCCTGGCGCGCGCTTTCGATGATTGACGAGAATAAATCGAAGGCTCCGGTTTCCAAGCCGCCGGGTTCGGAGAACGGCAGACAGCCGACTGCGCGTAAACGTCCTCAGCCTGCGGCGAAGCCCGTCATGCGTCAAGCTCCGACGCCTGACGCGCCGCCGGCAAGAAAGCCTCAACAACCTCCTCAAGCGCGTGATAAAGCTGGAACTTCAGGAGAACAAGCGACGGTTGGAGCGCTTCCTAAATTACCTTTTCCAGGGCCGCCTCCGCGCACTCGAGAAGAACTGCCCTGGCGGAAAAAACAACAAGAGAATAAGACGCCCCCTCCGAGCAGCGGTAACCGAAGCGCACAATCGCGAGAGCGCGTTCAGTCGCCTGAACAGCTTCCGACCAGAAGGTTCGGCGGTTTTAGCAGCATGGAAAACGCGGATGAAGGCGGCAGACAAAGGGTCGCCAGTTGGATCGCGAGTTCTTTGCTTTGGTTCCCCCTTTTCGCGGGCATTATTTGGACGTGGATCGTCAACCCCTATGATTGGGGCAACGGCGGCAAATTTATGGTGAGCGTCTCTAGTTTTATCTCTTGGCTGGTGACGAGCCACTACGGTCGTGAAAGCAAGGATGAGTTGGTTTCCCTCTTTCTCTACCTGGGGACCATCGTTTCGTTTATACTGACCACCATATTGGTTTCAGAAGCAATGCGGATGGGGGTGCCCGCGTTTCTTTCAGAGAACAGCAACTTGGTCATTTTGGCCGGCGTTATTTACATCATGTTGACGGGCGTTCCGATTGTTTTTAGCGGGGACGTCATGTACGCAACCGCTGTGGGCGTTTTTGGCGGGGGCGTTGGCGGCGCAGCGCTTTTTGCCGCCGGCGGCGGATCGATTGAAGCGACCGCGGTTGTCGCAGTGCTTTCCGCTGGAATGTTGATGGTTCGGCAAACGGACATTGGATTGAGTAGCAGCGGGGGGATTTTTGGCGCGATACCGGCGGGTTTTATCATTTATGCGATGACGCTGCGCCTCTATAGCGCCGATTTAAAAATGAGCTTTTTCAGCAGCGTTTTCAGCTTGTTCATCAGTTTGGCGGTCTGCGTTATGGTCTATCTGCTCGTCAAACTTGTTAAAAACGCGGTAGGGCGGTATTGATCGTAGGTTCCTGCGTTTGAGCAAATCAGTAAATATAAAGAAAAGCCAGAAACGACGCGAAGTTGTTTAGAAAATGCACGCCCAGAGGCAGGTAAGTATTCTTCCAGCGATAGCGCAAATAACCCATAACAACGGCCAGCAAAAGCACCATCCCGACCTCGCTCAAGTCATATTGCAGCGCATGCGAAAGCGAAAAAGTGATTGAAGTCACCGTTATCGTAACAAATGCGGAGTAGCGCGCTTCCAACTCTTTGAACAAGAATCCGCGAAAAAACAACTCTTCCGAAATCGGTGCAAAAATTGTGAGCGTGAGAAAAACGAGAACGATGTTGCCGTTCATGATCAAATCCATGATCATAGAATTTGGCTCTATCTCCAAAGCTTGCCCGATCACCTCCACCAGTCCGACTGCTACAACAAATGCGATAAACATGATCGCAACGAGCTTGCCGGTCATTTTACCAAAATTCAAATAAGTTTTGACGTCGATTTTTTGGTTTCTGAGCAGCAACAGCAAAAGAACAATGCTTAAAATTTGTCCGCCCAGCGTTGCGGACAACAAAAAGTCGGCATTGTTTTGTATGTCCGCGAGCCCGTAACCAAGCGCAAGAAATATCGGAGCTGCGATCAATCCAACGACGATCTGCGAAAAGAAGAAAAATATAATTGCTGTCTCTTATACACATCTGACGCTGCCGACGAGCTTCTTG
>CAXHAT010000090.1:0-29449 GCA_964014485.1 uncultured Deferribacteres bacterium
ATGCAATGGAGTCTCGTGGGCTCGGAGATGTGTATAAGAGACAGGGTTAGCGCGCTCTTGCAAAACACCTGGATCGTTGAAAATTTATCCCAGGCAACGCGGCTCGCCGCCGAGTACAAAGATTCAGAAGCGACTTTTGTGACTTTGGACGGCGATATGACGCAAACTTCAGGCATAATTCGGGGCGGCGGTTCCGGGGATGCGGACACAAGTTTGGTTGGTCGTCAGGCGACAATCAAAAAATTGCAAGGCGAGCTTGAAACATTGTTGGCGCAGCAAATAGACGAAGCGGCGTCTTTGGAAAAACATGAGGTGCGACTTAAACAGCGCCTTGAAGAAGAAGAAACATTGCTGCAATCTCGGAAGGTTGCCGCTTCCAACTTGCAGTTCGTCGAAGTCGCACTGGGGCAAGCGGAAGTTGAATTGAAGCAGTCGCAGGAGAGGGCGCGCTCTGTCGAAGAAGAAAAGGCGGAGCTGGAAGCAAAAGTCGCCGCTGTTGCTGATGAGATCGCCTCTTTGCAACCCGGCATGGAATCCCGGACGGCGGAAAAAGAAGTTGTTGAAAAACAATACGCTGAGCTTCAAAAAGAATTGCAGGATTTTGAACACGGTCTCGGGCAAAAGGAGGAGCAAGCTCAAAAACAACGCCTTGAGCTCGTTTCCTTGCAAGGCGAACGCAAAAATCTGGAACAAACGTTGGATCGTTTGCGACGCAACGAAACTGAGATTACGAGATCGATTCGCTCAAGAGAAGAAGAAATTGTCAGTGCGACAAACCAGATTGAAGAGCTTACCGAACGCGTGGCGGAAGTTCGCGAGTTGCTGCAAGTCGATTTTCGTGAACGGAAGGAGCTGGAAAGCGCGTTGCACGAAATTGAGCGTGATTACAAAACCCGGAAGCAGGAAGTTGAAGAACAGGACAAGGCGCTGCGGGGCGTTCGCCGTCGCCGAGATGAAATATCCGACCGTCTGCACAAAATGGAACTGCGAACTTCCGAGCTGAAAATGAATCGGCAAAACATCATCGAGCAGATGCGGGAAAGCTACGAGATCGATGTTTTGCAGCACAGCGCGCCCGACGAAATGGACACCGCCGCCGCCGCTGATGAAATTAATCAGATCAAGCAAAAGCTGCGCGGCATGGGGCCGGTGAACTTGCTGGCGCTCAAGGATTTTGAGGTGGAAAAAGAACGTCTGGACTTCCTGCTCGCCCAAAAAGACGATCTTCTACTTGCTGAAGAAAACTTGAAGGAGACGATCCGGGTCATCAATAAAACGGCGCAAGATCGATTCGATGAAATGTTCTCAAAAGTGCGCGAGAATTTCATCAACGTTTTCAAAAACTTTTTTGAAAACGGCGCCGCTGACCTACGGCTCGTTGGCGATGATCCTCTGGAAGCGGACATAGAAATTGACGCCAGTCCAAAGGGCAAAAAACTCGGGTCGCTTGCTCTGCTTTCCGGCGGCGAGAAGACGTTGACGGCAATCTCTATTTTGTTTGCGCTCTACCTTGTGAAGCCCAGCCCGTTCTGTATTTTGGATGAGGTTGACGCGCCGCTCGATGACGCTAACGTCGGCAGGTTTACCGGCGCTCTCGATAAGTTCTCCGACCAGACGCAATTCATCGTTGTCACACACAACAAATTGACCATGAGCGCCGCCCGCCAAATGTATGGCGTTACGATGGAAGAACCGGGCGTATCGAAAGTCGTCTCCGTTAAGTTTGACGATGAAAACGGGCGTTCTAACGCGGATGAAGCCGTCGCAGCGTCCGTAGCTTCTGAGTAACTCGAAGGCTGTCGCAAAAGTCCCTGGTTTGTTATTCACTGATGTTACGCACCACCGTTTGGTACGCACGATTAAAGCCCGCAGGCAACTCTTTGATTCTCATTAGCTCCGTTCTTCAGAACGGAGATTTTTAAAGACGCCCTTCCCATCCCTTCCGCCGCGCCAGCGCGGCGGAAGGGATGAAAATGAGCGCCTTGCGCATCACCGGGCTCAAGCCCGGTGCTAATGAAACCATGTTCAAGTCTGAGCAACAGGCGATGCATTGGCGTACGTGACACCAGTTATTCAGGAGGAATCTTTGTTATCGCCCGGTGCGATTGCGTTCAAGGGATAGATCAAAAAAGATGCTTCCGGCATGACAATTTCGAGCTTTTTCGTCTGTTTTAGAAACTTGGGCAAAAGTGTCAGGCAGTGAGTTTCAGAGGTACAATGTGTCTGGATTCAAGATTTTGAACCCCTACTATTCAAACAAACGTTGAGTTTCAGCCCAACGAAGCGCGGGGGGAGCGCGCGACGAACGCCGATCATTTCTTTTTGATAAACCAACCTCGGACGCCTGTCATGCAAAACGCCGCAGATTCTCAAATGTCTAAAATCGTGACCGGGGAAGAATACATTGAAAGCCTGCGCGGGAGAAACCTGAAAGTCCACTTGTTTGGCGAGCAAGTGAGAGAGCCCGTTGACCACCCGATGATTCGTCCGTCCATCAATGCTGTGGCGGAGACTTACGATTTGGCGGTGCGCGAGCCGAAGCTTGCCACAACCGTCTCTCCTTTTACCGGCGAAAAGATTAATCGCTTTTTACATCTGGCGACCAGCGCCAACGACCTGGTTTTGCAAAACAAAATGCAGCGCAAAATGGGGCAAAACACGGGCACGTGTTTCCAGCGCTGCGTTGGGATGGACGCGCTCAATGCGCTTTTTTCAGTGACTTTTGAAATTGATGAAAAGCATGACACGCCCTACCATGCTCGGCTCAAAGCGTTTATCACGGAAATGCATCGCGGAAATCTTGTGATCGGTGGGGCGATGACGGATGTGAAAGGAGATCGCAGCAAGCCGCCGCACCTTCAAGCTGATCCTGATTTGTTCGTTCATATCACCGAGCGAAACGCAGACGGATTGTTTATCTCCGGCGCAAAAGCGCACCAGACCGGGTGCATTAATTCCCACTGGATGGTTGTCATGCCGACGATGCGTCTGTCGGAAAAGGACAAGGATTTTGCCGTTATCGGAGCGGTTCCAGTCACGGCGGAAGGCGTTACTTATATTTATGGACGGCAATCCTGCGACCTGCGCAGCATGGAAGGCGGCTCGCAAGACGCGGGCAACGCCAGATTTTCCGGGCAAGAGGCAATGGTCATTTTCGACAATGTGTTCATTCCCTGGGAACACGTATTTATGGACGGCGAATTTGAGTTTGCGTCGATGTTAGTGGAACGATTTACGTGTTACCATCGTCGAAGTTATGTCTGCAAAAGCGGCGTTGGCGACGTTTTAATCGGGGCGGCGGCGACGATTGCGGAATTCAACGGTGTCGAAAAGGCTTCGCACGTTAAGGATAAACTAGTTGAAATGACGCATTTGAACGAGACGATTTATGCGACCGGCGTGGCCTCGTCGTACCAGGCGCACGAGACCAAATCCGGCGTGTTTCTAAACGACGACATGATCGCAAACGTCTGTAAGCACCACGTGACGAAAACGCCGTATGAAATTGGACGTCTGGCTCAGGATTTGGCCGGCGGGTTGATGGTGACCATGCCTTCTGAGAAAGACTTCGCTGCACCGGAAACAGGCGAATTGCTGCGAAAATACTTGCAGGGCAGAGCGGACGTTCCGACGGAAAACCGGATGAAAATTCTTCGCCTTATCGAAAATATGACGCTTGGCAGAAACGCCGTCGGGTATTTGACTGAGTCGATGCACGGCGCGGGGTCTCCGCAGGCCCAGCGCATACAAATCGCCCGGCAAATGCAAATTGAATTCAAAAAACGGCTTGCGAAAGCGCTGGCCGGGATTGAAGAAAATGAGCAAAAAGAAGTTTTCGATGAAATTTCAACGTATTTCGAGAGAGTTTTCAAGGTGTGATGATTTTTCTTGCGAACGTTTTCACCATCTTGTGCGCTGATGAACGATATCGAGATAAACGAGAAGGAACTATAACGCGTCCTGTGATTAATGACATTTTAAACAAAGCCTGACGCAGAGATAAATTTCAGCTTTTTTCCCTTAATGCATGGGTGGAAAAAATGATTACTGTGGCAATCGTTGAAGACGATAGTACTTTGCGCGAAGGACTCGCTTTTTTGATTGACGGCGCTGAGGATTTTATGTGCATTGGCGCATACCCGGATTGCGCCAGCGGCGTTGCGGGAATTCTTAATGATCCGCCCGACGTCGTTTTGATGGACATTGGCCTGCCTGACGCTTCCGGCATCGTGGGCGTGCAGCAACTAAAAGAAGAACTGCCGAAGCTCGACATCGTGGTGCTCACGATACATCGGGACAAACAGGTGGTTTTTGATGCGCTTTGCGCCGGGGCATGCGGTTATTTGGAAAAAAGCACGTCGCCCGAAAAACTCCTGGAAGCCATTCGCGAAACGCGGGACGGCGGCGCGCCGATGAGCTCAAGCATCGCGCGCCTTGTGGTGAGCTCTTTCAATCGTCCCGCAAAAGACGCCGTGAAATTGACTGGTCGTGAATCGGAAGTTTTGCAGCTTTTGTGTCAGGGGAAAAGTTATAAGATGATCGCGGCGTCGATTTTTGTGAGCGAAGAGACGGTGCATTCACATATCAAAAATATCTATCGCAAGCTTGAAGTTCGGTCTAAGTCAGAGGCCGTTGCTCGCGCATTGCAAGACAATCTTGTACCGAGACAGGTTTAAATCCGCAACCGAAAGAATGGAAAATCAAAGAATGAAGCAGTTTTTCTCGAAAACTTTGGCGGCCGTCGTTTTTGTCGGCATGGGGCTTTCGTGTTCATCTGATCAAGGATCAAAAGATTTTTCGGTGGAATTCGAAAAATTCACCCTGGAAAACGGTTTGGAGGTCGTTTTTCACATAGATCGCTCCGATCCGGTCGTTGCAGTCGCACTGACCAGCCACGTCGGTTCGGCAAGGGAAAAGCCGGGCAGAACAGGCTTTGCGCATTTGTTTGAGCATTTGTTGTTTCTGGAGTCGGAAAACCTGGGTAAAGGCGGACTGGACAAACTGAGCGCGAGAATCGGCGGTTCCGGCGCCAACGGCTCAACCAGCCGCGACCGCACCAATTATTTTCAAACCGTGCCCAACGATGCGCTGGAAAAAATGCTTTGGGCGGAAGCGGACAAACTCGGCTATTTCATCAACACCGTGACTGAGCCGGTGCTCGCGAAAGAAAAGCAGGTTGTCAAAAACGAAAAACGACAGGGCATTGATAACAATCCCTACGGCCACACATCCTACGTGATTGGCAAAAATCTCTACCCGGAAGATCACCCTTATAATTGGCAAGTCATCGGTTCGCTGGAAGATTTGCAAAACGCAACGCTTGAAGACGTCAAAGAGTTTTTCCGCCGCTGGTATGTCCCGAACAATGTGACCCTCGTCGTCGCAGGGGATTTTGACACGGCGCAGGCCAAGGAATGGGTTCACAAGTATTTCGACGAGATTCCGCGCGGTGAAGAAGTCGCTCCAATGGAAAAACGTGCGGCAACTCTGGACGCTTCAAAAAGCCTTGTCCACGAGGACAATTTCGCGCGACTCCCGGAATTGACGCTTGCATGGCCCGCGGCGTATCAATACCATCCTGATTCATACCCGCTCGCCGTTCTCGCACAACTCCTGTCGCGAGGTAAAAAATCCCCGTTTTACAAAGTGATTGTTGAAGAAAAAAGGTTGGCGCCGAACGTTAGCATTTTCAGCAATAATTCTGAGTTGGCGGGCGAGTTTAGGCTCAGAATTCGCGCCTTCAATCAAACTGATCTCGACGAAGTCCGCGCCGCCGTTGACGAAGCCTTTGCGCGATTCGAAAAAGAGAGTTTCGATGAATCTGATTTGAATCGAATTAAGGCGGGGCAGGAAACGGGCTATTACAACCGACTTTCGAGCGTCCTGGGCAAGGCGTTTCAGTTGGCGCAATACAACATTTTCGCCGATGATCCCGGTTTTATCAATCAAGACGTTAAAAATATTCTTGCCGTGACCAAAGAAGACGTGATGCGCGTCTATGAGCAATATATCAAGAATCGGCCTTTCGTGGCGACGAGTTTTGTGCCAAAAGGCAAGGCCGAACTGGCCCTCGAAGACGCCGCGATCGCCGATGTTGTTGAAGAAAAAATTGTGCAAGGCGCTGAAGAAGAATTTAATCTGGAGCAGGACGCGGCCTATGAACGCACGCCTTCCAGTTTTGATCGTACGGTGGAGCCGCCTTATGGAAATGCGCCGGAAATGCAAATCCCTGCCGTTTGGGAAACAACCCTCGACAACGGTTTGAGATTGTACGGTGTTGAAAATAACGAAGTCCCTCTCGTCCAGTTCAATCTTGTTTTAAAAGGCGGTCTCCTGCTAGACGATCCTGCGAAAGTCGGCGTTGCCAACCTGGTCGGAACCTTGATGAGCAAAGGAACGCGCAATAAAACCCCGGAAGAGTTGGAGCAGGAGATTGAAAAATTGGGAGCGCGGATTTCTGTAGCCGCACGCCGCGAAAGCATCGTAATTTCCGCGAATACTCTGGCGCGAAATTACGGCAAAACGGTCGCCCTGGTGGAAGAAATTCTTTTGCAGCCGCGCTGGGATGAAAAAGAATTTGAACTCAGCCAACAAAGCACGCTCAGCCGAATCAGGCAACAGCAGGCCAGCCCGAACAGCATCGCGACAAACGCTTATAATCGCTTGATTTACGGCGAAAGCCACATCCTTGCCAATAATCTGCTTGGCACGGAAGCCTCCGTTACTGAAATCACCTTGGAGGATCTTAAAAATTATTATGAGGCGTACTTTTCTCCGTCGGTCGCCAGGTTTCATGTTGTCGGTGATGTCGCTCAAGACGAAGTGACGGCTTCTTTGCAAAGCATTGCGGCCAATTGGCCTGAGAAGCAGATCACTTTTCCAAATTATGCAATTCCTGCTGCGCCGGAGGCTTCGCAGGTTTATTTTTATGACGTTCCGGGAGCCAAACAGTCGGTTTTTCGTTTCGGCTATCCGGCGATGGCCGTCACCGATCCCGATTACTATCCGGCGACTGTGATGAATTACATTTTGGGCGGCGGCGGATTCGCGTCACAATTGACGCAAGAATTGCGTGAGGGCAAGGGATACACATACGGGATAGGTTCCTCCTTCGCAGGCTCGGACATTCCCGGGGCCTTCACCATCGGCAGCGGCGTTCGGTCAAACGTAACTTTTGAAGCGGCGAATTTGGTGAAGGAAATCTTGCAAAATTATCCCGCTGGATTTAACGAGTCGGATTTGAAAACGACGAAGAGCTTTTTATTGAAAAGTAATGCTCGCGCTTTCGAAACGCTTGGTTCGAAATTAAATATGCTGCAAAATATCAGTGCGTACGACTGGCCCTACGATTACGTGAAACAACGCGAAGGCGTGGTGAAGGAAATGACGGTTGGGCGCATTCAGGAATTGGCGAGGAAGTACGTCGATCCGAACAAAATGATCTACTTGGTGGTCGGCGACGCCGCGACGCAGTTAGACAGGTTGAAAAAGCTTGGCTACGGCGCACCCGTCGTGCTGAATTGATGAAAAGGCAATGTGCCGGTTTCCTGCCGGCGGGTTCTCCGCTTTTGGACGGGGAAGGTGCTACAACCATTCATTGAGCATTCTTAAAATTTGCAAGAGACGCGCTCCGCGGTTCTCGGCTGGAGCTGACGAGCGCGTTTTTCTATAAAGCCACAGGAATTTAGATTTTGACCCAGAGGAGTAAGCAATGAGTGAAGCGAATGCAGAACGAGATCAGCTAAAGCCGATTATCCAGGAAATTTTGACCGACCTGTTTGACATTACTGACGTGGAGGAGGCGAAGCTTACGCCTTTGGGGCGGTTGATCAATGTTGAAGCCAAAGTGGGGAGTTTGGCGTACGAAACGCGCAATTTGGGCAGCGGACTTAGGGCGGAATTGCAATCAATAACCGCGCAAACCAAAGGTCTGGAAGCTGACGTTCGCGAATCGCTGGTTTCGCTTAATTCCGAATTGAATTCAATTTCCGTGCAGACCAAGGAGCAGCAAGGCAAGTCGCGAGAGCAGTTAGAAGACTTGAGCCGACAGACTCGCAGCCTTGAGAGTATCGTGCACGCCGAAGTTGGCGCTTTAAACGGCAAGATTGAGCCGTTGGAAGAGCAAGTGAAGACTCTGGAAAACAATATACGCGCCGAACTGAAAGCGATTGCGGGGACAAACGACGCAAAGCTTGAAGCGTTGGAAGCGAAAGTCAAGGGAACGGCGAGAGTTCAATACTTCGTTATTTTCCTTCTGCTCGCCGTCGTCGCTGGTCTTGCCAAAATTATCTTTTTCCCGAATCTTTAGGCGCAGATGTTTGATGGTCGCTCGAAACAGGAAACGCACCCAATTTTGTTTCCCCGAGATGGCGAAATTCGTTTTGGGCGGCCCCGGCGTCAGCGCTTTTTCTTGATTTCAAACCGCAAATCCGGATCATCGTAGGCGTGAGCCTTCTCATACATTTCCTGCGCTTTTGCCGTATTCCCGATTCGTGCAAAACACTCCCCCAGCCGAAAACGCGCCCAGGGCTTCAGCCATTCCCCCTCGACTTTCTTAGCGTCGATGACGGCCTGAAATTTTTCGATAGCGTCGTCGTAAGCGCGTTTCTCGTAGCTGATTTTGGCTAAATTGTAGAGCAGTTCGGGCTTGCGCTTTTCCGGATATTCGGCGTCTTCCGCCTTTGTTTTTGCCAGAGCTTCTTGCAAAACTTGGGCGCTTTCCTCATACATTTTTACACGAAAGAAATTGCGCCCTTTAATTAAAGCAACGTCCACGGCCAGCAACGGTTTTTTGAGCCGTTCCTTAGCTAAATCATGAGCGGCGGCGTTGTCTTTTTTGCGCACTTTTTTGTAGAAAACTTCAGCGTTTGCCCGGTCTCCCAACAGCTCCAGACACAGCCCTTTTTTGTAGCAGCCATAAGCGTAAGCCCAGTGGTACTTCCCTTTCTCAAGCTGATCGAATACGCTGATCGTTGTGTCATAGTAGGCCTCGGCTCGCTTAAAATCATTTAGCCCGTAATGCAGCTCGCCGGTCCAATAATACCCGGCGCGACTCATGCTTGGAAATTTGGAGTTTTGCCTGTTTCGCAGCATTGCCTCAAAAGTTTCCAGCGCTTTGTGCGGCCGCCCGGTACGGCGGTAGCATTGCGCCAGATAAAGTTGGTAAAAAACGTTCGCCGGATATCGCTCATTAACCTGCCGAAAAATCGCGAGAGCGTCTTCGAATTTATCCTCAAACTTCACGTAGACGTCTCCCAAAGCCAGAGCTCCGGCTTCTTGCAAGTAGCGCCCTTTTCTTTGAACCAATTTGAGCTCGCGCAACCCGGCGGCGCGGTCGGCTTCCAGCCCCAGAAATGATGAAACGGTTTTGATGAATTTCGGCATGACGTCGGCGTAGTAGTGGAAAACGCCCAGCCCAAGATAAGCGTCGTAATGCGTCGAGTCGATTTCGACGGCGCGCTTTAGCGTTTTGACGCCGTTGCGAATATACCAAAATGTGCGCAGGTAATTTTCCTGAGCGGCGTGCAGCCCCGCCTGGTACATGTAGGCCAGCCCCAGATAATTTAAATATTCGGCGTTGCCTCTCTCACGGGCCAGCTTTTTTTCCGAGAGCCGGATGGATTTGTCGATCCACTTTTGCAGGCTTTTAACCGTTTGCTCATTGCGGCTGTCATCAATAAAAATGAGGTATTCGTGCGCGGATTTCAGTAGAGCGCCTCGAGGATCATTGGGCGCCAACAACAGCAAGGAATCAAATTTTGCTGCAGCTTCCGAAAGCTCAAGATTATGAAGTTTGGCCAGCGCATTTCGAGTCAGGCGATCCAGAGTCGCTTCCTCGGCGAGCAATGGATTCGAAAGAAGGCCGGCAAAAAAGCAGGCTGTGAAAAAGCGTTTCATGGCACGACGAATACTTTGTTTTCAGATTATTGCAACGATTGTTTTTGGAGCAAGGAACATTGATAAAACCAAATCAGTTGCCTTTTCAACGAGATCACTTAATTTGATCGTTCTGAATTAAAATCGAAAGGCCAAAATTGAATTATTTTCAAGAGTCCGTCAGGCTGCATAAAAAGCATCGCGGTAAATTAGAAGTACGGACAAAAGTCAAAATAGACACGAAGGACGATCTTGCTTTAGCATACACGCCGGGCGTGGCGCAAGTTTGCCAAGAAATTGCCGATGCGCCGGATAAAGTGTACGATTTGACGATTAAACGCAACGCCGTCGCAATCGTTTCTGACGGTTCCGCCGTTCTCGGTTTGGGAAACATCGGGCCGCACGCCGCCATTCCGGTCATGGAGGGCAAGGCGATTTTATTCAAAGAATACGCCGATATCGACGGTTTCCCGATCTGCGTCAATACACAGAACGCTTTCGAGATTATCAATTTGGTCAAAAATATCGCCCCGGTGTTTGGCGGCGTCAATCTGGAAGACATTTCCGCGCCGCGCGCGTTCGAAATCGAAGACGCATTGCAGGATATTGGCGTTCCTGTTTTCCACGACGATCAGCACGGGACGGCGATTGTCTTGCTGGCGGCTTTGATCAATGCGGCCAAATTAGCCGGCAAGAAATTGACGGATTTGCGCGTAGTGGTCAACGGCGCAGGCGCGGCCGGGGCGGCGATTGCAAAACTGCTGCTTTGCGTAGGACACGACCCGAACGTTTGCGAGCCCGTTGAAGAAATCATCGTCTGTGATTCGAAGGGGATTATTTCTCGCAATCGTACGGACATTCAGGCAAATATGACCAAAATGCGCATCGCGCAAATCACCAATCGCGAGAACCGGGACGGCGGTCTTTCCGAAGCCATGCAAGGCGCGGACGTTTTTATCGGCGTGAGCGTCGGCAACATCGTTTCGAAGGAGATGGTGCAAAGCATGGGCGAAAAACCGATCGTTTTGGCGATGGCCAACCCGATCCCGGAAATCATGCCTGAGGCCGCGAAGGAAGCGGGCGCTTTCATCGTGGGTACGGGAAGAAGCGATTTTCCAAATCAGGTAAATAATGTTCTTGCCTTCCCGGGCGTTTTTCGCGGCGCGTTGGATGCACGGGCCAAGCGTATTACTGAAAAAATGAAAATTGCGGCGGCTCACGCTTTGGCAGATTACGTCGACAATCCGGCGACCGGAGAAATTTTGCCGTCGGCTCTAGATAAAAACGTTGCGCCGACCGTTGCTGAAGCTGTTGCGAAAGCATGGTCGGAGTGAAAACCTTAACAAGAATTTCAGGCAAGGGGGCCTGACGAAGGGGAGGAGGATCTTTTGAAAACATTTCCAGAGAATTTTATGTGGGGAACGGCGACTTCAAGCTATCAAATTGAAGGCGCGTGGCTTGAAGGCGGAAAAGGACTTTCGACGTGGGACGCTTTCAGTCATACGCCGGGAAAAGTAAAAAATAATGACCATGGGAACACCGCCTGTGACCACTACCGACGTTTTGAAGAAGACGTTGTGCTTATGGCGGAAATGGGAGTCAGCGCGTATCGTTTTTCGCTCTCGTGGCCTCGCATTCAGCCGACTGGCAAAGGCAAGCCAAACTCGGAAGGGATTCGATTTTATTCCAACCTGATCGACGCTCTGCTGGCAAAAAATATAACGCCCTGGATCACGCTTTACCACTGGGATTTGCCGCTGGCGTTGCAAATTGAGCACGACGGCTGGCTGAATCCCAAAACGGCAAACTATTTCGCCGATTATGCAGCCGTTTGCTTCGAAGCCTTCGGTGATCGCGTTAAGCATTGGCTGACTTTGAATGAGCCGTGGTGTAACGCTCTTCTTGGGCACGGGATGGGCGTTCACGCTCCTGGGCGCATCTCGAACGATGAGCCTTATCAGGCCGCGCATACCATGCTGCGCGCTCATGCTCTGGCAGTAGAAAAATACCGTTCTCAATTCCAGACGTCGCAAAAGGGCGTGATCGGGATAACGAACAATTGCGACTGGCGCGAACCGTTGACAGACAGCGATGCGGACAAAGCCGCCGCGCAACGGGCGTTAGAGTTCTTTCTGGGCTGGTTTGCCGATCCAATTTACAAAGGCGATTATCCTCGAGTTATGCGGGAAAGACTTGGGGAAAGGTTACCGCGCTTTACGGAAAAAGAAAAAGCTCTGCTTCGAAATTCGGCGGATTTTTTCGGTCTCAATCACTACACGACGATGTATGCGGCAGACGCTTCAAACGTGGATGCTAAAAATCCGGTTTATGGCAACGGCGGCATTTCACAAGACCAGCAAGTCGCTCTCAGTTCTGACGCTGATTGGCAAAAAACCGACATGCAGTGGAACATTGTTCCCTGGGGATTCCGCAAGCTGCTGCAATGGATTGACAAGCGTTATGATTCCCCCGAGATTTACGTTACCGAAAACGGCTGCGCCATGCCGGACGTTCTTGAAAACGGTCGAGTTGATGACCAGAATCGCGTTGATTTCTTGCAAGGCTACCTGACAGCGGCGCACGAAGCGATTGAGAGCGGCGTGAATTTGAAGGGTTACTTTGCCTGGTCATTGATGGACAACTTCGAATGGGCGGAAGGCTATTCAAAGCGTTTCGGGCTGCATTTTGTGGATTACGAAACCGGCCAAAGAACGCAGAAAGCGTCCGCCAGATGGTATTCAGAAACGTGTCGAAAAAACGGTTTTTAAATTTTTTGACGCATTCCCGATCGTTTTGGCAGTAGTGGGACTCTAAGAAATATAGGTCGCAATTAAACTGTAAAATCTGAATTTGAGAGGGAAATCATGAAAAGCGTTAAAGTCGAATACACTGTTCAGGAATCATTCGTTGAAACCAACAAGAAAAACATCGCCGTGGTCATGAATGATTTGCGTAAAATTGGTCATCCCGGCGTCAAATACTGCACTTTTTTGCAAGATGACGGACAGACTTTTGTCCATTTCGGCATGTACAGTGACGCAGATGCTTTAAAAACCGTAACCACTTTGCCGTCTTTTAATCAGTTCCGCATGGAGCTCAAAGCCAGCAATCCGCTCAGCCCGCCGAAGAGCCAGGATCTGAGCTTGGTGGGAACGATGTACGACATTTTTGAGTAGGAAGCGCGTCCGGCTTTAGGGATCATGGAATGTCGGCTCTTCGGTTCACGGCATTCCATGATCCTGACGCCCGGCGCTTCTTGTGAATAATTTATCAGTCTCGCGTATGATCCAAACGACGAAATTATCTAAAGCTCAAGCCGGGGATATTCGCGCATTTCACGAATTATTTGCGGAATTCGAAGCTCAGCTAAAATCCTACCTTTATCGTCTTACCGCCCGCCGAAATGAAACGGAAGATCTCGCGCAGGACGTCTTCATCCTGGCTTTCGAAGGCGTGAAAAAATTTCGTCAAGATGCGGATTTAAAAACCTGGGTTTTCACCATTGCGACCAATCGGGCGCGCAGACATTTGAAAAAACAAGCGCGTTGGCGGACGGACACTTTTGTGAAAACGCGCGAGCGTGCGCATTCCGAAGCCGGCCTTCTGGACAAAATCCACCACATAAACGACCATTCGCCGCAAGGCGCTTACGAAATCCGCGAGCATATCGATTATTGCTTTAGCTGCGTTGGAAAAATGCTCTCGCTCGAGCAAAACATCGCGATTCTTCTCAAAGACGTCTACGCTTTCAAGATTGACGAGATTGCGGAAATCCTGCAAAGAACCCCGGCAAGCGTGAAACACCTTGTGCGCGACGCCCGCCAGACGATGATTGCCATTTTTGATGAAACGTGCGCGCTGGTCAGCAAGCGCGGCGTGTGCAACCAATGCAGCGAGCTAAACGGCCGCTTCAATCCAAAACAAGATCGGCAGAAAGAATTGATGAAAATCAAGATGGTGAAAGACCGGAAGAAGCACAATGTTGAGAGCTTGCTTGAGCTGCGAGCGCAATTGGTCCGAAACATCGATCCGCTGCAGGCCAACGGCGTCGACCTGCATGATTCACTGATGGAAATCAACCATCGCGTTAATGGAACGGAGCATAGTTGACGCTGGAAAGTTCGTTCGAAAGTTTTTAGAGCTTGCCCAAAAAATTTGTAAGTGATCGCGCAAGAAAACGACGATTGAACCTGAAGAAAAACAGACGATGGATCTCAAGCGCGATTACTACGAAGACGTTCAACTGCGCAAGGATCGGACGCACAAATTTTGGTTTGTTGCGCTGATCGCCGCGCTAATCGTAACGCCTTTTATCACGCCGAGTTATAATCTTTACCTGATCAATCTCATCGCCATCCACATCATCGTCACCGTCGGGCTGAACGTCCTGATCGGTTACACCGGACAAATCTCGCTGGGCCATGCCGGTTTTTTTGCCATCGGCGCTTACACGACTGTTCTTTCGATGATTCATTTTAGCCTGCCCTTTCCGCTCGCAATTCTGCTCGCGGCCATTGTCGCCGCCGGATTTGGTTTTCTGCTCGGCCTTCCGGCGCTTCGGCTCGAAGGCCCCTATCTTGCGATTGCCACGCTTGGGTTTGGCATGGCGGTGACGCAAATTATTGGGCGCGTTTCGATTTTTGGCGGGCATATGGGACTGCAAGTTCCCGACATGGATTTTGGCCTGTTTTCACTGAAGCCCGACATCGACAACACGGAAATTTATTTTGTCATCATTGCGTTCACCGTTCTGTTGACGCTGGCGGCGCGCAACATTACGCGCACTCGGGTCGGGCGCGCTTTTATCGCTATTCGCGACAGTGATATTGCCGCTTCCGCGCTGGGCGTAAACCTGTCTTTCTACAAAACGCTCTCGTTCGCATTTAGCGCCTGTTACGCCGGTATAGCGGGCGGACTCTACGCGTTCATTCTTGGATTCATCAACCCCAACATTTTCGACCTCGTTCTATCGATTCTTTTTCTCACTATGGTGGTCGTCGGCGGGCCCGGCTCAATTCTGGGCTCGATTATGGGAGGCGCCGTGGTCACGTTTCTGAACGTCAAATTGGAGTCGGTGCAAAACATCCCGATCATTGGCGACTTACTTAAAACGATTTCAGCGGAATGGATGAGCTTGAGCGGGCTGCCGAACATCACGTTCGTCTTATTCGGCCTCATTTTGATTTTTATCGTCGTGTTCGAGCGCATGGGACTTTACGGGCTTTGGCTGCGCACCAAGATATACTGGCGAACCTGGCCTTTTTGATCGGGCTGGCCGCTACACCAACCCTCATAATAAGCTTGCCAAGAAATTTTCAAAGATGAACTTTATTGTCAGCGGCGGCGTTTCGTCTATTCAGGACGTCCAACGGCTAAACGCGCAGGGCATGTCCGGAGTCATTATTGGGCGAGCGATTTACGAAGAGAAAATTTCGCTCCAGGAGCTGCGTCGACTTGGTCTTGATGACAAAAAAGATTAATCGACGTCGATGCTTGGGGCTTGAATTATGGTCGCAAGATGCAGGAAGAAAAGCTTTGCGTTGCAGATGTATCTTTTTGTATATTTGTGAGTTACCTTAATCTCGAAAGAGCACGTTTCGGACATAAACGAGAAGACAGGACAGGAGCTTATGAAAACCGCACAGGTTTCTTGGATCAGGGGATTACAATTTGCCGCAGAATCAGGTTCTAAGCACGGTATTATCATCGATTCGCCGAGCGATCCGGAAGACAACGGCGCCGGCGCAAGTCCGATGGAATTATTGCTTGTCAGCGTCGCTGGATGCACCGCTTTGGACGTTGTTTCGATTTTACAAAAGAAGCGACAGAGCCTGACCAGCTTTCAGGTGCGCATTGAAGGCGAACGCGCTGAAGAGCATCCGCGCGTTTTTACAAAAATTCACCTGCGTTACATCGTCAATGGCCGCGATATCTCGGAAAAAGCGGTTAAAGACGCGATCGAACTTTCCCGCCAAAAATATTGCTCGGTTTCAGCGATGATTGGTCAGGTTGCGGAAATGACCTACGAGACGGAAATTCATAAAGGATAGCCGCTCGCAAGCGCAACGCTCATACCTTGATTATTACGACGCGGCGATCGTCAGCCGCGTCGGGAAACTTCCTGCCGGTTTTTGTTTAAGACTTCTTTTAAACCTCTTTTTGCTTCATCTGTCTCTTTTCCGTAGCTGTACATCTTCACCCCAAAAATCGAATCTTGCGGCTCGTTCCCAAACTCCGGCTTGGGAATGGAGATGAGCTCGAAACTCCGGTTTCGAGCCAAAGTATTCACTCGAAACTGGAGTTTCGAGTGCAATTGCGCTCCCAATCCAGAGATTGGGAACGAGAATTTGGGCGTCCCGAAATTAGGTTGGCGGTAGGCCGCCGCCGCCGAATGACTTTGATAAAAGGTTGCTGTATTATGAAGCTGGCGCGTAACATCAGTTAAGACTTCTTTTAAACCTCTTCTTACCTCGTCTGTCTCTCTTTCATAGCTGTACATCTTCACCCCCAAAATCGAATCTTCCATGCTCAATTTCCACCGCGCAATCCAGCAAAACCGCCCATCTCTTTTGATGATTCTGTTGATTTCGATGAACACTTTGCTTGCATCGCAAGAATCCCCGCCCGCGAAGCAAAACATTGCCATAACGCGCGTTTCTTCTCCCATCAAGATAGACGGACGCGTCAATGAACCGGCTTGGACTGAAGCGGCGCGTTTTGAGATTAAGTACGAATGGTTTCCGGGAGACAATATTTCTCCGCCTGTGCGGACGGAATGCTTCGTCGCTTATAACGATAATCATTTTTTTGTCGCGGTCAAATGTCAAGACCCGAACCCGCAGCAAATCCGCGCGCACATCCGAGACCGCGACGCCATTCAAAGTTTTGTGCAGGATGATCACATCGTTATTTTGCTGGATACATTTAATGATCAGCGGCGGGCTTTTCAGTTCCGCGTCAATCCGCTTGGCGTTCAGGCGGACGCGGCGTTTAGCGCTTCAGAAGGATTTGAAGATTTTTCCTGGGACGCTATTTGGAATTCAGCGGGACGCATCACCGAAGACGGCTACGAAATAGAAATTGCCATTCCTTTTAGCCAACTTCGATTTCCCAAAACTGATAAGCCGCAAACCTGGGGCTTTGACGTCGGGCGTTCGTATCCGCGCAATATGCGCCATCGAATGGCCTGGATGTACACAGATCGCAACAACAATTGCTTGCTTTGCCAGATGAACAAAATCAGCGGGATTCAAGGAATTACGCCGGGCAGGAATATCGAATTGAGCCCGACAGTGACGGCGAACCGGAGTGATGCACGCACTGATTTCCCTGTGGGAAGCGTAGAAAACGGCGATCCTGACGGCGAGTTTGGTTTCACCGGTAAGTGGGGAATCACGCCGAATCTCATTCTCAACGCCACCGCCAATCCCGACTTCTCGCAGGTTGAAGCGGACGCGGCGCAGTTGGACGTAAACACGCGTTTCGCGCTCTTTCTGCCGGAAAAACGCCCGTTCTTTCTTGAAGGCGCTGATCTTTTTACAACGCCGCTGCGCGCTGTTTTTACGCGAACCGTTGTTGATCCGCAAGGCGGCCTAAAATTAAGCGGCAAGCAAGGCGACAACGCGGTCGGCGTTTTCCTGACTCGCGACCGCATCAACAATCTCATTTTTCCGAGCAATCAAGGATCACGGAGCGCTTCGTTAGATCAAGACGTCAATACCGGCGTTTTAAGATTTCGTCGTGATGTTGGCGGGGCTTCAACTGTTGGGGTTCTCTTGTCGGAAAGAAACGGCGAAAACTATCACAACAGAGTCGGGAGTGTTGACGGATTTGTGCGATTTTCACGAACCAACACCATGCGTTTCCAATTGCTTGGCAGCAACACGGAATATGCGCCGGCGATTGCTGACTCTTTCAAGCAAAAACAGGGAGAATTCAGAAGCTTGGGCGGTCAAATTCGCTTGCAGCACGGCTCGCGAAAGTGGGTCGGCAATGTGACCTACCGCGATTTGGGCAGGGATTTTCGCGCCGACGCCGGTTTCATTCCTAGGGTCGACGTTCGCCAGCTTTCCGGCGCGTTGCAAAGACGATTTCGGAGCCGGGGCGACGCGTGGTACTCGCAAATCAATACTGGATTCTTCGCTTCTCGCACTTCGGATCATAACGGGTTGTTGACAGACCAGGCGCTTTCTTTTAACACATTCTTACTTGGGCCGCTGCAATCTGTTTTCGTGGCGAATTTTTATGCTGAAAAAGAGCTTTTTCAGGAAATTGAATACGATTTGCAAAGCGCGGAATTTCTGGTGAGCCTGAAACCGAGCGGTCGATTCGATTTTTCCGTTCGCACGCAATTTGGAGAAGCGGTCGATTTTCGCAATGCTCAAAAAGCTGACGAACTTGTTGTCGCTTCAAATCTTGGCTTAAAAATGGGGCGGCGGCTTCGCGTCACGGCCAATCACACGCTGCAGCGCTTATCGGCGGGCGGGGCGAGCGTTTTGGATTTCAATCAAGTGCAATCCACAATTCATTACAATTTCACGCTTCGCGCTTTTGCTCGGCTGATTACACAGTATCGTTTGATTGATTTTGGCGGGAGCGAGGAAATCAGTTCACTATTTAACCAGCTTTTGTTTTCTTACAAAATCAATCCACAGACTGTCGCTTTTTTTGGCTATTCCGGCAATGCTTCCAGCGGTAACAATTACGATCTCACTTTGCAAAACCGAACGTTTTTTGCGAAAATCGGCTATGCCTTTCTCTTGTAATCGCCAAAAGCCGGAGTGCAAAACTTCAGTTTTGGATTTGCCTTGCTGGGGTCGTTTCAAAGCACAAAACTTGTAGAGCGACGCAAGCATATCGTAGGGGTTCAAGATTTTGAACCCCTACATCCGGTATGCCCGTCAATCAGAAACCATGTTTTTGGACATTCCCATTCCGAGATTTTTGTAAAGCTGAGAAATGACGCATGAGAATGATATTTTCGAATAATCCGCGTTAGAGCTGCGCCAACAGTGACAGCACTTTATCTTCGATATTCCCCAGTACATTTCGAATTTCCCCAAGGCGATTTTGTTTAGCCAGTTTTGAAAGCGGCTCAAGCGTGTTTTGAATATTCTGTCCCGCCCAAAACAAGTTCTGCCACGGCTTTCCAAGCGCCTGTTGCTCCCAGGCTTCGTTCAGCATGGCTTCCGCAACCAAGTAGTTCTCTCGCCGATCATCGTTTGGGATAAAACGATTCATGCGGTGCGGCATGTCATATTTTTCGCAAAGCTCGAAGAGCTTCCGGTGCTTTGCGAGCATATAGTTCGCCGTTGGAATATATGCGCCGGAATAAACGTCGGGGGTGTAAGAGAATTTGTAAAGCTTTTCATACTTGGGCATGAGTTCGGGATAACGGGCGTTGAGATGCTTGAGAAACCACTTGGCCTGTTGATCGCGCATCGTCATGCCGCCGCCGAAAAGGACATAATCGGCGCCGGCGTCTTTTGCTTGCCGGATCACGTTTTCCAAATCTTCGTCAGAGTCGCAGAGATAAGGGATGAGCGGAATCAGCAAAACGCCGACTTGCACTTTCGGCGCGCGTTTCTTGATTTCGGCAACGGTTTCGAAACGTTTTTGCGGCGACGGCGCCCTGAAGTCTACAAATCTGGCGACTTCCTTGCTGGTCGTAGTTATGGTCAAAGAAACGGTGCACCAGTTTTCCTCTGCAATGGCTTCGAGTAAATTGAGGTCGCGCAAAACCAGAGTCGATTTTGTGATAATATGCGTCGGAAATCGATGCTTTCTGAGCGTCTTTAAGATTGCGCGCGTATTACCGTAGATTTTTTCCGCCGCTTGGTAGCAATCCGTCACGCCGCCGATGCCGACTACGTCGGGGTGAAAAGTTCTGGCGCGGGACAGGCGCTGGTCGAGCATAGCGCCGACGTTCATTTTTACAACGATTTTGTTTTCGAAATCTTCCGGCATGTGGTACTTGGCGCTGCGTGCGTCGCAATAAATGCAGCCAAACAGACAGCCGTTGTAGGGGTTAATCGTGTAACGGGTCCAAAACCAATTGTCAATGTATTTGAGCTTGTTTATAATCGATTTATATTGCTGTTCAATAAATTCCGGCATGACGACGTTCGCCTATTTTGAGAATAACAGTGAGGCAAATTTAGCAATGCGTTGGGAGAATTGAAATTAGAAAGGAATGTGTGTGGATAGAAAAGAGAACGCCCGATTCAGATTTGCTCAATCGTTTGAATCAGGCGTTCAATAAAATTGGAAATGGAGACCGCTCTAATTTTTCTTCTGCTCTACCTCGGTTTCTGTGCGTGCGTTTTTTTGTTTCATCATTCGATCTCGAAAAACGCGACGCAGAGAATCGGCTCTTTCGCCGTGCGTCAAGTTAAAGGCTTCAAAGGCTTTTAGGGCCTCAAGATGTTTCAGGCTGCGGAGTTTCGCTAATTCGGAAAGAGCTGCTGTATTTTCAAGTCTTTCGAGTGATTCCAATTCGCGTCTTACTTGGCGCAATTGTTTGTGAACTTCGCGAGAGACGTCTTTTTGCCAGCGGACAAGTTTATGCGCTTCAAGCTCTTCCAGTGCGTGCTCAACTTTTGTGAGAACCTCCGGCGATAAGCTGTTTTTGAGGTGTTGGTCAATTGCGATTTTTAAGCCGTCTTCAAAATCGAAGCGCACGTGTCGGCGTAATGAAGCCTCGTCGATGTTGGTCTGGACGGTGATTTCTTTGAGACGCTCGTCAAACTCGCACATGATTTTTATGCGCTGGGCTGCGATTTCAGGGGTTGGGGGAATTCTCATTGGGAGAGGTTTGGGCGACGCCGGGGACTGTGTAACTTTCGGCGAAGAATGAGGCGCGGAGACTTCGACGCCGAGTTCAATTTTTTCTGGAGCGTCAAAGCCTAGCGAATCTGGAAAGTCTATCGATTCGAAAAAACGCATGGGAAATGACGGTTCGGGGATCGGCGCAAAATCGCTTTTAATTTCAAAGTCGGGAGAAGCGGCCAGGAAAAACGATTGCGCCAGCTCGGGCGTTAGCGCGGTGTTTTCTTGAGCTTTCCAGTTCAAAATGTTGGCTACGGCGTTTTCAAACTGACCGGGCTCCAGTTTCTCTTCCTCAACCTGTGTGGCAAAATCATCATACATTTTTTCAATTTCACGACGATCTTCAGGGTTTGAAGTCATATCGACGAGGTGTTCTCTGACGAGCTCCAAAGAATCTTTGAGCGGGCTGTCGTCCGCCTGACGATACCACCAAACGCTTGCTGAAAGCAGAATAAAAACGCCGACATAAACGCCGACGTCTTTAATTAATTTTTTCATCGTTCTATCTCCTACAGCCTTTGCTGCGACAAAATGCGAGCTTAAATTATAAGACGCTGGCAAGAAGCCAATGGTTGTTGATTATTTTTAAGTTCTATCGGCAAAACGCCGAAGCGCAACGCTTGCATTGCATTTGATTCATCAATATATTTTTCGCTTGTAACATACGCAACAATCGCTGTATGGCGCATCAGAATTTCGGGAGAAAGATATGTTGCCACGCTTCGGAAAACTATTCGCAGTCGCCGTTGTTTTATTGTTCTTTTTATCAGGAATCGCACTCGCGCAACCTAAATCCATTCAGGGAATTGTCAGTGACGCACGTTCCGGCCAACCGCTGCCGGGCGCGAATATCGTCATCAGCAAACTGGGTCAAGTTGATTTTCAGCGCGGCGATGCAACCGATGAAAATGGGCGGTTTGAAATCAAAAATCTTCCGTTCGGAACTTACTCGATCCGCATTTCATACATCGGCTATGAAAAAAAGAACATTGAGAAATTTGAATTCCAGCAAGAAAGTAAATCGACGCTTAATTTTTCCCTTGAGCCTTCCAGCATTCAAATGAATCCGGTCTCGATAACCGCATCTCGCCGCCCGGAAAAAATTCTGGAGTCCCCTGCGGCGATCAATGTCATCGAATCAGACCAAATCGAAGCGCGGGCGACCACGACCGTCGTCGATCATCTTAAAGGCCAGCCTGCGGTAGACGTTCTTACTTCCGGCATTGTATTTTCAAACATTGCCGTGCGCGGTTTCAACGCTCCGTTTTCCGGATCATTGCTGATGCTTATTGACAACAGAATCGCGCGCGTACCCTCGCTGCGACTGAATATTTATTCTTTGGTGCCGGCTTCGAACGAAGATATTGACCGCATCGAAGTTGTTTCCGGTCCCGGTTCCGCACTTTACGGCCCAAACAGCGCTAACGGCGTTCTGCATATTCTAACCAAATCGCCGCTCAGTTTTCCAGGTACACACATTAGCTTTGCCGGCGGAGAAAGAAGTCTGAGAATGGGCTCCTTCCGCCATGCACAGAAATTAAACGACAAAATCGGTCTGAAAATTTCAGGACAATATTACAAAGGCGAGGATTGGAAGCAATTTGACCCGGCTGAACCTGACTCCATTACTCTTGGCAGACAGACGGTGCAGGGACGAGAGAGTATCGGCGGTCCCATTTTGAACGAACGCAATTTCACCGTCGACAAAAAAACGCTCGACGCGAGACTCGACGTCAAACTTAGCGATGAAACAACGCTTATTCTGAACAGCGCTGTTGATGAAATCAGTGAAAACGTCATCACTGATATCGGCGCCGCTTCGGCGAACGACTGGCGCTACAGTTATTTTCAGGGCAGACTAACCCACAAAAATTTATTTCTGCAGGGCTTCCTTAACAAAAACTCCGCCGGACAAACGTATTTTTATCGCACCGGAGATTTGATCGCCGACGATTCCAGGTTGATGGTTTGGCAGGCGCAGCATTTTTTCGATTTAGGCCGAAATCAACGATTTACCTATGGCCTTGACGCCCTTTTGACCAGACCCGATACAAAAAACACGATTAACGGCAGTAACGAAGAAACGGACAACATCAACGAGTTCGGCGCTTATTTTCAATCCGAGACTGACCTTTCAACGCGATTCAAATTTGTCGCGGCGGCGCGGGCGGATAGACACAGCAAACTCGACGATTTGATTTTTTCACCGCGCGCGGCCCTGGTTTACAAAACGCCGGCCGGGCACAATTTTCGCGCCACCTACAACAAGGCCTTCAGCACACCCACAACCAACCATCTCTTCCTCGATATTCTAACCACGCAGGACGTTTACACTTTAGGCGCAATTCTCGAACCTTCATTAGGGTTTAATGGTGGGACGAATATGCGTGCTCAGGGCGTGCCTGAGTCCGGTTTTCAGTTTAGAATGAACAACGGAGCGCCACAATTTCGCTCTCCTTTTGCTCCGCTCGATCCAAGAAATTTGTCCACGAACGACTTCATTGATCTAAATGACCCTACGTTTACCAATGTCATGTGGCAAGTTGCGAAAACCTCGATTTTGGACGGTTTTGCGGAGAGCCTGCGCATCAGTCTGCGGGAGCAAGGATTCTCCGACATTGTTATAGATAATTTGATTTTCGAGCTAGGGGAAAATATCATACCTCAGGAAGTTACCGGCGTTGGGAACACGCTCAAGCGTCTGAATCTTGAGACGCAAGCTTTTGAGCTTGACGACAACGTGCGCGACGTGGCGCGTCTCCAACCGACGACAACGCAGACTTGGGAACTTGGCTACAAAGGATTGTTGAACAACAGGCTTTTGATGACTTTTGATTTGTACCATTCCAAAATCAACAATTTTATTGGCCCGCTGTTCGTTGAAACGCCCAATGTTTTTCTCGACGCCGCAACATTGCGAGCCAGCTTGACGCCGCAGATTAGTGAAAATATCAATGCTTCAAACAATTTCCTTTTACGTGGATTTATCAATCAATTAGACGATCCCGCAAACGGCGGCAACGGCAACGGAGACGCCGTCGACGATTTGGTTGGCGTTTTTGCGGATAACGCGGCGGAGATTCCGCTCGGCACCGTGAGCCCGGAAGGTGCGAGCGACCCGACGGCCGTTGTTTTGACTTACCGAAATTTTGGAGAAATCGATCTGACGGGTGCGGATTTGAGTTTGATGTATTACTTGAACGACAATTGGGTTGTCGGCGGGAACTATTCTTACGTTAGTGAAAACCTGTTTGAACGCTCCGAAACGCTTTTGCATGACATTCCGCTCAACGCGCCAAAACACAAAGCCGGTTTCAGCCTCAGCCGCCATTTCCGCGGCTTGAAATTGAATACCGAATTACGCGGGCGTTACGTCCAGGGCTATCCGTTCAGGGCGGGGGAGTTGATCGGGGATATTGATTCGTACGCCGTCGTCGATTTGAACGCTTCGCATGATCTTTCATCGAGCACGAAAGTGACGCTGTCAGTATCAAATTTGACCAACAACCGTCATCGCGAAGTGATCGGCGCGCCTGAAATTGGAAGGTTGGGCTTGTTGCGAGTGATGCAAACGTTTTAGTGAAATGACGGGTTGTTGGAAGCCGCTGTTGGACGTCCAATAACCCGTCGCTTCTGGAATATTTACTCGAACAACGACATCAAGTTTTCTTCTGACATTTCCATCGTCTCGAAGGATGGGAATTCGAAGGTCAACGTTTCGTCAAGCGCGGTGCAGCCGGGATCAACATCGGGGATGACCGGCTCTACAGCGCGTTCCGCGACTTTCGCGCCCAAGACAAACTCACCATTTTTCAGATCTACTTTGCGAACTTCCAACTTATCCTTCTCGAGAAGGACGGCCGTACGTCCGGAGAGAGGTAAATAGCTGCCGGTATTGATAATCGTACGGTCGCCAATGTCCCAAACTCCTGCGCGATGCGTATGCCCAATAAGAACAAACTTGGACATTGGTCGAAAAATGTCGGCGAGCAGATTTGCGCGATGGGGCGTCTGTTGCCAGAATTTCAAAATGCGGAAAGCGCGCCAGGGCGGCATGCCTTCACGTAGAATCATGGCGATTTTCGTCCACCAACTTCTCGGCACGTCGAGGGTGTGCATTTCAATGGAAATGGAAGCTTCTTTGACAGCGAAGAGGCGTTGTTCAAAATCAGAAAGTGCGTTTCGCCCCAACCGTTTTAACGCTTCGGTGTGGGCCGGGCCGGTGATGTTCGCTTCGCGACTCCAGGGCGCCAATTCGTGGAAAAGAATGTCGCCGTGCGTAATGAGCATCGCGCCGCCGTAGAGATCAAGATGGTTGGCCGAAGAGACCATCGGATCGTGGTTGCCGCTGACGTAGATTGGCGCAGCGCCTTCTTCCAAACAGATATTGCCAATATCTTCCAAATGCTTGTTGGCCAATTCACGCGTGTTTGGCCAAAGAATCTCAGCAGTGTCGCCATTAAAAACGACGGTGGAAAAATTCTTGAACAAGGGACGCAATTGTTCGGCTTCGTGAGCATAACTAGCCGGATGTCCCAAGTGGATGTCGGAAAGTACCAGAATCGGGAAATCAAGGTCCATGTGTTCCTCCTGGATGCGAGACCATTTCTGCCGATGCGAGCAGCTTGAAAACGTTCTCCCCTGTGCGCCCAAGAACGTTTTGGATGAGCGGCCAAAACGCTTTATTCGCGCATAAAACTATGAGAGTTTGTGAAAAACAGACAGCGGGTAATGCGTGCTTCTGCGGGGTGCTATAGATAGAGTTAGAGAAAAGAAGTCCTATATTCAAAAGATTACTCGCATTGGCATGTATCGACGAAAATTGCGAGCAATTAAAATTTGACATGATCAAAAATTCAAGCTATTTTATACAAGCAACGCAATTTTATGCGCAGAAATTCTTTCCGATTTTACACAAGCAAAAAAGGAGACCTCGATGCCCGCCCCTGAAATCCCGCAAAAGTCGCCCTTTGTGATGGAAGTCGAACCTGGAAACTATGCCTGGTGCGCCTGTGGACGATCTTCAAATCAGCCTTTCTGCGACGGTTCGCACAAAGGCACCGAATTCAGCCCGATCGTGGAGAAAATCACTGAGACAAAAAAAGTCGCCTGGTGCGGATGTAAGCATTCGAGCAACAAGCCTTTTTGCGACGGTTCACATAAAAACGTGTAATGATCTTGGCGACAGCTCGCGATTCGTCTTCTCGCAGACGAATCGTGAGTTTTCCCGAAACCGTTGACGCCGCCTTTCAGGCATGCCTGACCTTCGTTCTAAACTGCATTTTCCGCCAAAATATTTTCTGAAATTCAATCATACATCCGACATTCCGCACACAAAAATTGGAGATAGAAATAATTTCTTTCTCTCATTAACACCGTCCTTCAGGGCGGTGACAAGAGCGTCCTTCACCCTTCTCCCCCGCCGCGCTTGCGCGGCGGGGGAGAAGAAAAGTATGATTTTACCAAAACCCCGGCTTGAAAGCCGGGGCTAATGAGATGCAAAATCTCATCAGGTGCAAAAGACATCTTGCAGCCGAACTAAAATTGTCGAAAAAGCGCTCTTTCAACAAATAATTTCAAATGCGACAATTGACGTGCGGAATGTTGGATACATAAACCGCAACGCCGCGAATTGATCGTTTGCAAAAACGTCAAAATTCTAGTATAATCAAAAGTTTTGCCTGGAGTTGAGACCATAAGGAGGAGTACGATGTCTAACGCATATTTCAAAGCGCCAATACCAGCCAATGAACCCGTTCTAAATTACGGCCCCGGCTCGCCGGAGAAGGCTGAATTAAAAGCAAAAATTCAAGAGCTTAAATCCCGGGAAATCGAAATTCCGCTTATTATTGGCGGGGAAGAAGTGCGAACCGGCAACGTTGCGGAGATGCGTGCGCCGCACGACCACTCGATCAAGCTCGGCGTCTACCACAAAGCCGGCGAAAAAGAAGTGAACATGGCCGTTGAGGCCGCGCTTGAAGCGTACAAAGCTTGGTCGGTTATGCCGTGGGAACATCGCGCCGCCGTTTTTCTGCGTGCGGCTGAATTGCTGGCCGGACCTTGGCGTTCCGTCCTTAATGCATCAACAATGTTAGGGCAGTCCAAAACGGCGTATCAGGCCGAGATTGACTCCGCTTGTGAACTGGTTGATTTTTGGCGCTTTAACGCACACTACCTGACGCAGATTATGGGCGAGCAACCAGACAATTCTCCCGGCGTCTGGAATCGCAGCGAGTATCGTCCAATTGAAGGTTTTGTTTTTGCCGTCACCCCGTTCAATTTTACTTCAATCGCCGGTAATTTGCCGACAGCTCCCGCCTTGGTCGGCTGCGTTTCACTGTGGAAGCCTGCCTCAAGCGCCGTCTATTCAGCCTATTACATCATGAGGCTTTTGGAAGAAGCTGGCGTGCCGCCGGGAGTCATAAATTTCATCCCCGGATCAGGCAGTCAAGTCGGCAATCCGGTGATGGCTTCACCGTACTTGGCGGGCGTTCATTTTACCGGATCAACGCCAGTTTTCCAAGGCATGTGGAAGCAAATCGGCGATAATCTGCACAACATGCATTATTACCCAAGGATTGTCGGCGAGACCGGCGGCAAGGATTTTATTTTTGCGCATCCCAGCGCCGGCGTTGATGCATTGGTCGTGGGCGCTTTGCGCGGCGCTTTTGAATATCAAGGACAAAAGTGTTCCGCTGCCTCGCGGATGTATATCCCGCGTTCGATCTGGAGTGAATTTAAGGAAAAGTACGTCGCGGAAGTCGGCAAAATCAAAATGGGCGATCCGGAAAATTTCACCAATTTCATGTGCGCCGTGATTGACAAAGGCGCGTTTCGCAGCATTGTGAAATATATCGATTTTGCACACGAATCGGACGAAGCGGAATTCATCACTGGCGGTGAGTATGACGATTCGAAAGGATTTTTTATCCAGCCGACGACGATTGTAACGACCAACCCGAAATTCCTCACGATGCAGGAAGAAATTTTTGGTCCGGTCATGACGATTTACGTTTATGAAGACGACCAAATCGATCAAGCGCTCGAACTCTGCGATACGACGTCGCCCTATGCTTTGACTGGCGGCATTTTCGCCAATGATCGCGCCGCCGTTGTGAAAATGTCCGATACGCTTCGGAACGCAGCGGGCAATTTTTATGTCAACGACAAGCCGACCGGCGCCGTGGTGGGGCAGCAGCCTTTCGGCGGCGGGCGGGCTTCCGGCACTAATGACAAGGCAGGCAGCGCGATGAATTTGATGCGCTGGCTGACGGCGCGTTCAATTAAGGAAACTTTGTCGCCGCCGAAAGATTGGCGTTATCCGTTTATGCAAGAAAGTTAGCGTTGATGAAGCGCAAACATATTCCGGAAAGAACGTGCCTCGGTTGCCGGGTGAAGAAGGACAAAAGCAAGCTGTTGAGGTTTGCTTTTGTTGAGCCGGATCAGGTCATTCTAGACCAGAGAAAAAAACTGCCGGGGCGCGGCGCTTACCTTTGCGAGGATGAAGCTTGTTTGCAGCACGCTATGAAAAAACGCGCTTTAAGCCGCGCTTACAGAACGCAGATTCCGCCAAAGGGCTATGAATCATTGCGACTCGCATTTAATGAAGCAGTGAAAATTGAATCGTAAATTCTACAATTTGCTCGGCCTCGCCCGACGCGCCGGACGTGTTGCGCTGGGCGCTCACGCTGTTGAAAAAAGCTTAAAAAACAACAAGGCGTTCCTCGTTTTTTTTGCCGAAGACGTTGCCGACAACACCAGAGAAAGCGTGTTGCAGCACATAGGCAAACGCCAATTTTTTATTTCCGGGACAAAGCAAACCTGGGGAGAATATTTCGGCAGAAAAGAGCTTGGCGTGTTCGCGATTTTAAATCCGAATTTTGCGCGCGGACTGCTTGAAGAATTAGGCGATCTTACACCGAATCCGCAACCGGAGGCCAGCGAACCTGAACCGCTCGCTTCACACGTTTCCAAAGATAAGATTCGCAAAAGAGCTTTGGCGGCCAGACGGAAACTTTCGAGAGACGTTCGTCGCGGAGCCAGTCGAAGAATTGCCAAAGATCTTCTCGGCTCTGAAATCTACCAAAATGCAAAAATCATCCACTGCTACATTTCCTTGCCGGAAGAAGTCGATACTCGATTCATTATTTCAAGGGCTTTGAAGGAAGGGAAAAAGGTCATCGTGCCAAAAACAAAAGCAATTTCAGGCGGACTCGATCATTTTAATTTATCGAGCTTAGATCATTTAGTCCCCGGCGCGTTCGGAATTCTTGAACCTGATCCGGATAAATGCAAAAAACTCACCAAGGCGGAACCTGATCTCGTCATTGTGCCGGGCGTGTCATTTGACAAAAAGGGCAATCGCATCGGGTTTGGCAAAGGATATTATGATCGGTTCTTGAGTGAAACGTCGGGTATAAAAATTGGGTTGGCATTTTCCGTTCAAATGGTTCGAAAGGCGGCGGCTGAGACGCATGACGTTCGAATGCACCGGGTTTTTACGGAAAACGAAATGATTACTGTCGCCAAGTAAGGCAAAGGGCGAAAAAATCTAAAATTAGATTTGAAAATCTTGCCAAAATCATTTATAATTAATGACTCTCTACCTGACACTTTTTTGTAAACTGCATTTTCGAGCCGTCTAAAGGCCCCGTTTTGTCATTGAAGGAATCTTTGTTATCGCCCGGTGCGGATCATGCTCAAAAGTTCAAGGGTTGGATCAAAAAAGATGCTTTCAGCATGACAA
>CAXHAT010000091.1:0-29334 GCA_964014485.1 uncultured Deferribacteres bacterium
CTATAGACCCAGCCGCTCTGGTCGCCAAAATAAACAAGATCGTCCCAGAGCGCTGCGGCGCGCGTCAGCAAATGGGGCGTTTCCGAAGAATGCGGTGATTTGAATTGCCAGACCGGCTCTCCCGTCTCCAATTTGAGCGAGATCAATTCATCGTCGTCGACCACGGTGAAAATTTGGGCGCCAGAGCGAAGAATCGCCGACGGAGCGCCGGAGCCGCGGACACGGCGTTTCCAGTTCACCCGCCCCGTTTTTTTCTTGAAAGAATAGATGTGGCCGATTTGCGTATCGGTTCCGATCAGTACGGCTTGGTCGGTGAGCAGCATTTCGCCGTGAAAGCTGTTTTGGTCGCCGTCTTGTTTGACGTCATAGCTCCAGACTTCGCGCCCGGTTGCTTTATCCAATGCGTAAAACTTTCCGGCGCAGGAGCCGATGAAAACCAAGTCGCCCGAAACTTCGGGAGTGGAGAAGACTCAGCCTTTCGTATCAAATTGCCACAAAATCTCGCTTGAGATTGCTGGAGTGGTTTGCACAAAAAGGGATGTAAAAAAAGCGGCGGCAATCAAAAAGTTGCGCTCGAGGCCGCCCTTTCTGGAAGCTCTGAAATGCAACGAATTCATCATCGCTCATTTGCTCGAATTAATCCGACTTACAGCTTGCTCTCTGGTTCCCCCATTATGGACGCTCTTAACCGTTGTAAAGCGATTCGAAATTGGTTTTGTATTTTTCAAAAACCACCTTGCGCTTAACCTTCAACGTCGGAGTCAGCTCGCCGCCTTCAATGGAGAAATCCTGCGTAACAATGCTAAACTTCTTCAGCGTTTCGTATGAGGCTAACTGGCTGTTTTTTGATTTGACCTCACCGTCAATCAAATCGAGAATTTTGGATTCGGAGCACAAAGATTCCCAATCGTGGTTTGACAAGCCGTTCTCCGCCGCCCAAGGCTCGACTTGCTCGCGATCCAGCGTAATCACGGCTACGAGATATTTCCGCTTGTCGCCATAGGTAACGACCTGGCTGATATATCGTGAGGTGGTCATGATTTTCTCGATGCGCTGCGGCGCCACATTTTTGCCGCCAGCCGTAATGATGAGATCCTTTTTGCGGTCGGTGATTTTGAGAAAGCCGTCTTCGTCTATTTCTCCAATATCGCCGGTGTAGAGCCAGCCTTCCTTGTCAATTGTTTCCGCCGTCGACTCCGGATTTTTATAGTACCCCTTCATCACATTTTTGCCGCGAAATAGCACTTCGCCGTCTTCCGCGATTTTCATTTCAATGCCTTCGCCAATCGTCCCCACTGTCCCGAACTTGAAGTTATCGAGACGATTGACATTTGTAAACGAGGTGTTTTCCGTCATGCCAATACCTTCCAGGATGAGAATGCCGCAGGCGTGGAAAAATTCGGCGATCTCTTTGTTAAGCGGCGCCGCGCCGGAAATACACCATTCCACGCGCCCGCCAAGCGCTTCCTTGATTTTCGAAAACACCAGTTTGTCCGCCAACTTCCGCTTGAACGCCAAGCCGCCGGGAATGGGCTTTTTCTGCTGCTGCAACCGGCTGACCTGGTAGCCAACGCCCAAAGCCCAGTTAAAAATCTTCTCCTTCAAACCGCCGGCGTCCGCGGCGCCGGAGGTGATTTTGTCGTAGACTTTTTCGTAGATGCGCGGCACGCTGGCAAAATAGTGCGGGCGCGTTTCTTTGATGTTTTCAGCGACCTTTTCGAGGCTCTCGGCAAAATTAAGCGTCACGGCTTCTTTCATGCCGGAGTAGACGATAATTCTCGCGAAAACATGGGCCAACGGCAAAAATAGAATCGTTTCGTAATCATTCTTTACATCCAGGCATTTGGCGGAAGTATTCGAAGTGAAGATTAAATTTTCATGCGTAAGCATGACGCCCTTGGGAACGCCCGTCGTGCCGGAAGTGTAGACCAGCGAAGCCAAATCTTCCGGCTCGACCGCGTCAACGCGCGCCATAAAATCTTCATCGGATATGTCGCCGCCTTTTTCCAAAAACGCTTGCCAGCTCAGCACATCGTCAGCGCCGGAAGGCTCGCCGTCGATCATGACGATGTGTTTCAATTTGGGCAGATCGCCGCGCACTTGCAGCACTTTGTCGAGCTGTTCCTGATTTTCCACAAAAATCAGCGCCGCGTCGCTGTGGTCGATGATATAAGCGCAATCTTCCGGCAAATTGGACGGGTAGATGCCCACGATGACCGAGCCAATGCTAACGGTCGCGATATCGCATTGCACCCATTCGAGCCGAGTTTGGCTAACAATATCAACTTTATCGTCCTTCCCCACGCCCAATGCAATCAAACCTTTCGAGATTTGTTTGCAAGTTTCTTCGTGCTCCGCCCAGGTCACGCCGACCCATTGACCGTCTTTTTTTGAACGATAAGCGGTTTTGTCGCGATTCGCATCGACGATATGCTTGAAAAAATGATAAATTGATTTCTCGGCCATTTTGCGCTCCTTCAGAAATACTGGCGTTTCATGTTATCGGTTGAAAATTCGATGATTGTCGGTTATATTTTGCACGTAAAGCGTTGATAAATAATTGCTCTTTCAATGGAATAGCAAGTAAAAACAGATGCACAAATCTGAAATGAATCCAATTGAAATTATTGAAAAATATTACTCGCCGGAATCGTTGGCTTATGACGTTTTGATCAGGCACAGCCGCGCCGTCGCCAGGAAAGCGCTCGATCTCGCGCATCAAGTCGAGCACTTAAATCCAGACCTGAAATTTATCGAAGAAGCGGCGATGCTGCACGATATCGGAATTTTTCTGACCAACGCGCCCGGAATTGGCTGTTTCGGCGATGCGCCATACATTTGCCACAGCGTTCTGGGCAGAGAATTGCTTGAGAAAGAAGGTTTTCCCAAGCACGCTCTGGTTTGCGAGCGCCACACCGGGACTGGCCTCAGCGTCGAAGACATTGAAAGACAGAATCTGCCGCTGCCCAGGCGCGACATGCTGCCAATAACACTGGAAGAGCAAATCATTTGCTTCGCGGATAACTTCTTTTCCAAGAATCCCAAAAGGCTGGAGGAAGAACGTTCGCTAAAAAAAATCCGAAAAGTCATGGCAAAATTCGGTGAAGACAAGGTCGAACAAATCGACCGATGGGCGGCGTTCTTTCAAACGCCGTCTCGCTTGACAAAGCAGGACTGATTGATTATATTCACGCTTCTTTTAGTGAGCTTTCCGGCTCAAACAACAATTGCGCTGCATCTCGAAAGGAGTCGAAAAATGTCGCAAGGACACGTACTTTGGTTTAATGAAAACAAGGGTTACGGCTACATTAAGAGCGAGTCGGGAGACGATGTTTTCGTCCATTTTTCAGCGATAAAAATGGACGGTTTTCGCACCTTGCCAAAAGGCGCGCTTGTCAAATTTGATTATATTTCTGGTGAAAAAGGACCGTTGGCCACCAAGGTCGTCCCGGTCGGTCGATGGAGTGAGGCAGCCATTTGAAGTTTACACAAGAAGATATTGAAGCTATTGCCGGCGCATTAGACGCTGAGGTCAAAAAAAGCGGCGATAACTTCCGTCTGACCATTTCGAATGAGGAAGCCGGACGCAAAATTAGTCTGGAAGTCAATCCCGACGCCCAGCTTGGCGCTGAAAGGGGCAGCCTGGTTCAGGTTTATACTTCCAACGCATTTCTGCAAGTGCAATTCTGCATTGGCTATATTTTCAGCCGCATGTCCGGTGAGGTTACTTTTGTTACCCGTCATGCCGGGCGCGTCACCGGGCTTGTCGTAGAAAAAGAAGCGGGTTGCTCGCTCTATGCGAACATCGACGAAGGCGCCATTTCAGGAAACTACGCCAAAATGAGCTCAGAGGCTTCAATCGCGGCCATCTCGCTTTCTTTCGCGGAACAGTTGCTCGCAGAGGGCGGCGGCAGCATTGACGCCGACAAGATTCTTGCCGAAGATATGGACGATGACTGATTCACTGCATGGATGAGTTCGTCGACGAATTTCTCGACTTTATTCGCATTGAGCGAAATTTCGCCCGGAACACAATCGAAGCCTACGCGCGCGATCTTGCCAATTACATCACCTTTCTTGATGACCATAACGTCACGACGCCCAATCAAATCTCTCCCGCTTTAATCCAGGATTTCATTTTTACGCTGAACGAACTAGGGCTTGCGGAAGCGAGCAGCGCGCGTAAACTTTCCGCCGTTAAGTCATTCCACAAATACCTTCTTGGAGAGCAGTACTCCGAATTCAATCCCGCCGAAACAGTGACGATTAGGCGCAGCGCAACAGAACCTCCCGCCGTGATAGAAATTCACGAAATGGAGCATTTGTTATCCTTGCCGGAAACGGATTCGCCGCTTGGATTGCGCGATAAGAGCATGCTGGAATTTATGTACGCGACCGGCGCGCGCATTTCTGAAGTGCTGAATTTGCATCGCAGCGATTACTTTCCGGAAGAGTATTTCGTCCGATTGTTCGGCAAAGGGCGGAAAGAGCGCCTGGTTCCCGTCGGCGAGGAAGCTGCGCATTGGATCGAAGAATATCAAACGATGGGGCGGCCATATTTGGCAAAACCGTTCCGCTCCGAAGACGTGCTTTTTCTAAATGGTCGCGGCGGAAAGCTCTCGCGCATGGGTGCGTGGAAAATTGTGCGTAAATATGTTGATTCCTCTGGAATTAGAAAGCATATTTCGCCGCATACGTTTCGGCACTCTTTTGCGACGCACCTGCTGGAAGGCGGCGCAGATTTGCGCGCAGTACAGGAAATGCTTGGGCACGCCGACATCTCCACGACGCAAATTTACACACATATTGACCGGGATTATTTGCGAGAAGTCTTACGCCAATTTCACCCGCTCGAGCAGCAACCACGCGCCAGGAAGTAAAGATCAGACAATGCATTCAGATTATTTGGACCCGGATATTATTCAAGAACGCCTGAGTAACGTCGCTTTTGTGACGCGTATTCACGCGTTTGAAACGCTTTCTTCTACTAGCGATGTTGCAAAACGCCTCGCAGCGTCAGAAGCGCGTCACGGCACGCTTGTGATTGCAGATCGCCAGACGACCGGCCGGGGTCAGCATGGCCGGTATTGGCACTCTCCGCCCGGGGTCGGGCTCTGGTTCTCGCTTGTGTTACAATTTCCCCGCGGCGCCAATCTCCAAACCCTGCCTCTTTTTTTGAGCGAAAAAATCGCCGTCGCTTTACAAAACCTTCTTAACGTAGAATTTCATGTAAAATGGCCGAACGACTTACTTTTTCACGGCAAAAAAATTTCCGGCGTACTTTGCGAAGCGGGAAGTTCCAACAACGGCGTCGATTACGTCGTTGCAGGGATCGGAATTAACGTCAACCATGAAGACAAGCACTTCCCGGATGATCTCAGGCAAAAAGCGACTTCATTATTTGCTGTCGCAGGACGAAAAATAGACCGCCTTGCAGTCCTCGCGGCAATCTTGGCGGAACTTGACAAAACGTTTTCTTTGCAAAACGCGAAGCATTTAACCGATCTTTCTCAGTGGCGGAAAATGTGCCCGGACATTGGCAAATCGTTGCGTCTCCGCTTGAATGATGCAGAAATTGAAGGCGTTTTTAAAGACGTTGATGATGACGGCGCGTTGCTACTTGAGACTTCGGGCGGGCGGGTGCGCCGTTTTCTTGCCGGGGAAATCACGGTTTTAAGGGACGGACAATTATGATACTCGTACTCGACGTCGGCAATACCAATATCACCCTCGGCGTTTATGAAAACGGCCTGTTAAAATGCCATTGGCGGCTCAGCAGCAAAATTGCGCGAACAGCGGATGAAATTTGGATCATGATCAAAGCGCTTTGCGAAGATGAAGGCGTCGATCCGCGCGCCATCTCGGGCCTTGCTCTGGGCTCCGTCGTTCCCAGCGTTTCAACTTTGATCGGGCGTATGTTGGAAAAAAGGTTCCAGCCCAAGTATGTTGAAGTCAATCACATGACAAACACCGGATTGACGATCAAGTACAACACGCCGCAGAGCGTCGGCGCGGATCGGATTTGTAACGCTGTCGCCGGTTTTCAAAAATACGGCGGCCCGCTCATCATTGTCGATTTCGGCACGGCCACGACCTTTGACGTGATTTCGAAAAACGCCGAATATCTAGGCGGAATCATTGCGCCCGGTTTGGAAAGCACGGTCAGCAGCCTCCACCATTTTGCCGCGCGACTGCCGCAGGTCGAGCTAAAATTCCCAGCATCTTTAATTGGACGCTCAACGGAATCGAGCATGCAGTCCGGTTTGATGTACGGCGGAGCGGAAATGGTCGAAGGCTTGATTCGACGCTTGCGAGATGAACTTGGAAAAGACGCAACTGTCATCACGACCGGCGGCTTGGCGGAAGTTCTCATGCCGCAACTGCCCTCGGTCGAACGCTTCGAACCGTTTCTAACCCTCGACGGGCTACACTTGATTTTTCAGCAAAACCAATAGCTCGCCAACCCAAGGTCTACCCCCTTCTCAATTCTTCCCACTCAGCGGAAACAAAACATACGCGTTTTCTAGCCTCGACTCAATGGCAATTTCGGGAACTATTGACACAGTTTCTTGATGAAACTGAAATTGATGCTGACGAACTTTCAAATATTCTTGAAAAGCACAATTTAAAAGAAACCTGGCGGGAATTTCGAGGAAAGTTTTATGATCAATGAAATCGCCCCCCCGGAAAATATCGAGGCATTGTTCAAAACGAAATTAGAGAGACGAAAAAGCCTTGCGCAACTGCCTTTCGAAGAGAAAATTCGTATTCTTGTTGAACTGCAAAAAATGGCGCAAGGCTTTCAGGCTTCACCAAAAAACACGCATCGCGTCGTTTGGGATATTTCAACGTGACAACGGAAAATTCTCGTTCGCATACAATATTGCCATCGCTCAGGCGTCATCGTTTTCACGAATTTGCCGGTCAATATCATCGCGATGGGAGCGAACGTAAGCCCAGGCGTTGGCTAAATCTTCGGCGCGCAGCGTTGGGTAACTCGCTAACAATTCGGCTTCGCTGCACCCCAAACGTTTTGCTTGTTCCAGCAGCCAAACTGGAATTCGGGTGCGAACAATTCGAGGCTCTCCGCCGCAAATGCCAAGCGTAGTTTCAATACCTGGAAAAGCATCACCCAAATCTGGAACAACCCATTGCAGCACTTGAGCTTTCTCAGCCCGAGAAAGTGTTGACAACGCCTCTTTAAATTCCTGTGTACTCATAAGTTATTCCATGCATTGATTTTCTTGTATCTTCCCGTAGTATCTTTTGAAAAATGTAATGAAAATCAGGAATTATGGCAATTTAGATTTATTCAGGGTTGGGTTGGCTGATGCAGAAACGATCAGCATTTTGCTCAAATCTTCACGATTTTCCCATTCTTACTGCTCTGCAACAACAAAACATAAGCGTCTTCGAGAGTCGGTTCGACGGCGCGGGGGGTGATTTCGGGGATTTCGGTTTCGCTGATGAAGCGCATTCGCACGCCGCCGGCCATTTTCATCTGAGGCAAAACAGTTCCGCCATTATACACAACCCTGATATTCCATTGTTATGTTCCTTTAGGAAGCGAAATTTCAAGGAAGGCACCGGGACGGACTGTTTTGAGCGCTTGATCTATGGCAGGGATAAGTAAAGAAACGACCGTAACTTTGTTACTTGGCAAAATGATCACTGCTAAGCGCCTATTCGATAAGTTTTGCTGGTACGGAAGGTTTTTGTCGGTCGAAATCAGAATTTCAAATCGATCTTCGACAAGTTTGAGAAGCCGCCCGTTTTTAACGCCCGCCCATCCCATTTCCTGAACAGTCTTGATGTTCCAATATGGCAAGCGTTTCTTGACAATCCGAGGCGTGCATTCATCCAGCAGGATTTTCAATTGACCTGTCCCAAATGCGACAGTGAAAGCTTGCAAAAATCGAGAACCTGAAGCGCTTGTTCGCGGGTTACGGTTGGAAAATTGTCAAGAAATTCATCCAACGTCAGACCGGCTTCGATATTATTGAGCAAAGCGTCCACAGGCACGCGGGTTCCGCGAAAAACGGGAGTCCCGCTTACGATATCCGGATCAACCGTGACAGGGAGTTGCTCCGGCTCGATATTGTTTAGAACCAAAACCATGATCATCGCTCCAAAGTTGTGAAAGCGGTTTTCAAATTTCGATAACCTGCTGCCAAAACTCAAAGTAAAACAAGAATTCCGTTATGGCAAAGACTTTTGCAAGTTGATGAGTCAAACTTTCGCAACGCTCCCTTTCTTACTGCTCTGTAACAACAAAACATAAGCGTCTTCCAGGGTCGGTTCGACGGCGCGGGGGGCGATTTCGGGGACTTCGGTTTCGCTGATGAAGCGCATCCGTACTTCGTTTTCCACTTTGCTGTGTTGGACGATGTTGAGCTTATGCCGCCAATTCGGGAAATCCGCTTCCGGCACTTTTGCTTCGAAAACCTTGCCTTGCGCGCGTTTTTGCATTGACTCCGGCGAACCGCGATAGATGACTTGACCGCCGTTGAGCACTGCCAGATCGTTGCACGTGCTCGAAATGTCTTCCACCACGTGTGTGCTGAAAATGACGATGCGCTCTTTTGCCAATTCCGCCAGCAGGTTGCGGAAACGAATGCGTTCGCGCGGGTCGAGACCGGCGGTCGGCTCGTCCACGACGATGATTTGCGGCAAGTTCAGAAGAGTTTGCGCAATGCCGACGCGCTGCTTCATGCCGCCGGAGAATGTTTTCACCTTGTCGTCCCGCCGTTCCCACAAACCGACGCTTTCGATGAGTTTATCGATCAATTCGCGCCGCGCATCTTCTTCATAAATGCCGTTGATGATCGAATGATAATTCAAATATTCACGCGGGGTCATGTTTTCGTAGAGCCCGAAATCCTGCGGCAGGTAGCCAATCGCGCCGTGGAACAGTTCTCGGTGCTCGTTTAAATCGCGCCCGTTAATTTTTATGCTGCCGCGATCCGCATCCAGCACGCCGACGATGGAACGCATGAGCGTCGTTTTTCCCGCGCCATTCGGGCCTAACAAGCCGAACATGCCTTGCCCGATCTCCAAATTAACGCCTTGCAAAGCCGTCACGGTCGGTTTCGGCGGGCGGATGAGCGGAATCATCTTGACCAGCGCATAAATGCCGCGCTTGATTTTTTTCAAGCGACCTTCCGGCAATTCCGGGTTGATTTGGCCAGATTCAATGCGGCGTGACGTTCGTTTCAAAAGCGCAAAAATGATCGTAAAAACCAACATCGTGATCAAAAACGGCACGGACGAAGTTCGGACATAAAGGTATGCCAGCGCCGCCAAGCCGATCAAAAAACCGCCTCGTCGTACGAAATGAAGCGGATCCACCGTCTCGTCACGACGGTCTCCGTTGTGATCCCGCTTATTCGGGGGAAGCTCCGCAGCCTGTGGCGCTTGGACGAGGTTCATTTCTTCTGAATTCGCTTCATTGATGGGCTCCGCCTTCTTTTTGCCAAAAAATAAAAACCGTCGTTTTGCGCGCCGATTTTTCACTTTTGGCTCTGCTTCCGATTTGCGTTTGAAAAACAAAAACCGCCGCTTTTTCTCACGAACTTTTTTAACGCGCGGCTTTGGCGGTTTGCCGAACATGAAGCGCCAACGGTAGTACAACTCACGTGCGGAAACGACCCAAACGACCGTGCCTATGGTCAGCCAAAAGAGCCAAAATCGACTTTCAAAGAAGAAATGCAGATAAATAAGCAACGCGCCGATCACCAATGTCCAGATCGTCTCATCCTGCAATTGCCGCTTTGTCCAGGGCAATTGATTTTCGAGATCAAGCGCGCCAAAACGCCGATCTTGCTTGTGCCACTCGCGCGCGAATCTTTTTGGCGCGCCATAAATTTTGGTAAGGTTTGAAATTCTGATTTGCAGGCTGCCTTTTAAAACAGCGGCTTTTTCGGCTCGCAGCGTAAAAAACTGTTTCACGCTATACCACAATCCCAGCACAATGAACCAGGTCGGCAGCGTGATAACCGAGGTCCACAGCCAGCTTTCAAAACGAATATGGAACGAATAAACAAGCCAACCAGAAACTGCCGTGCAGACCGCCAGACCGAGCCAGCCAATTTTCAGCAACCATTCGCGCGTCTGCTCCAACGCGACGTAAAGCACGGGGATGAAAACAAGGGTGGAAAACGCCGAAACCGTCAGTCCGCCGAGCACGACAATGGCGAATGGCGGCCAGAGTTCGAACTCAGTGCCTTGTTTGAAAGCCAGCGGTAAAACACCGAGAATCGTCGTCGCCGAGGTCATCAAAATTGGACGGACGCGGTTTTGAGAGGCGACCATCACCGCACGCTGCCAGCGGAAGTTACGCCGGTTGCGCAAAATCGCGATGCGGTCGAGCAAAATTATGCCGTTGTTGACGACGATGCCAAGCAAAACGATAAGACCGAGCAACGCCATCGGCGCGCCTTCGCCGAGAGAAAGCGGCGTGCCGGTGAGCGTAAGCGCGAAAAGTGCGCCGATAATCGCGGTTGGGATTGTACCCAAAATTACGAACGGGCTGAACAACGATTCAAATTGCGCCGCCAGGAACATGAAGATCAAAATCAAGCCAATGGCGAGCATCCAGTAATAGACCGTTTGTGTGTTTTCTTCTTCAATTTTTTCAAGCGTGAATCCGCGCGGCATGCGAATTTCGCTCATCAAAATTTCGATCTGTGTTTCGGCGGTTTCAACCCGTTGTTTTGACGTTTCCGCTTCCGAAGTAAATCGATAGCTGATTTTGACCTCGCGCGACTGGTTGTAGCGTACGATATTTCCCGGCCCCTCATCCCGCCGCACTGTTGCAACCTCGCGGATCGGCACGAGCTGCCCGGCGCTATTCATGACCTTCGTGTTTTCCAAATCCTGAACCGTACGTTCTTCTACATCTCGAAGCTGCATTTGGATATTCGTATCATCGCCGCCGCTATAGAAAGGCGTGGCGGCTTGAGCGCCTTCCGCGCGCGTGCCCCAGATTGCCGTCATGATTTGCTGCATGCTCAAGCCCCAAATCGCCAAGCGCAGCCTGTCGCCGCGAATTTGAATTTCCGGCGTGCCTTCGCGCAATTCCGAGCGTACGGAGCGCGGATCGACGTCTTCGATTGTTCGCAAAGTTTGAACGATTTGCGTGCTGAGCGTTCGCAAAACATTCACGTCATGGCCGCGCAGACGGAGCCCTTTTTCCGTGCTGAACAATCCCCCGGCATCTCCTCCCCCGCGTCCGCCCCCTCCGCCGCCGCGATTCGGAGGCTCGAACGACAATTCTACGCTGCGGTTTCGTCTTTGAATGTCATCGATTTTTTCTTTTACGGCTTCAATATTCAGTTGCTGCGTGCGCTTGTCCGGCTCAACAAAATTGACGGCAATGAAAGCTTCCTCAGTTTGCACGCGCGTACGCGCTTCTTTAATATCCGGGATTTGGTTGATTTCTTCCTCAAATCGGCGGGTAAGTTCGTCCGTGTAATCCAGGGTCGAGCCTTTGGCCATGGTGAGATAAACGTCAACGCGGTCGGGCGGCGGCGAGGATGATTGTTGCAAAATAAACGTCGCGCCGATCACCAGACTCAAGAGCAAAAAAACGGCTACGAGCGAGACCGTGCGAATACGGTGGCGCATGCAGGACTTGAGAAACAAACGGTAAATTTCGAGAATACGACCAGCTTCAAACTGCCGAAAAGATTGCGCGCCCAGAGTCAGGCTTGCAAGCAAGGGCACAATCGTGAGCGCAACAAACAGCGAAGCAAGTAGCGGAAAAATGACGGCGAGGGCCAATTCGCGCACAAACAACTGTGCGTCGCTTTGTACGAACAGAACTGGCAGGAAAACTAAAATCGTCGTGCCGGTGGAGGCGAAAATTGAGCGGCTGACTTCGACCGTACCGTCGAGCGTCGCTTCGCGAACTGATTTTCCGCGCTGGTAGTGTGTGAAAATGTTCTCCATCACGACAATGCCGTTATCCACGAGCATGCCGATGGCCAACGCCAGCCCGCAGAGAGAGACAATGTTGATGGAAAGATTCCATGCGTACATAAAGTTGGCGGTGATGAGCAGGCTGACCGGAATCGCGATCATCAGAATCGTGACGAACCGAAAATTTTTGAGAAAAAGAAACAACACAATAAGCGCTAGAAACGCGCCGGTCACTGCCAGCGATTTTACCCGATCAATGGCGTCGGAAATGAGCTGCGCTTGGCTGATGTTAACGACCAATTCCAGATCCTCACGCGCCAATTCTTCGTTGAGTGCGTCGATCTGCTCCTGCGCCGCGTTGGCGACCTTGATCATGTTGCTCTGGTTGTCTTTCTGGATGAAAATGCCAACGCTCGATTTGCCGTTGATGCGGAAATATTCGGTCTTTTCTTCCTCGCCGTAACCGACTTTGGCTACGTCCGAGAGACGAATCGGGCCATTCGCATCAACAACCAAATCCGCTAACGTACGAATATCATCAACGCGCCCAATCAGGTTCACGTCGAGAATGCGTCCGGCGGTGATGACTTGCCCCAAATGTTCCGGCTGGCGATGAAACTGGTTGACAACCTGCTGAACGCGCGTGACGGGAATCCCCATCGCTTCGCACTTGTCTTCATCAATCTCCACGCCAATGTTTTGCCGCTCGCCGCCGCCGACATTGACGTTCACAATGCCGTCGACTTGTTCCAAGCGCAGCTTCACGCGGCGCTCCGCTATCTCCCTCAGGTCATTCAAAGGCCGGTCGCCGCGAATGCTAATTTGCATGAGAAATGTGGAAAAATCACTAGTGTCGAAGCGGTTGACGGCGACGCGCGAGTTCTGCGGCAATTGCGGCTCCAGAGCGGTCATCTTTTGCTGCAATTTCAGGATGGCGAATTTCATATCCACCCCGGGGTCGAAGGAAACCTTGGTGCTGAAAAAGCCGGGATTGACGGTCGTCTCCAAGTCCTTCACGCCTTCCAACGCCGCCAATTCCGCTTCCACGGGAATCGCCAATTGTCGCTCCACTTCCTCCGGCGCCGCGCCGTTCATCCCCGCGCTGACAAAAACTTCCGGAAAGATCAACTCCGGCAGCAATTGCACCGCCAGGCGATCCCAGGAAAAATACCCCAACATGCACACGCCCGAGGCGAACATGAGCATCGTGACCGGTCTTTTTAGAGCAAGTTTTGTCATTTTCTCACCTTCTCGTCGCTACGGTCTCCGTCGCGACGCATACTTGGACGCTCTGCATCCAATCAAGCATTTATTTTTCGAAATCTACCTTTCGCGTAGATTCATTGTCGCTCCAAAGTCCTTCAAATTGATTGCGATAGAACAGAAAGTGCTCTTGCGAATTTCCCTTTGCTTCAAAGAAAAGAATACGTCGTTCGGTCTGGGGCGTTTTCAGGTAGACTGGAAATACCCCTAACGATATAACGCCGCTGGGCTTGTGCCCATCGACCATGATCAGGCTATTCGGAGGGAGCCACTTTGTCACTTTCAATTCAAAGTTAATTTTACGTCCGGAGAATTTTTCTGTAAAATTAAAACAACGATTTATTGTTTTCTTGATATCGACAATAATTTCTTTATTTCTTGAGTTTTCATGGACTACTCTCGCGGCATCACTTTCGGGATCAAGAATCAATAAACGGATATTGCAGCCTTCTTCGATTTTTTTGTACAGGAACCCATCGTAATAAGCAAACAAGTAACTGGCTGATAAAGCAAGAATATCAATCGTCGATGCCTTTTTGGCAATTTCCGCGAGTTCCGGTCTGTCTTCGAATTTCAGCAGGATAGACGATTTCGATGCTCCATAAATTCTATGCGGCAGTTCTTCAAGCTGTCTTTTTGATTCTGTCAGATTGTCACTTATTTCCTGCAAGCTGGATTTCAGGCGCTCGCTCGTTCTTCGCGCTTCGATGAGACCGTAGATGAGAAGCGCTAACGCCGCAAGCACGATTTCAAAAAGCGCATCTTGACTAACGACACCGAACACATCCGCCACCAATACCGCAATGGCAACGGCCAGGATCAGATATAATTCAATGCTCTTGCGGTTTTTGAAGTCGGTCTTTACATTACGAAAAAAGCTGCTCAATGCTTTTTGCTCACAAATATAATTCAGTTTTCGTTGTATAAAGAGAAGGATTTTGAAAAATGACAACCAAAGAAAAAATCCAGCAAGAACTCGACGAGCTTCCAGACGAGCTTCTCGAAAAGGTACACCAGTATCTCACCGCTCTTAAAAAAAAGCCCGGTAAGCGTAAAAAAATTAAAACTTACAAGTTAGGCGGGCGATTCGACAATCTCGATATTCGCAGACAAGCTTATGAATAATGTACTCATCGACACAAACGTTCTCGTTTACAGCACCGATGAAGATTCACGCTTCCATGAAGAAGCACAAAACATTCTGTTCGAATCAGATTTCGAACTCATAACGACAATCAAAAACATTTCAGAATTTCTTGCTGTTGTGACCAAGGGAAAAGCCCCTGCGTTGTCAGTCAATGATGCACTTTCGATTGTAACCGAGTTTCAAAACCAGATGATCATTCTCTACCCGGATGCTGATTCTTTCGCTCAATTCCAGCAACTGCTGCGCAAATACAAGCCTAGAGGCTTGAAAGTTCATGACTTTGAAATTGCGGCGATTGCATTGGCGAACGGGATAGACAAAATTTCGACTTTTAACAAAAAAGACTTCACCAATATTGAAGAGATCATTTTGGTTTGAATTAAAGCCCGTTTTGTAACAACGGAAACTGTCATCACGAGACGGGAAAAAGCCGTGTTTCACCATCAAACGCTGACCAGATAATTCTTATCCCCTGACTTAATCTTCTACTATCTCTCCGAGTCGATCAACCAATGCATTCAGGTCATTCTCAACAACTGACCAGACGATTTGATAATCGACGCCAAAATAGTCGTGTACAAGTCTGTTTCGAAAGCCTCGAATTCTCCTCCATTCGATCTCTGAGTGTTCGATTCTAAAATCAGGATCGATGCGGTTGGCTGCCTCGCCAATTATTTCGAAATTTCTGATGACAGCGTCGACAGTTTTATCATCTGCGATAAACGATTCATAATCGAAACCTTCGGTGTAGCGTTGGATCTTCCTGGCTGAATCCAGCATATCCCCCAAGAGCAAAAAGTCATCTCTTCTTCTCTCAGACATAGACGAGTTCCGGTTCGACGACCTCAAAATACTTGTCTTTTATTCCATTTCTCGAAACGAGGTCGACTTTCATCCTCATCAGTTCTTCCAACTCATCAGCAAGATCGATAAATCGAATACCGATATTGTCCGAAAATTCGACGAGCAAGTCCAGATCGCTGTCAGCGTCCTGTTCATCTCGAGCGAATGAGCCAAAAACCGCGAGTGATTTTATTGGATAATTCTTGAAAAGATGTGATTTGTGCCGTTTAAGCTCGAAGGTAATTTCAGCTAAATTGTTCATAACTATGACCAAACTAAATTGATTGTTAAAGAAGGATTCGAAATCTATGGATTTCTTCGCAACCGATCAATCAAATCATAAACCGTTGGGATGACGATGAGCGTGAGCAGCGTAGAGGTAACGAGTCCGCCGATCACGGCGATGGCCATTGGGGCGCGCAGTCGGGCGCCTTCGCCGAGGCCGATGGTGAGCGGCAAAAGCGCCAGAATCGTCGTGGCGCTGGTCATCAAAATTGGGCGCAGACGGCGTTTGGCCGCCTGTATGACTGCTTCTTTCCGCGCTATGCCTTGCGCACGCAATCGTGTGATGTAATCCACCAAGACTATCGAGTCGTTCGCCGCAATGCCTGCCAGCATGATGACACCGATGTAGGCCATGATGCTCAACGGTTCGCCGACAATCAGAAACGCGTAAACAACGCCAACTCCGGCTAACGGCAGCGTGAGCAGAATCGTAAACGGGTGCAAAAAGCTTTCGAACAATGAAGCGAGCACCATGTAAACGAGAACGATTGAAAGCAACAGGGCGAATTTTAATTGATCGAAAGATTCCTGCCGTTCCGCCTCTTCGCCGCCAAAACTCACTTCGTAACCGGACGGCAACGGCACTTGCGTCAAGCGAGGTTCAATACTTGAAATGACGCTGCTCAATTTAACGTCTTTGTCGAGCTGTGCGGTGACGTGGGTAACGCGTGACTGGTTGTGCCGCTGAATTTCTTTCGGGCCTTCATCCTTCTCAAGACGGACCAGATCGCGCAAGCGCAGGATTGCGCCGTCAGGAGACGCGATGACGAGATTTTCCAATTCCATCATCGTGGCTTTTGGGAAAGCAACGCGAATATTCCGGTCGTCACCTTCGGTGTAAAAACTAGACACAACATTCCCCGCCAAACGGTCGCGAACTTTCGCGCCGATTTGCTCAACGTCCAAGCCAAAACTTGCCGCCAACAAACGATCAACTTTCAAATTGATTTCCGGCCTGCCGATTTCAAAACTAGTTTCGATGGTGTTCAAACCATTGATTGGCTCCAACGATTCGGCAATGCGCTCGCTGAGCTGCTGAAGAATGGTAAAATCATCACCCTTGATTTCGACGATGACCGGCGGGCCGCCCGTGCCGATCGTGGCTTGCAAGCTCGTCTCACGGATGCGAAAACTCACTTCCATGCCCGGCAAATCAAGGCCGGGACGCAAGAGTCGAATCGCATCGGACGGCGGCAGACCTTGCTCGCCGCTGCGCAAGTTAATGGTTACGCGCGCCCGTGATTCACTGTTCGAAGCGCTTGAAGTAAACAAATCCTGTGATGAGCTGACATTGACGGTGGCAAATTGGTTTTCAAGTGCTTCGCCGATAATCTGTCCGATTTGGTACTCGACCTCGGCAAGCACGTCAGAAGATTTTTCCAGAGGCGTGCCCGGCGGCAATGTGAGATCAAGCTGCACCTGGTTTTCCGCGCTGCGGGGTACAAATTCATTGCCGACGACAGGCAAAAGAAACGCGGCGGAACCTAGCATCAAAATCGCGGCAATCACCACGGTTTTGGGGTGATTCACCGCCCAGTTGAGAAATTTGTTGTACACCTGAATGTTCAAATGCTGCTTTTCCAACGCCGTCGTTTTTTTGGCGAATACGCGCGAAGCCAGCGGCGGGATCAGCAAAAAAGCGACGAGTAAAGATGACAACAGCGAAAACGCGACGACCCACGCTTGCTCCTTAAAAAGCTCGGCGGCAACGCCTTGAACATAAACGATGGGCAGGAAAACAATAATTGTCGTCAACGTGGAAGCGACGATGGCGACGCCGACTTCACTTGTGCCCTTAATGGCCGCTTCTCCAGCTTCTTCGCCGGACTGCCTTCTTCGGAAAATGTTTTCGATGACGACAATCGCGTTATCGACCAACATTCCGGCGCCAAGAGCCAAGCCGCCAAGAGTCATCACGTTGAGCGTGTATTCCTGAAAAAACATCAGGCTGAAAGTCGCCATGATTGAGATCGGAATCGCGAGGCTGATGATCACTGTGACGCCAATGTTTCGCAGAAAAACGTAAAGTACGAGCACCGCGAGAATAACTCCAATCACCGCCGTGGTTTTCACTTCACCTATGGCGGAATCGATGAAGTCCGCCTGGTTGTAAATCGTAACGAACTGAACGCCGCCCAACTCACTTTCCATACCGCCAACAGCTTCCGCGAGCTGTCCGGCCACGCGAACGGTGTTGTCTTGCGCTTCTTTGTAGACATAGAGCCCGACGCTCTCTCGACCGTTGAAGCGCACAACCTCGGTGCGTTCTTCCGGCGCATAGCTGATCTTCGACACGTCGCGCAAGTAGATCGGCACTTTTTCCGGCGTGAATTGGCCGCCGGCCTGTTGCGCGCCAACAGAACTCGTGTCTCCGTTCGTCGCCTTGTCCTGATAGCCGACGACGGTTGATGCAACTTCGTCGATGTCCTGATATTTCCCCACGCCTTTGATCAGAAAGGAAGTATTGTCTTGCACCAGATTGCCGCCGGAAGCGTCGGCGTTTGATTGTTGGATTTGTGTGTTAATGGTCGCCGGGGTGAGATTGAATGCGTTGAGAAGATATTCGTCAAGCTCGACGCGCACTTCCCGTTTGAAGCCGCCGTAGACTTCCACGCGCGCCACGCCGTCGAGGCGTTCCAGGCTGCGTTTCAAAACGTTTTCAGCGATGCGGCGCATTTCGTCGAGATCACGGTCACGGTCGCTTTGCAGCGCATAAATTGCAATCGGCTCTTCTTGCGGATCATAGCGGGCGGTGAGAACGCGGTCAACGTCGGGGTCGGATTCAAAACCGGCGACTTTTTTCTGTACATCGAGCAGGGCAAAATCCATGTCGGCGCCCCAACTAAACGTGACCGTTGTCAACACGCGGCCCGGGCTGCAAACGGAGCGGACGTCCACCACGCGGCTCACGGTGCCGAGCTCTCCTTCCAATTGGCGCGCAAAACGCTGCTCCATTTCTTGCGGGGCTCGGTCGCCGGACTGTAATTCGACCACAATGCGCGGGTTGTAAATCGAAGGCAGCAGATCCGTGCCGAGCTTGTCGAAAGAAATGTACCCGAGAATTGCAATGGCCGCCATAATCATCGCAATAGTAACGGGATATTTGACGGAAAATTTGGGGAGATTCATATGGTCTTGGGTTTATTCTCGTGAAATCGGGAAGTCGAGTGATCAGTCATAAGTAAATAGTAATTAGTGGGCTATAGACTGATTACTATTTACTAATCACTCATTACTGATCACTGTCTCGCCACTCTAACTTTCGACTGATCTCGCAGCGTCTCGTGGCCTTTTGTCACCACTTGGTCGCCTTCTTTAATGCCGCCGGAAATCTCCACGTCTTCCCTAGTCTCGATGCCTGTGCTGACTTCGCGTTCGTGGGCGACGTTGCCTTCGACGACAAAAACCGTCGGGCGGTTGTTGCGCGTCAAAATCGCTTCTTTGGGGATAACGATGGCCGTGTCGTTGCTCGCCACGACGATGTCCGTTTTGACGAACATGCCCGGACGCAATTTCAAATCTTTGTTTCCAATCTCCACGGTCACTTTGAAAGTGCGAGTGCGCTGATCGATGGTCGGATCGATGGCCGTGACAAGACCTTTGAAAATCTCATCTTCGAGCGCATAGTTGCTCACCAACACGGAATCGCCGACGTCCACGCGGCCAAGGTCCGTGTTCGGCAAATTGACGTCAACAAGGGTTGTCCTGTAGTCCAAAATGTTGCACAACACAAATCCGGTGCGAACGCGCGTGCCGTCGGCGTTTTTTTGTAAATTGGCGATCATGCCGGAGATAGGCGCTCGAAGATTGAGTTTTTCGGCTTGAATAAGTTTCGATTCATAGTCCATTCTGGTTCTCAACTCTTCTTGTCGAGCTTGTTCTAATTCTTTCTCTGTAACCCCGCCTTCTTTGAATAATTCTTCCTGTTTATCTAATTCCCGTTTAGCATTCTCTTTTGCCAACTTGTTGTATTCAACGCGTACCGTGAGCAAGTACTCGGGATTTTCGAGCTTCGCCAATTGATAACCTTTTGTCACTGGGCGATTGGTCGAAAGATCTACGCCGTTGGATTTAGCCAGATGCAGCAGTCCGTCTACCTCAGTCACAACTTGCTCTTCTCGGCTGGCGCGCAGGGTGCCGGTCGTTGAAATATACTCGGCGATGGGGCGGCGATTGACTTTTTCAACAGAGACGGGAAAAGTCAAGTCCGCGGCGCTCTGCTCATTGTTATCGGAGCAACTAGCCAACAACACGCCGAGCATGAGAATGATGGAAACGCGAATGATTTGTCGTAAGAACATGACGGGCCTTTTTTTCAGTAAACTCAAATTAAACCAAGTACTCTATCATCAACCACAGCGGGACACGACTCCCCCAAAAATCAAGTTTTTACTCGTCCGGAACCTCAACCACGACGGGCGCGCTACGCTCAAAATCCCACAAAGTCTTGCGGCGCAAATCCGCCAGGGTGCGTTTATAATCGATAACCGACGCAAGATAATTTGTCCGTGATTGCGTCAGACGCGTTTGCTCAAGTGCCAAATCCTGACTGCTAATATCGCCGTTTTCAAAGCGCAGCAGACTGATACGGTAGCTCTTTTCCGCCAATTCCTGGCTGCGTTTGTTAATTTCAACGCGTGTCTGCGCCGAAGCCAAATTGCGCACCGCTGTGCGAATTTCCTCGGTGATTAAATTGACGCGATTCTGTTTGGTGAGAATGCTGCTTTCCAAATTCGCCTTGGCCGACTGCACCTCGGCAGCGTTTCGCCCCCAATCCCAAAGCGGAATGGAAAGCGAAACACGGACGCTGCGATCATTGTCAAAATTTTGAAAAGCGTCGCTAAACCGTTCTTCCCGATTCGATAATCCGTAACTTAGAAAAATCTGGCCGCTGACTTCCCTATTTGTATCTGTTTCTTTTACACTTATCCTATCTAATTCAACAGAGATTTCGTCTGAGCGCAATTCCGTTCGTCTATCCAGCGCTTCCCCGAGCGCTTTCTCCAAAGTCACTTCAACAGGTGTGTATTCCAAATCCGTCGTTGCCTCCACGATATCGGTAATCGACAGACCGATAAGATTTTTGAAGGCGTCTTCGCTCTGTAAAAGGTTTGCTTCACTTGTCGCTGCAGTATTTCGGGCATTTGCAAGGTCAACTTCAAGGCGCAAAACCTCAACTTCCGGTAACAGGCCCGCTTGCTGTTTCAGATTTGCGATTCGATAAGCATTCTCGGATTGCGTGACCTGCTCATTATCAATTTGAGCCTGTTGCTGTGCCTGGAAAAGAGAGTAAAAATTGGCCGTCACGTTGAAAACGAGATCGAGCTGGCTGCGCGTATATGTTTGCAATGTGCTTTCGAGGTTTAACTCGGCGCGTTTCAGTCCGGTTTTGAGACGGTTGAGCGTAAAAAGCGGCTGGCTGTATTGCACGCGGAAGTCAGGACGAAACGAAATATCCGTTTGCTCAAATTCGCCGAACGTCCTAAAACGAAAACGGCTCATCGAGCTGACGAGTGAAAACGTACCATCAGTAAAGGAAACCGGTTGGTTGACGGAGACTTGCGCCGCAAAGTTAAGCGTTTCCTGGCGGTCGAAAGAAATGCCCCCGCCTTGAACATTTGTGGGGCGTTCAGACTGTTCAAAATTTGGCAAGCTCAAAACATCGAATTGCGCATTGCTCTTGAAGCTCAGACGGGCCGCACGCAAACTCATCCGTGATGAGATCAGATTTTGCTCTAGTTGCTTGGCGTTATTGCTGCGCCCGAGCGCAATATCGATGCTCTGTTCAAGGGTTAAAACATGCCTGGTTTGCGCGGAAACAAGCGTAGAAAAAACCGCCAGGAATGCAAGGCTGATAAACGGCCCGCAACAGGTCGTAAAACGAATTCTCACAAACTCTTCCTCCAGAAAACTTCAGTTTCGGTTCCGTCAGATTATTGGACATACTCCCAACGAATTGCGTCCGCAATCATCCATCCGTCACCTTCATCGGATAGTTCGACAAGGGCGGCTTCATCCTTTTCAAACTGAAATCTGCCAAGATAAATCCACCCGTCGGCGGTCTCGATAAATTTCATTTCTACCGGCTGGCGACCTTTCGAAGTGACAATGTTTATCTTAAAAGATTTCGACAAATTACTCGCCCACCACCGGGTTCTCCGATCACTGGTGCTGACCGGCATGTGAAAACTGAGGTCATAAAAGCCGCTGCGGGGCGGCTTAACTTCCCAGTGCGCCGGAAAATCACCTTCGCCGCCGCGTTTATACCGCCAGCCAAAATAATATTTTCCATACGCCCGCGGGCTCATATTTTCCCACCAGGATTTGCCTTTTTGCGCAGGCCGTAAATATTTGGACGTTTCACCGACAGGCAGAAAAAAGCCGTCATCACGATCATCGGCATAAAAAACGGTTGAATCAGAATTTGAGTTCACGGCGAAAATAGTGTCCATTGCGACGCCCCGCTTCGTGCGCGTGGGAATGGTAAGCGCTTGACTGATGCTGCCGCGATTACGGGAAAAATCGGGCAGTACGCGGATTTGCCGCGGACTTTCCTTCACGACAAAATGCACTTCTTTCTCTTCGTAGCTGCCCAGGCGGATGTTTTTCTTGATTTTATCATTCTTCGTATCGCAAAAAACCTGAACAAATCCCGCTCCTTTCTCGCCGTTTTGCACGCGCGCTTTCACAAGGTAGGCAATTTGCATTTTGCCCGTGTCCAGCTTTTCCACCTCGGTGCTGGTAATGCGATAACCCGGAAAAGTCGTTTCCCTAAACCACTGCTCATAAAAGTCGCCGAGCGGCGCTTCCGAATGCCGGTTCATGATCGCAAAAAAATCTTCCGGCGTGACTTTTTTGTACTTGAAATTTGTCACGACTTCGTCTAACGCACGCCTGAAATTTTTCCCGTCATCGCCCATCGTTTTTTTGAGAATTTCAAACACTGCGGAACCTTTGATATCCAAACGCCCGCGATAAAGGTTGCCGTCTTTTTCGGGCAGAAAATCTGAGAGCGGCGTTTCTTCAAGACTGACGAGAACCGAATCATATTCCGTCCGATAATAGCGCCTGAACCGCCAATGAATCCAGTCTCCTTCGCCGGAGCGAAGCATTTCAAGCGTGCTCAAATTGACGTTCCAACGATCCGGGTAAAATTTGTCTTTAAGTGATTTTTCAACATTCTCGAACAAATGCAGCTCGAGTGCTCGACCCAAGACGTGATCAGTGAGGTCAATCTGGTGATGAAAGTAGTTTTTGGTCGGAGACGACATATTAAAGAACCAATTGTCGTTCCACTCGCTCCTCCCCCTCCCGATCGTGTAACGCAGGGCTTGCTCAACGAACACGTCGCGCTTTAGCCTGGCGTCCGAATCATCGCGCCGACGGCGTTGTGCGCGCTTCTTTTTACGCTCGAGAAGTTTTTCAAAATAGCGCCCGGCGAGATCGCGCTCATCAATCATGATGATTTGCGGCTGCTCAAACGGGCTCAGGTAGCCCGAACGCGTCAGGAAAATTTGCGTTTGCATCGGCGTTTCGACGTACGCCAATTTTGGGTAAGGGTAAGCCTGGCCCGTGGTATTCTCATAACCATCGAGAATCTCTTCAATAACTTGAAAACACGTGTCGGCAACGTCCGAAAAAATATCGAGGCCGCGCAAGTGGTTCTTGCGATAATAAAGCTCGAGCGTTGTTTGTTTAAAATTTCGCGCCAGCTTTGCGTATTCGCCGATATTGAGTGAAAAAGCGGGCAACGGCGTCTCAACTTCGAAAATCGCGGTTCGCGCGCCATTTGTCGTCGAGTCGGAGGCGCGAAAACCTTGCGTGATCGCGGTCAATTTTCTCGGCGTTTTAATTTCAAATCGCGCGGTGGCAAAATTCTTGGGTTTTGGCGAATTGAAGTCATAACCTCCCGCTGTTCCCGGCGCCGGATACCAACCGGCTTCAGCCGGCAACAAGGCAAAATCTTTGGTGAGGTACGCCCAAAATTCGCCAATATTCCAAGGGCCGTCCTTTTTGTCAATCAAGCCCTTTTCATCGGGTAAAAAATCAAGTGCAAAAGCGTCGGCGTCGATTGTCCCGGCATAGCTTAGACTAATTTTTGTTTTCTCTCCCGCTTCAAGCGGCGCATCTTTCAGATTGACTAACAGGAGTTGATGCTCTTGTTTAAACGAAATTTCCGAACCGCCAACTTTTTCAACGTTTTGCACTTTCAAACCGCCGTTCAAGGCAAAAACGAGTGTGTCGAGCGGCGTCTGGCCTGGGTTCACAACACTCATTTCAAGCTCGACGGCCAAAGGCGCGCCTTGCCTCCCAAATGAAATCTTAAAATCGTAATGCTCGACATCGGCCAACGGCGCATTGACCCAGTGATCCTGCGCATCTATCGCCGCGGACTTTTTGCTTTCAACAGTCTGGTGCTCACTGATAACATCGAAACAAATGTATGCGGCGCCAGCGAGAAAAAGCACGGCAAACGCTTGCGACATTCTTTGGGATAAATTCGATTGTCTTAAACGAGGATAGAGAATGATGGAAAAAGCAAGGAGTGCAAAAGCCAACAGCGTATAAAACAGCCTTTGTTTGAGAATATGAGAAATATCGCCAAAGCCGACCAGATCGCTGGCGAAGAGCGGCAGCCAAAACGTGCCGTAATCGAACATGCCAAGAAAATCCGCCTGGAAATAGAACAACACCCCGCCCCAGAATGCCAGCGAAAGCAAAATCGCGATGGATTGCACGCGAAACAAGCTGACGAAGAAGAACATCAGCGAGGTCATGAATAAAATGGAAGGGATGGTCGCAATCGTATAATATTGCAGGGTGGGAACGAGATCGAAGCCTAAATCAAGAATGAGCGCCTTGATGGTTCGCCCAATAAGCGCGATAAAAACCAGCGCAACATTGAGCACGAGAAGCGCGCTGACGACGCCAAAATATTTCCCAATCACCCAATTCGCTGTTGTCATCGGGCGGGAAAGCATGACTTGATCGAGCCGCGCTTTTTCTTCGGCTTTGCGAAAGTCGCCGGCAACGAAAATGATCAGCAATGCCTGAGCGTAGCTAAAAAAGTAGATGACAAGGAACGATTCCGTGCCTTCTAGGAAGAATTCTCCCGGCGGCGTACCGTCAAAAAACGTTGCGAGCGTCGTCCCGGTCAAAATCATTAATGCCGCGAAAATTCCGGCTCCGCCTAATATCCAAAATTTTGGCATCCGGTACAGCATCCGCCGCTCGTAAGAGGCGATGGTGAGAATGTACTTTAGAGCTTTTAGCATTTTAGCGCTGCGTCATTGGTTAGCCGCCAATTCTTCTTCATCTAGTTTCTCTCCCACAACAGATTCCATAAAATACATGTATGCGTCTTCCAGGTTCGGTGCGGCGGGCTCAAATTGAAAATCACCGTCCGGTTCGCCCACGACGCGGAGCAAAAGCTTTTTACCGTCCGGGATCGTGGAAATCACCTGAACTCTTCGCGTAATCTTCGAAAAATCGCTTTCGTCAATGCGGACGTGCCAGACTTTGTCTTCCGCCTCATCAATAAGCTTATGCGGCGCGCCGTTAAAAACAACGCTGCCCTTGGCGATAACGGCCAAATCTTCACAAGTGCTCGAAATATCGCCGACAATGTGCGTGCTGAGAATGATGATCTTATCGCGGCTGATGTCCGCCAGCAAATTCCGAAATCGGATGCGTTCTTCCGGATCGAGTCCTGTCGTCGGTTCGTCGACGATCAGCAGATCCGGCTCGCCAATCATCGCTTGCGCAATACCAAGCCTGCGCAGCATGCCGCCGGAGTAGGTTTTTGCTTTTCGGTCGCGAACTTGCGCCAGAGCAACGCTTTCAAGCGTTCTTAATACTGTCTCGCGGAGTTTTTTTCCTGAAAAGCCGTTGAGCTTCGCAATGTACGTTAAGAATTCAGCGCCGGTCAATTGCGGATAAACGCCAAAAAATTGCGGCAAATAACCAAGAGACGAACGAACGGCCTTGCGATGCTTCCGAATTTCCTTGCCGTTAAAATGAACGTCTCCGGAACTCGGTTCTTCAAGCGTCGCCAGGATTTTCATGAGGGTGCTTTTTCCTGCGCCGTTGGGTCCAAGAAGGCCAAACATTCCGGAATTTATGTTCAGGGTCAGGTCGTTCAGAGCACGAACGCCGCCGGGATAGACTTTAGAGAGAGCATGAATGTTGATTTCCATTCGTCGTACTACTTAATGCAAATCGCGATGTTTCGTTCAAAGTAACGAAAGCGGCAAAAATGTGCAACCAAGCCGAGATCAGCGGCGCACTTTCTATTTTGAGCACTTTTGAACAAAAAGGTTGCATAAAAGCGAAACTTTATTAAACTACGTGAGTAGTATTACTTTCGTAGTTCGAAACTGAAACGGCACATTTTGGAATAAGATCAGGCTCTTCAAGCCCGAGGTCAGCATGAAAAACGAAATTCAACTCAGCGATTTACAAACGGCGGTTATGCGCGTCATTTGGTCTTCCGGAGAAGCCACCGCCGCCAAAGTGCATCAGGAATTGCTTGAGGCGCGCGGCCTTGCTTTCACAACAGTGGCGACCACTTTGAAAAGAATGGAAAATCGCGGCTTGATCGATCATCGCACGGAAGGGAGACAATTTATTTACCGCCCATTAGTCAGCGAAAAAGACGTGCGCGTTTCGATGGTTTCCGGCCTGATCGACAGGCTGTTTAAGGGGGATTCCGCCGAGTTGGTTAATCACTTGATCACGGAAAAACAGATCAACAACGATGACCTAGAAAAGGTCAAAGCCTTGATCGCTTCAGCGGAAAAACGGGAGAGCGGAAAATGATTGCCGAATTCTTACAATCCAATTTACTTCAAAATCTTGCCTTTTTTCTCGCGACCTATCTTTTGCACAGCACATTGATGCTTGGCGGCGTTCTGCTCGCCGTTCGTTTCCGTCTACTACAATCCAATGGTCTAAAAGACCTTCTGCTCAAAACCGCGCTTGTCGGCAGCTTTGTCACAGCCGTTTTCCAATTTACACTTGGCACGAACTCCATCCTTGGAAAATGGGAAATGAGTTTGTTGAACCCGATGCAGCAAGACGAGACGGAGCTCATTGTTGAAATGGAAGGCGAAGCCGAGCATGTAGTCAACGGCGAACCGAGCTTCGTCCCGTCACCAACTTCTTCGCCGATTATCTGGGTTCAGGTCGATTCCGTCAAAAAGAAAATCGCCAAAACCGCCGACCCTGTCGTGATCGTCAATGCAATCCCTGGATCCCAAACTTTAAAAGCGACAGCCAATGCCAACGTTTCAGCAGCGATCAGCGCCGCCTTGCTCCTCTGGTTTCTCGGCGTACTCATGCTCTTTCTCCGGCGCACGCGGCGCAAAAATTTATTCAGCGGACAGTTGCTTGAACGCCGCGAAATCGTGCGTGGCGCTTTACCGCAATTTCTGCTTCGGGTCTGCGACCGCAACAAAATTTTTAAGAACATTCGTTTGACCTCTTCCGCAAAAATCACCAGCCCGATCGCTGTGAACATGCGCGAAATTTGTTTTCCTGAACAGGCATTCGAGAAACTGGAAACTGCTCAACAGCAAAGCATGCTGGCGCACGAAATTGCGCATATTGTCCGACGCGACCCGGTTTGGATTCAAATCTACGCTTTCTTTGAAATCGCGTTGTTTTTTCAGCCCCTGAACCGCATCGCAAGGCGCGAATGGCAGGAGACGGCGGAATTCCTGTGCGATGACTGGGCGGTGCGCGCCACAGGAGAATCGCTCAACCTTGCCAAATGTCTCGCCGAAGTCGCTTCCTGGCTCAAAAATCAGCCGCTGGCCGTTCCGGTCGCGGGCATGGCTGAATTACGTTCGCCGCTTATTCGGCGTGTACAACGTCTTCTCAACAACACGTCCGGCGGTGTTAAAGACTTGCCCAAACCGATGCGTTTGATCTTATCGGCGGGGTTGATTTTGCTAGGTTTCGGGTTCGCCCCCAGCTTGACAAAATCACCCGAATCCGTCCAAGGAGAAGACCGCAAGCTCAGACGCAGCACTGTAGTCGATACGCATGACGACGTCAGGTACAAAATCCAGATAGATTGGGACGAAACCTTCGAAGATCGTGCGCTCAAATATAAAGCGCGGGGCAAGTTCGTTTTTAGCGAAGATGATCGCGAGATCGCTTCAATTTCACGCGGCGGATTTTTGCGGCTGGAAGAAGAACGCAGCGGTGTACATCGGAGCATTGAAGTGCGTCCTGGAAATGGGCAGAATTTGGATTTTAAGTATTTTAAAAACAAGGCTCGCGCCGAATTCGATGATGCGGCGAAAATATGGTATCAAGCCATGCTGCTGGAATTTATTCGCGAAGCCAATATTCATGGCGCACATATCCGCGCGAAAAGGATTTTTGAGCGCGAAGGACTCGATGCGCTAAAGCAAGAAATCGAGAGCATTCGGCAAGTGAAGCTCAAAGAATCCTACCTGCGCGAACTTGACAAAATCATGAAAAACAATTTGGAGCAACCGGAAAATTGAACTGCTAACTGATGTGGTACAGCTACGAAAGTTACGAGGTAACTCATGTTCATCGAGAAAATTTCAAACACCGGCCTAGCCCAAAAACCTACTCGCTTATTGTCGGCGGCCATCAAAACGCACCGATTCTGGGGGTGTGTGATGGTGAGTACACTGCTTCTATCCGCCGCGCCCGGTTATACTCGCGTCACCGCAGCCAACTCGCTGAATACGCAAGACTCGATTCGTATTCCGTTCGAAATTGAACGCAGCCGAATCTTTATTGAAGCGATGGTGAACGATAGAGGACCGTTCAGGTTTATGGTTGACACAGGAGCGTCAGGTATTGGTCGCGCGGATGTGCGACTGGTTAAACAGCTTCAACTGAAACAGAGTGGCAGTGCGAGCAATTCAGACGGCGTAAATACCGCTACTGTACCGCTTGTTCACCTCGAGTCGCTCAAAATTGGCCGCCTTGTTCAGGAAAACGTTGATGTTATGTCCCGAGATTATAATCGAAACGCGACGAGCGACACAAAGCTGCGAATGGGAATCATTGGTCGTGATTTTTTCATCGATTGGTTGCTCACAATCAACTATACCAACAGAGAGCTGCTTCTTTCGCGCGGCTCACTAAAGTCTTCCGGTCAAAATATCGTCAGCTTCGAGCGGCCGATTGTCATCCCAATAGTTTTGGGCGATTATCCATCAGAAGGATTCGTTGATACAGGATCTACCGTAGAAATGCATCTTCCTCTGGAATGGGCAAAAAAGCTGGGAGTCCGCGAACTTGTGGAAGCTGGCGAGGCTCGAAGAGCCAATACCGTATTTAAGATGTACACATGCTTAATACCGGTGCAGATCGAGATTGCCGGGAACAAAATTAAACAAGTAAACGCTCATTTTTCAGAGCGGGCCAACCGCATCAACATTGGAGGCCGATTGCTTGCTAACAATGGTTTCATCTTGACCCTTGACCAGAAAGAACAATTGATCGATTTTCGACTGCCTTAATACCAGGGCGCGGGCCAATTCGCACTGACGGCAAAAAGCTGGCTGCGGATGGAATGTTCACGTCACGCGGTCGTTCTCCGCAGCACAACCCGCCATTATTCGGCTCTTGTTGAAATTGGAGTGTAAGGCTTGGCTTGCCATTCCGTTGCGAGTTTTCTCAAACTTTTCGTTAAGCATTCTGAATTTGCCGTTTTTTTTGCGGGCTGAGAGCGCGAGGCAAAGCAAACTTTGCGCTCCTTGGCCTTTAATCATCTCATGATTCCGGAAACCGTAGTCACGAGTAATATTCTAAAATTACACTTCAAAAAATATTTGAGCCGACATTCCGCACGTCAATTGTCGCATTTGAAATCATTTGTTGAAAGAGCG
>CAXHAT010000092.1:0-29213 GCA_964014485.1 uncultured Deferribacteres bacterium
ACACCAAGAAGCTCGTCGGCAGCGTCAGATGTGTATAAGAGACAGCTACAAGCATCTTTTTAACCCTAACCCTTGAACGTTCGGGGAAAATCTGTGCCGGACGATAACAAAGATTCTTCCAGAATGACAATTCGGGGCTTTATCGCCAGAGCTAAATGGCAATTTGTAAAAAGTATCAGATAGTAAAGCATGATTTTGCATTTCTTAAAGATTCAATAACATGTGCCCAAATATGGGCGCCTGTCTCACTGTGAAACAATTCCACAAAAGCTTTTTTTGTTGCTCGCGACCAGGAAATTTTTGACAAGACATTGTTTTTGTAAAAGGTTGCGCGGCTTTCGATTACCGCCGTTATCGTGGCACGCCATTTGAATGCTCAATTATGAGCAAGCCGAAATTCACGAGGAAATTCGCTGCACCCATCCCCGCGACGCTCGATTACTTCTGAAAAAGAACCGGGGCTTGCCCTCCTCATTCCGATAATCTCTTTAACTTTTAGACTTCCGTAGAACTCGATCACACCCGCACTATTTAAAGTTGGCTGACTGAGAATATTGTCTATTCGAGTTTGGACGTAACCAAAGCCGCCGCAGACATACTGGCCGAAAATCATTTTCCCAATGAACCGGCTTCAGAAAATCTTACAATAATTCTACTAGACAACAGGGAGGTTGTTGAATGCGTGGAACAGCAAACCCCGGGACACTAGCGTTAGAATTTCCTGTCAAGGGGGAAACTCCTAACATTTCAAAGCGAGAAAAAAAAGCGACTCAAATTTGCAAATTGTCAAACATGGAGTTCATTCAGATCATACAAAACGATCATACCAACAATGCCCTGTGGCAAGAGTTTGTAAACCGTTTTAACCTCCAAATTTGCTTCTTTGTGAACAAAGCAAGTTCTGATCAAAAACTGAGCACTGTTGAGATTGAAGATTTCGCTCAGCAAGTCTACAACAAGCTGCTCGAAAAAGAGGCGAGAGCCTTGCATCGCTTCAAAAACGAACACGACGATGCCATATACGCATATTTGAAAAGTATTGCTGTAAGCGTCGTGGCTGGAGAGCATAGCCGGAGAAAGGCGCAAAAAAGGAATGCGGGAAAAAAAACCGTTTCTTTGGATGCTCCGCTGAAAAATACGGCAGGCTCCGCTTCATCGAATTATGACGTCATTCATCAGGCGGAAACAGACGATAACATCGCTTCTTTTGAAAGCCTGGATCAACTTGAAGCCATGCTCGACGAATGTGTTCCGGAAGGCAAAAACAAAGAACGGGACAAACTGCTGTTCAAGCTCGTCCGTGTCGCAGGGTTCAAGCCGAAGGAAATTGCAGAAATGGAGCCTTACGCGGATATTGATGCAAAAACAATTTCCAACACGGCGAGAAGAATTCAAAAGCTGCTCATCGAGAGCTGGGGGAAGGACAAAAATTTGTAATTCTCGGTTCCATTTCGCAAAGCGAGAAGCTTGCCTGGATTCGCAAGGGGAGCCTTGGCGCGGAAACGCTCTGCCTCATGCTCCCCACATCATTACTCTAATCAGCTCAGCAAATCTACCCCCATGTACGGGCGCAGCGCTTTTGGCACGACAACCGCGCCTTCGCTTGTCTGGTAATTCTCAAGAATAGCAATAATTGTTCGCGGCAAGGCAAGCCCGGAACCGTTAAGCGTGTGTATGGTTTGCAGCTTGCCGTCGCTGCTTCGGCGATATCGAATATTCGCCCGTCGCGCCTGAAAGCCTTCAAAATTGCTGCATGAGGAAACCTCAAGATAACGATCCACCCCGGCAGCCCAAACTTCCAGATCGTAGCATTTGGCGGCGGAAAAACTGATGTCGGCAGTACAGAGGTTTAGCACTCGGTAAGGCAATTCCAAAGCTTGCAAAATATCTTCGGCGTTCTGCAGCAGTTTTTCATGTTCGTCATAACTGGATTCCGCCGTCGTAAACTTAACCATTTCCACCTTGTCAAATTGGTGCAAACGCATCAAGCCCTTCGTATCCTTGCCGTAAGCGCCGGCTTCGCGTCTGAAACAGGGCGTGTAAGCTGTGTAATAAACGGGCAATTGATCTTCTTTTAAGACTTCGTCCGCCAAAAGATTGGTGACCGTCACTTCCGCCGTCGGGATCAAAAAAAGATCGTCTTCGTCAACGTGGTACATGTCGTCTTCCATCTTCGGCAATTGCCCTGTACCAAACATGGTTTTGCGGTTAGCCACAAAAGGCGGCGAAACTTCCGTGTAACCATGCTTCTCGATATGGAAATCCAGCATGAAGTTGATCAGCGCTCTGGCAAGCTTCGCCCCCTTGCCTTTAAAATTGACGAAAAAGGAACCGGCGACCTTAGCGCCGCCGCTAAAATCAATAATGTCGAGGTCTTCGCCAATGTCCCAATGCGGCTTGGGTTTGAAATCAAAGTTTGGCCTCTCACCCCAGGACTTAATTTCAACATTGTCTGCCTCGCTGCGACCGACTGGAGTTGTACTGTGAGGAATGTTTGGAATTCGAATCTGCAGTTCATACAGTTCCTTATCCAATATTCGAATCTCAGCGTCCATTTCTTTTATCCGCCCTGAGACTTCGCGCATTTCATCAATTTTTTGCGAAGCGTCCTGCTTGGATTTTTTTAGCTGCGCGATTTCTTGCGAGACGGTATTGCGGCCGGCCTTGAGTTGCTCAACTTCAGCAAGCTTGCTGCGTCGGCTTGCGTCTTTTTCGATAAACTGCGTTAAATCGAGATCGACGCGTTTGTTTTTTAACGCCGCCTCGACGGCTTCAAAGTTTTCGCGGATGAATTTCAGGTCAAACATGTTTCTGTTCTTAAAAATGAGTTCTGAGGAATTTCTGGTGCATCGAAAATGGCGGGAATTATAAAGATTTTAGCGCCGAATTGCAAGTTTGCGCTCAATTCTAACAATCTTTTAAAGCAAGACTTTAGGCGGAGAGGGTTGCATAACATTGAATCTTGCAACCCGCATCAAGGGCAAGCAGGGGTAAAGCAGTTACCAGGCGAACGAATAATTCGCGGTCATTTTGCCAAAATTTCGAACTTGGCAATCACATATAGCTTCGTCTTAATAATACCTAAGCGTATTACGCAAAGCTGGCGACGGCCTCGTCTTCTTCCTCGAACGCTTCAATCACATGGTCAAGCTTGGCGATTTTGATCAAGCTCAAAACGCGACTGTTCAAGTTCACAAGCTTGCAGGCCTTGCTAATATCTCTTGCCATGCGTACGCCAAACAGAATCGCACCCAAGCCGGAGCTGTCGGCGTACTCAACTTTTTCCAAGTCGATCAAAACGCCCTTCTCCGATGCATTCAGCAAATCAATAAGCTTCGCTTTGAGATCCGGAGCCAAGCTCGTGTCCAGGCGCTCGCTTTTCAAACGGATAATGTTGATTTGTTGGTCGTTCATCGATTCAACGCTGAGATTCATGTCGTTCTCCAAGTTACAGAGGAATATTACCGTGTTTTTTTCGAGGGTTCTTATCCACTTTATTTTCCAACATTCGCAAAGCGGAAATGATTTTTGTCCTCGTCGTTGCAGGCTCTATGATATCGTCAATATATCCCCGCTCTGCAGCGACGTAAGGGTTCGCAAATTTCTCGCGATAGTTCTCGATAAGCTTTTCCGTTTCCGCCTGCGGGTCTTTCGCCTTTTTAATCTCATTTCGAAAAATGATCTCCACCGCGCCCTTCGGCCCCATAACGGCAATCTCCGCCGACGGCCATGCAAAATTAATGTCGCCGCGGATATGCTTTGAACTCATCACATCATAAGCGCCGCCATATGCTTTGCGCGTAATCAAAGTGATTTTAGGGACCGTCGCTTCGCAATATGCGTAAAGCAATTTTGCGCCGTGTTTGATAATGCCCCTCCACTCCTGATCTGTGCCGGGCAAAAACCCTGGAACGTCGACGAAAGTAATGATCGGAACATTAAAAGCGTCGCAAAACCTGACAAAACGAGCGCTTTTCGTTGATGAATCAATATCCAAAACGCCGGCCAACACCGCTGGTTGGTTCCCGACAATGCCGACTGGCTTACCGCCTAATCTTGCAAAACCAACAACGATATTCCGGGCGTATTCGGCATGCACTTCCATGAAATCGCCGTCATCAACGACCGGCAGAATTACATCCTTAATATCATATGGCTTGTTGGGATTTTCCGGGATAAGGTCGTTCAGCGCATCAATGCGCCGTTCAGCAGGATCGTTCGTTTCACAAAACGGCGGCTCTTCCGCATTATTTTGCGGCAAAAATGACAAAAGCCGGCGTATTTCTTCAATACACTCGGCTTCATTATTTTCCATAAAATGCGCAACACCGCTTTTGCTTGCGTGCGTATGCGCGCCTCCAAGCTCTTCGGAAGTCACTTCTTCCGCAGTCACCGTCTTGACAACGTTTGGCCCCGTGACAAACATGTAGCTTGTGTGCTCAACCATAAAGGTAAAATCTGTGATGGCGGGCGAGTAAACCGCTCCGCCTGCGCACGGGCCGAGAATCGCGGATATTTGCGGAACGACGCCCGAAGCAAGCGTATTGCGCAAAAAAATGTCCGCGTAAGCTCCTAAACTCACAACGCCTTCCTGAATTCGTGCGCCGCCGGAATCGTTTAACCCAACCACGGGAGCGCCGGTTTTCAGAGCCATGTCCATAATCTTACAGATTTTCTTGCCGTAACTTTCAGAGAGGGAGCCGCCGAAAACCGTAAAATCTTGCGAGAAAACGTAGACCAAACGCCCGTTTATGCGCCCAAAACCGGTAACGACGCCGTCTCCGAAAACGCGCTGTTTTTCCAACCCGAAGTCGCGGCATTGGTGTAAGACAAAAGCGTCAATCTCTTCAAACGAGCCTTCGTCAAGTAGAAGATCGATTCGTTCGCGCGCAGTAAGCTTGCCTTTGCCGTGCTGTACTGAAATCCGTTGCACCCCTCCCCCGAGCTGAGATTGTTCTCGCCGCTTTCTGAGTTCCTCTAACCGAGATTCTGTCGCCATCAATTCTTACTGAGCTTTTTATCGAAATTCCCAAAGAAGCAGGGAGCTTCTCTGCTTGGTGCAATAAGTAAATATCTGAAAAATGTGGATTAAAACGAGCAAATAATATCAAAGCACGGTTAAAAAAGCAAATGCTTTTAAAAGAGCGTGAATAAAACACATTCCACTGATTTTTGAAAACTTCCGGCATTTTCTCATCAACATTTTGTGAAGAAAAAATTGACTAACAGAGTTAAGTTTTCTAAAAAGACCAGGCATTAAATTCCATTTCTTTGACAGGCTACATATATTTAAACAAAAGACCAAGAATCGTTTCTGCCGCATATTTCGATGACGAATACAAGCCAAATCGACTCGCAATATTTTAACAATGACGTTCATCTCAACGATGAAAGCATCGCTTTGTATGTCGATGCGCTAAAACTTGACAAACCCGACGCGTTGCCGGAAATCATTGTGACTCACGTTGCGGACTGCGCTGAATGCAAAACGGCGGTGTTCGAGCTCGATTCTCTGGTTACGGAAGATTTTGGGCAAACGGCCTCCCATCCATTCTTTGACCAGACGAAAGCAAACGTTCCGAGTTTTGGCGTGGGTTCACTGCTACGCATTGCCGCCATTTTGGTCGTGACAATACTTGGCGGCGCTTTCATCTACACGCTGCTTCAAAAATCGACGGAGAGCGAAATCGCCCGGGACGCTGAAGTTCCGCGGGATTCACTCAAGATCATCGACTCTTCGCCACAACTCGCGGAAAACTTTATTGTTTCTCCAAACCTGGAAGACCTTCTTGCCGAAGCCGTGCGAGCAGATGAGCTTGAAGTTTTATCTCCGAAATTTGGCGCTGACATGGTTGATTCGCTGCGATTCACTTGGCAGGGCGCACCCGGATCGCCACTGACTCTGAAAATTCTCAACAACCGCGAGGAAGTTTTGTTTTCATATGAAGGCGTCGAATCGCCTTTTGTATTTTCTGAGTCGCCTCCCTCGGGACTTTATTATTGGAAATTGGAAACGGAGGACGAACTTTTGCATGTAGGAAAATTCTTCATTCAAAAAAAGGCGGAGCAATGATTCTTAATCCGGAAGGGCAGACGCTCACCGAAAACTATAAATTGCTGACCGGCGCAATCGTACCTCGCCCCATTGCCTTCGTCTCTACGGTTTCGGCAAACGGCGTTCTAAACTTGGCGCCGTTTTCTTTTTTCACCGGGATCACTTCGCAACCGCCGACCGTTTGTTTTGCCCCCGGGAGATACGCCGACACGGGCGGTAAAAAGGATACGCTTCAAAACATCGAAGCCACAAAAGAGTTTGTCGTCAACATTGTGACTGAAAGCATCGCGCATGAGATGAACGTCACAGCGACGGAGTTTCCGGAAGAAGTCGACGAATTCGAAGTGACCGGCTTGACTCCGGCGGAAAGCCGCGTGGTCAAGCCGCCGCGCGTTCTCGAATCCCCGATAAACTTTGAGTGTAAGCTAGAACAGATCGTTCAGGTGGGGCCGGAAGGTCCGGGCGGCGGAGCGCTGGTCATTGGCAGAGTCGTCTTGTTTCACGTTCAAGACGATTTGATTGATGCGCGAAAACGTATCGATCATGCGCGCCTACAACCTGTCGGAAGGCTGGCGGGAATGAGTTACACAAAGCTTGGCGAGCAATTCGCGCTGGTGCGCCCAAAATATCAGAAGGCTTCGAATTGATAGAAGCCTGGCAACCGCCGAAACACCCATAAGATAAGGGAGTCAAACGCTTCAGCGTTTGAAAACATTGTGGATTTCCCAACCCATGTTTTGAGATGTCCGCAATGAGCTATTTTGAATCCAGGAGCCTTGGTTCTTCAGGGTGTTCTCGATAAAGCAGAATCGTTTTCCCCAGCACTTGAACAAGCTGCGTCTGCGTTTTCTCCGCCAAGTCTCGCCCGGTTTCGCGCCGCTCTCCCGGGAACCCCTCCTGCAATTTAATCTTGATCAATTCCTGCGTTGAAAACGCTTCGTCGATCGCCTGCAACACTGTTTCGTTAACGCCGTTTTGGCCAATAAAAACCACCGGCTTGAGCCTGTTTCCCAAGCCTCGGAGATAGCGTTTTTCTTTCCCAGTGAGTTCGTTTGTCAATTCCAATATTCACCTCAAAATTTGTCACGTTTTCAAGAAGGCCGGAGTATAGCGGTTTTCCTAAAGATTTCATAGAAAATTCTATACGCCGCTCTCTCCTGACGTGCAACTCAACGCTATCGAAGTTGTCTGTTTTTTCAACCGCAGCGTCGTTTTAAATAAATTGAAAAGGTGGCCCAATGTTGAAAAGCTTTTTAAGAATCGCTTTCAGGAATTTGCTAAATCCTTCCCGCGCCGGCTACACGCTCATCAATGTCGTTGGTCTCGCCGTCGGGATGGCAAGCTGCGTGCTTATTTTGCTTTACGTGCAGGACGAATTGAGCTATGACCGCTACCACGAAAAAGCGGATCGTATCTACCGGGTGACATTGCACGGTGTATTGGCGGGAAACCCGATTGACATTGTGAACACATCAGCGCCGATGGCGGCGACACTAAAAGCGGATTACCCGGAAGTTGAAGCGTCAACGCGCCTGTTTAAATTCTTTCGTTCAGTGCTCATCAGCCGCGAAGACAAAGCCTTCAATGAGGAGCTTCTTTTTTACGCCGACTCAAGCTATTTCGATGTTTTCTCATTGCCGCTGCTTCAGGGAGAACAAAAAACGGCGCTCAACCAGCCGAATTCGATGGTGATCACTGAAGACATCGCCGGAAAATATTTCGGCAAGGAACCTGCCGTTGGAAAGACGCTCACCATAAACAACGGCGGCACACTCACGGATTATCGCGTCACCGGCGTTTGTGAAAACATTCCCGCAAATTCGCATTTTCACTTTGATTTTCTGGCTTCGATGACGAGCCTGAACATGAGCCGCAGCACGCGCTGGATTAGCAACAACAATCTCACTTACATTGCCCTGCGAGAAGGCGCCAACGCCGGAGCATTGGAAACAAAACTCCCGAAAATCGTGCAAAAATACATCGCGCCGCAAATCAAAACGGCGATGGGGTTTAGCTACGACGAATTTCGTGCAAGCGGCGGCGAGTACGGCTTTCGCCTGCAAAAACTTACCGACATTCATCTCTATTCTAATTTGGACGGGGAAATTGAAGCGAACGGCAATGCGGCCTATATCGTTATTTTTTCAATCATCGCCGCGTTCATTCTTTTGCTGGCTTGCGTCAATTTCATGAACCTGGCCACGGCGCGATCCGCAGGGCGGGCGAAAGAGGTCGGTGTTCGAAAAGCCGTCGGTTCGCAAAAAAAGCAGCTTATCCACCAATTTCTGCTGGAAGCGTTTGTACTCAGCGGAACGGCGCTGGTTTTGGCCGTTCTCCTTGCGGCGATTGCATTGCCGGTTTTCAATAATTTGGCGGCGAAACAGCTGTCAGCTGACTATTTAACCAACCCAACCTTAATCATTGGCTTGCTCGCCATTACAATTGGCGTTGGCTTGGCGGCCGGAGCATACCCGGCGTTTTTTCTCGCTTCCTTCAAGCCGGTCGAAGTGTTGAAAGGCAAGCTTAAAATGGGCGCAAAGAGCGGCTGGCTGCGCAGCTCACTCGTGGTTTTTCAATTCAGCATCTCCATGATATTGCTCATCGGCACGTTTACTGTCAAAAGCCAACTGCAATACATCGGAGAAAAAGAATTGGGCTTTGACAAAGAGCAGGTCATCATCATCGACCGCGCCAATTCGATTGGCAACCGCCTGGACGCTTTTGAAAATGCGGTCGCGCAATTGCCGGAAGCGACGTTAGCGGCGAGGAGCATCCACTTGCCCGGTCGTGGAGAAAACGGCAATGTTTATGTCGCGCAGGACGCGCCGGTACGGGAAGGCTATCTGATGAACGAATTGATGGTCGGCTATGATTTTGTGGAAACCCTGAGCATGGGACTGATGAAAGGTCGGGCTTTTTCACGAGATTACGGTACCGACAGCCTGGCGATTCTTGTGAATGAAGCGGCCGTGCGAGAATTTGGCTGGGACGAGCCTTTGGGCAAAACCATGACCCAGCCCGATGAAGGCGGTCAATCCGTTACTTTTCACGTTATCGGCGTGGTGAAAGATTTTCACTACAGATCGCTGCATAATCAAATTCGCCCCGCAGTAATGGTCTTAAATCCTTCCGCGCGTTTTGTTGCGGTAAAAGTTAAACCCGGAGAGGCGAAAAACGCCGTCGCAGCTTTGCAAAATGTCTGGCAGGATTTCGCGCCGAACGAGCCGTTTCAATATTCTTTTTTCGACGATGATTTTGACAAAATGTATCGCGCGGATCAACGCGTCGGGCAGGTTTTTGGCGTGTTTGCCGGATTGGGCGTTTTTATCGCGTGCCTGGGTTTGTTTGGATTGGCCTCTTTTTCCAGCGAGCAGCGCACGAAAGAAATCGGCGTGCGCAAAGTGCTGGGCGCTTCAGTCGCAAGCATTTTCATCTTGATGGCAAGAGAGTTTACGCGGCTGGTCGCTGTCGCCTGGATTATCTCAGCGGCGGTTGGCTTTTTCGCGATGCAGAGCTGGTTGAACAGCTTTGCTTATCGTACCTCGCTTTCTCCAACAATCTTTCTGCTCGCCGGAGCTCTGGCCTTGGGGATTGCCATTCTCACCGTAAGCTGGCAATCCGCAAAAGCCGCCTTAAAACAACCGGCACAGGCATTGAAGTATGAGTGATGGTAAGGGCTGCTAAAATTTATTACCCTTAGCATGGCGCGCTACATTTTGTAGGGGTTCAAGATTTTGACCCCCTACGCACCAATGTCGTTCGTCCGGGTGCAATATTTGGGGAAGCCCTTGTTGTTCGGCATTCGAATTTGAATCACATCTTCGGCTTCGTCTTGTTCTTCCCCGCTAAATCCAGCAGAAAAGCATAATTGAAGGCGATTTCACGGTAACGTCTGAATCGTCCCGAAGCGCCGCCGTGCCCGGCTTCCATGTTTGTTTTGAGCAGCAGACGGTTATTGTCGGTTTTCATGGTTCGCAATTTCGCCACCCATTTTGCAGGTTCCCAATACTGCACCTGCGAGTCGTGTAATCCCGTCGTAACCAACAAATTGGGATAAGCTTTCGCTTCAACCTGATCGTAGGGCGAATAGGAAAGCATATATTCGTAATAGTCTTTTTCGTTAGGATTGCCCCACTCGTCGTACTCGTTGGTCGTCAGCGGGATGCTGTCGTCAAGCATCGTTGTCACAACGTCTACGAACGGCACCGCCGCGATGGCGCCGTTGAACAGATCGGGAGCCATGTTAATGACGGCGCCGATCAGCAGGCCGCCTGCGCTGCCGCCGTAGCAGAACATCTTTTCCGGGCTGGTGTATTTCTCTTCAACCAGAAACTTCCCGCTGTCAATGAAATCGGTAAAAGTGTTTTTCTTTTTGAAAAGCTTGCCGTTGTCATACCACTCCCGCCCCATTTCCTGACCGCCGCGAATGTGCGCAATTGCCCAAATAAAGCCGCGATCCAACAGACTCAGACGCGAGGCGTTAAACGAAGCATTCGTGCTTGAGCCGTACGATCCGTAGCCGTAAAGCAGCAGCGGATTCGTACCGTCCTTTTTCAAACCCTTACGATAAACGATTGAAATCGGCACGCGCACCCCGTCCCGCGCTTTGGCGTAGAGGCGTTCGGTCACGTAGTTGCCGGAGTCGAAATCGCCGAGGACTTCGTTTTGCTTGAGCAGTTTTTTGGCGCGCTTTTTCATGTCGTAATCGAAAATCGAATTCGGCGTGGTCATCGATGTGTACCCGTAGCGCAAGGTCGTGGTGTTAAAATCGGGGTTTGTGCTGAGGTAGCTCAAATAAGCCGGTTCGCCAAAGTCGATTTGATGATCGTCCTTGCCGTCCCAGGATTTGATGCGAATATTCGTCAGGCCGTTCTCGCGTTCCGAGAGCACAAGATAGTCATTGAACATTTCAAAGCCGGAAAGATAAACGTCGTCGCGGTGCGGAATCACCTCCGTCCAGTTTTCTTCCGCCGTTTTCGTCACAGGCGTTTTCATCAAGCGGAAATTTTTGGCGTTGCGATTCGTGATGATATAGAAATGATCGCCGTAGTGATCGATGTTGTACTCGTGGTTGCGTTCGCGCTCGCCGAAGAGCGTGAATTCGCCGTCTGGCTTGTCCGCATTGAGATAGCGAAATTCGTTGCTCAAAGTTTGGGATGAGCCGATCATGATGAACTTTTTCGATTTTGTCCGCCAGACAAAGCACCGAAAAGTCTCGTCTTTTTCTTCGTAAATCAACTCATCGTTAGCTGGATCAGAGCCGAGCGTGTGACGATAGATTTGGTATGACCGCAGCGTCGTCAAGTCTTGTTTGCTGTAAAAAAGCGTCTTGTTGTCGTTGCCCCAAGCCATGTTGCCGGTGACCGACTCAATCTTGTCTGGCAAAATCTCGCCCGTTTCAAGGTTCTTGAACTCGAGGTTGTAGATGCGCCGCCCTTTCGTATCCACCGCGTAGGCCAAAATGTTGTTCTTGGCGCTCACCGCCCGCCCGCGTACGGCAAAAAAATCGTGGCCTTCCGCCATCTGGTTCACGTCCAGCATCACCTCTTCCGCAGCTTCGAGCGAGCCTTTTTTTCGGCAATAGATTGGATATTCTTTGCCTTCTTCAAAACGCGTGTAATAAAAATAGCCGTCTTGTCTATACGGCACGGAAGAGTCGTCTTCTTTGATTCTGCCTTTGATTTCCTGGAAAATCTCTTCCTGCAAATCCTTCATATGCGCGGACATTTTATCGGTATACTCGTTTTCCGCGTTCAGGTAATCGATCACTTCCTGATTTTCGCGTTCTTTCAACCAATAGTAATTGTCGGTTCGCACATCGCCGTGAATCTCAAGTTTTTTCGGTTTTACGGCAGCTTTCGGCGGCTTGTGGTCAGCGCCGTTTTTCTGCGCAAAGCAGGCGTTTGCAACAAAAAACACAGATAGAATTGCAAGTCCGCAGCGACCTAGTAACGAAATCATTTCGACCTCCTCAAAATGCATATTTTTATGAGTTACTCGATTGAATTTAAGACACTGTTTTCGGTAAAACGTTTCACATCCGGCAAGGCTTGTGGACTGAGCGTTTCATTTGTCTCTTTCTTTTTTTATTCGTCAGTCCTTGCGCTAAATTCAAGTCGCAACAAACGAATTCAAGCCTAAAATGAAGGGAAATTATATGTCGGAGATTTGGACGTCTGTGCAGGAAAGCATGGCCTACGTTCTGTTCACGCTTAACGATGCGCCAATCACGCTTTTTTCTCTGACTATGGCGCTGATTATAATCGGCGTTTTTCTGTTTTTCTCACGTTTAGCCCGGCGCGGCGTGCAGAAATTGCTGCCAAAGATCAAAGTCGACAATCACTCAACAATTGTCGCTTCTCGAATCGTTCAGGCAGTTGTTTTTTTCTCGGGGTTCGTGCTCGCGCTCGATTTTGTCGGCCTGCCGATTTCGGGATTCAGCAAAGTGCTGACTTTTGAGCTTTTCCGCCTTAATGAAGTTTCCGTCTCGCTTTCCTCTTTGCTGACATTCATCGCGTTGGTCGGCTTTTTTATCATTTTGGCAAAAGCAGCAAGCCGGACGCTGGTCAAAGTCATGTCCGAGACGCAGGTCGAGCAAGGCACGAATTATGTTCTCGGGCGCATCACCCAATACATCGTCGTGCTCATTGGACTGGGGTTCGCTTTTCAGTTTATCGGCATTAACCTGAGCGGGCTGGCAGTGATTTTCGGTTTTCTATCCGTTGGTATTGGTTTCGGTCTGCAAAACATCACCTCAAATTTTATTTCGGGGCTGATCCTGCTTTTCGAAAGACCGATCAAAGTCGGCGACCGCGTCACTGTCGGCGATACGGACGGCGACGTTTTGGAAATTAACATTCGTTCGACCACCGTCCGGACGTTGAATAACATTTCGATTATTGTTCCGAACTCGGAATTCATTTCTTCAAACGTTATCAACTGGTCGCACGGCGATCTAAAAATCAGGCTGGATATTCCGATCGGCGTATCATATGATTCAGATTTGGATCTAGTCCTGAAATCTCTTGAAGAAGTCGCTGACGCCGATGAGGAAGTGATGAAGAAACCCGCTCCGGAGATTCTTTTCGAAGAATTTGGCGATTCGTCCTGGAATCTCAATTTGCGCATTTGGATTCGCAACCCCAAACGCCATCAGCAAGTGCGTTCCAACATCAATTGCGCCATTGTGCGCAAATTCCGGGAGCATGACATTGAAATTCCTTTCCCGCAGCGCGATCTGCACGTCCGTTCGCCGCTTCCGGTTCCTTTAAGCAGCCTGACAAAAAACGCCAATTGACAACGGTCAGTCTGACAAATAATACTCAACCGTCGAAACAACCCGCACTTTCTTAATGTGTGGATTGTTTCTGTCTCTGTCGGTGATGCTGAACTGACCCTGCGATGCGCGTTTGATTTTCCCCAATTTGCTTTGAGAGTCCGATGCGAATTTTTCAGCAACTTCCCGCGCCTTTCTCGTGGCCTCCTCGATCATTTCCGGCTTGACCTCATTCAGTCTGGTGAAAAGATATTCGGTTCGCGCCTGATAATCGCCGCCGGTGAAAACGATCCCCTGCTTGCCCAGCTCGGACAACGAACTCATCACAGATCGCACCGTCGCAATATTTTTTGAATAGACGGTCACGGTTTGCAGTGCGGTGTAGCGAAATTCCGCTCTGGGGCCGCCGCCATATTGCTGCGCGGACTTGTCCGTAATCGCTGGAGAAGCGTAGGTCACTTCTTCGGAATTAACGCCGTTATCGCCAAGAAACGCTCTGATCTTCGAGGTGTTTTTTTCAATGGAATCATACAAGCTCCCCAAGTCGTTCCCGGCAGCAGTGAATTGAATTGGCCAGATCACAATATCCGCTTCGAATTCTCGCTCGGACAGTCCTTTTACCCTGACGCTTCGTTCATACTGCTTAAATTCAATCGCCGAATTCCCCAAAAGATAACCCAGCGTCGCCAACCCCAAAAACACAAAGCCTCCCATAATCAAGGCGTTTGTTTTGCTATTTTCAGACACGTTTTCTCCTTAAAATTTCACTACATGACACTTTTTGTATAGACTTCTAAAGCTGGCGAAAAAGGCCGGATTTGTCATGCTGGAAGCATCTTTTCTGCTCCAACCCTTGAACTGTTGAGCATGATCTGCACTGGGCGATAACAAAGATTCCTGCAGAACGACAAGACCGGGCCCTTCGGCGGCTCGAAAATGCAGTTTACAAAAAAGTGTCAGGTAGAGAGCTTGAAATAAAACTGATAAACTTTTCAAGTTTGTATTTGAATAAACGTTTTATAGTTCTTTCGCAAAAGATAAAACTTGAAAATTTTTCGGCGCGGGGAAATGCTGGCAGCAAATTTACAATTGCAGGAAGGACGCAAAGAATGGAAAGTTTTATGGCGTTCAAATGCTGTAGGCGTCAGAATTTGAACGCCGTCACTTTGTATTTTAGGCGAGTGCAATCGGCTTTTGCGCTTCAAAGCAGGCACGTTTGCTGTCGCAAGCGTCGAGGCAGACGATGTCATCGTCAGGGCCGATCTCCATCAGGGTTTTGATGCAAAAGCACGGGGTGTATGGTTCGATTTCCTGCATAAAATAATCATCTCGCAGCGCCGGGACAAAATTCGCCCGTGTACGAATGTTTTTGCAAATCGGTTCGTTCGGGTTAACAGGGTTTTTTATGTATGACATGGCATCGCCTCTTTATAATTCAGAATAATTGAAGTCAAAATGATAAATCCTAATTATTCTGATTCAAATCATTTTGACTTCGCAACTACCACATTTAGCCTATAGCCAGCTTTTCCAGCGCGCGTTTGATCAGGTTTTTGGTGAGTTGGATTTTGTAGCCGTTTTGCGACAAAGGTTCGGCGCTGGCAACAGCCGCCGAGGCCGCTTTTTCGACCGCCGCCGAACTCAATTCCTTGCCGTTCAATTCCGCGTCCGCTTCTTCCGCCGCCCAGGGAATCGGCGCGACGCCGCCAAGCACGATTTTGGCCTGCTTGACGCGCGCCCCATCCATCTGCAGCACCGCCGCCACGCTGCTCACGGCAAAATCCAGCGATTGTTTTTCGCGGAATTTTACGTAAGTCGAGCGCGTCCCTTTCGGCTGCTCCGGGACTTTGATTTTGGTGATGAATTGATTGGCGCGCAAAATATTTTCGCGCCTTAAATTGTCTTCCGGCAGTTCGAAAAATTCATCCAAACCGTAATCTTCCGCACCAGAGGCGCCCATGACTTCAACGCTAGCGCCCAAAGCTTGTAGCGCCGGAGCGGAGTCTGACGGATGCACAATGTAGCTCGGCCCGCCGCCGAAAATGGCGTGGTACTTGTTCAAGCCTTCCGCCGCGTAGCATTTCGGTCCGCCTTTTTTCAAGCAATCATATTCCAGCCCCCGATAATACCAGCAACGCGGACGCTGGCAAAGATTGCCGCCAATCGTGCCCATGTTGCGCAACTGTGGCGTGGCGATGGAAAACGCCGCTTCCGCCAGTACGGGATACTTTTCGCGAACGCTTTTGTGTTCCGCGATTTCCGCAATCGTTGTCAAGGCGCCGATCTCCAGGCCCTTGCCGTTTTTAACGCCGTCCATCCCTTTGATTTCCTTGATGTTGATAACGCGCTGCGGTCGGTCGATCCGTTCTTTCAAACGGTCGAGCAAGTCGGTGCCGCCCGCGAGAATGACCGCTTCGCCCCATTTTCTGCTTAACAGCCCCGGCACGTCCTGCAACGTTTTCGGGGTGACATATTCAAAATTGACCATGATCAACCCTCCTTTCCGGCCAGAGCGTTCAAGACTTTGTCCGGCGTCATCGGCAGCTCGCGCAGCCGTACGCCGATGGCATTGTAGACCGCGTTGGCAACCGCCGCCGAGGTCGGGATGGTCGGCGGTTCGCCAATTCCCATCACGCCGCGTTCCGCTTCATCGTAAAAAATGACTTCGATTTCCGGCGTTTCAAGCACGCCGCAGATTTTGTAATCTTCAAAATTGGGATTGATAATCGTGCCGGTAATCGGGTCCATGATGCGATCTTCGTAAAGCGCATAGCTGACGCCCTGAATCACCGCGCCGTTGACCTGGCTTTCCGTGGTCAGACGATCCAGAATCAACCCGCAATCTGCAACCGCGACGACTTTTTCGACGGTGATGCGCCCGGTGTAAGTATCGACAGCAACTTGCGCGAACTGACAGCCCGCGACGCCGCGATCGGAAAGTCCCTCGCTCCATTCGCCGTGAACGGTCAAAGGATCGTCGCCAATCATCGCACACAATTCTTTCCAGCCGACGGATTTGCCGTTGGCGCTGGCTTTTTTGCCGGCAAAACTAACCGCATCAACCGAAGCGCCCAAATGCTTCGCGGCGATTTCAGTGAGTTTTTCTTTCGCCAACTCAGCCGTATTTTTGATTGCCGGAGCAACCGAAGGTACGGTCGTGCTGCCGCCGGAACCGCCGGAAAACGGAAAATCACTTTCGCCGAGCATCGGTTTTATGTCGTGAATTTCCAGCCCGAGCACTTCCGCCGTGATCGCAGCGACGTAGGTGCGCGTCCCAGTGCCAATGTCCTGGGTGCCGCATTTCACTTCGATGGAGCCGTCCGGGTAGATCGTCATTTCCGCCTTTGTGCCGCGCCCTGGAACAGCCCACATGCTCGCGCCGAGGCCTACGCCGCGCTTAATTGAGCCGGACTCGCTGCTTGGCGCCGTGCGCTTGCTCCAACCGATTTTTTCCGCCCCGATGCGCCACTCTTTTTGGCGCGTTTCGTTCGGGTCATTTTTCAGCCGAAATTCCAGCGGATCGACGCCAAGCTTGTGCGCCAATTCATCCATCGCCTGCTCCATGGCAAAGCAGCCTTGCGGACGACCGGGCGCGCGGAAGGCTCTCGACGCTCCGGCATTGGTCGCTACATCGCGATGCGTCACTTTCCGGTTCGGAATTTCATAAACAAAAGGCAGGGTCACGCCTGCGCCGCGACCAACACCGGCGGTGCCGTAAGTTTCAGCCTGAAATGCAGTCAATTTGCCGGCGCTGTTTGCACCGATTTTGACTTTCGACAAGCTGTCCGGACGATTGCCGCCGCTGGAAAAATCCTGTTTGCGCGAAAGCATCAATTTGACCGGCGTTCCCGTTTTTTTCGCCAAATCCGCCGCGACCGCCGTGTAAAGTCCCGCCTGCAATTTGCTGCCAAAGCCCGCGCCCATGTGGTGGCAAATGACATGAACTTTATTCTCGGGAATTTCAAGAAACTGCGCCACGCCGCGACGTACGCCGTGTACGGCTTGCGTCGAATCCCAAATATAAAGGTCATCACCGCGCCACTCTACCATGCTGCCGTGAACTTCCAGACAGGAGTGCGTTTGCACTTGCGTGCGATAAGTTGCCTCAACAACCTGCGCCGCTTCAGCGAATCCAGCTTCAATATCGCCTTCGGCGCGTTCACGCGGTTCTTCCGCAATATTCGGTCTTTGCGCAAACGCTCTTGGTGCGTTTGCCTGCATCGCGGCGTCAAGTTCAGCGGCGAATGGCAAAACGTCATACTCGATTTCGAAAAGTTCGAGAGCGTCTTCTAAAACTTGCGGAGAGGTTGCTGCAACGGCGGCGATGTATTGCCCGGCGAAATGGATCGAGTCGTTGTTGCGAATGTCCGTCACAACCGCTTTCACGCCCGGGAGCGCTTCAACTTTGCTTGTGTCGATATTGAGCACTTTGGCGGAAGGATGCGGCGAGGAAATGATCGCGCCGTAGAGCATGTTTTGCGGCTTGAGATCGTAGGTGTACTTTGCCTTGCCGGTGACTTTCTCAGGCCCGTCCAAACGCGGGTAGCGCTTGCTCAAAATCTCCATTTTTTCCAGAGGTTTCCAGTTAGCCATAACTTAACCTCCTTTCTTCATGGTTTTGGCCGCGGCGTCGATGGCCTCAAAAACTTTCGGGTAGGTGCCGCAGCGGCAGAGATTGCCTGAAACGCCGACTTTGATTTCGTCCATCGTCGGATTGGGATTTTGTTGCAACAAAGCGGTTCCGGCCATGACGAATCCCGGCGTACAGAAGCCGCACATCAGCGCGTCCTTTTCAGCGAACTCTGACTGCAAAGCCGTGAGTTCTTCGCCGTCCGCCAAGCCTTCCACCGTGGTAATTTCCTTGTCCCGAGCGTCGAGCGCCAGCGTCATACAAGACAGTTTTGCCTTGCCGTCGATAATGACGGTGCAGGCGCCGCACTGCCCGCGATCACAAACTTCTTTTGCGCCGGTCAACTCCAAATTTTCCCGCAAGGCGCTCAAAAGCGTGGTGCGCGGCTCCACTTCAACGCTGCGCATTTGTTTGTTGATCTTTAATCGGATGGTGTTGGAACCGGAAATCGTGTCCGCTTCCGCCCCCAGGATTTTCTTTTTGGTTTCTTCCGCCAGCAAGCCGGTGTGCGGCAGGGTAGCAACTCCGGCAACGCCGCCGCCCATGCCTTTCAAAAACTTCCGGCGCGAAATTCCGCCCGCCGCGCCGTTTTTCTCTTTCGCCATGCCTTCACCTCTAACAGCCGTTACCCAGCAAAATTGAAATTGTTTAAAAAGGCTATAAAAAGAATCGAGGGAAGTCAAGGACTTTGCGCCAACGCTCAAATTTTACCTTTAAGTGACAAGCCTGCTTTCCGTTTTGAGCCTGCATTGTCGATATGTTACAATCGTAGAAAAATTCTGACGTACCCTGCACCATGGGCATGAAATTTCTTCGAGAAATGCGTCGAATTTTCCTATCCTTGTCGAAAATAACCCTTCCTTGAAATACTGGGGTCATTGATTTTCGTCGACAACCGCCGCTTTTGCAGATCACTTGACACACGGGCACGGGACAGAGGAGCAAAGAAATGACAAGGATCACATTGCTGCGACAGGCAATATTCTTTTTTTTGTGCATTTTATCATTGCCAAACGTCGCTTTCGCGCAATTCACGCCGCCGACAAACTCGCCGATTGATCAATCGCAACATCCGAGAATTTTTCTCACCAATTCAGAACTGCCGGCCATTCGAGGCAAGATCGAGAATCATTATTCGCAAGATTTTCAGATTTTTCTCGATCACATGGACGACCTTTATGCGACGGCGGCAGGGGCCGGGGATTTCGCAGATTGGAACGACATTTTTGGCGGCATGCGCGCCTACGCATTTTTGGGGCTGATCGATCCAGCCACAATTTCCGGCGCATCAGCCGATCATAATGCGAACGATTACACGCAAAAAGCGATAGAAATGGCGCTCTACGTCGCGGCTAACTTGCCGGACGATTGGACAGAGCCGCACGAGAGCGCACGAAATATGACCACAGGCAAAGGCGGTCTTGCGAGCCTCGCGCTGCAGGTTGTTTACGACTGGACATACGCATCTTCGAGCGCCAACGACCGCACACAAATCGTGGATCGCCTGATCACGATGTGGGACAACAAGTACGATTCAGACAAGGTCAAGCTTGAAAACCACTACGCCGCCAACGTGCATGTTTACGGCGCCGCGCTTTGTTTTTACGGCGATTCCGGTCTGACCCAGGCCCAGCAAGACAAAGCGCAGTTAATGATGGATTCTTTCGTCGACGTTTTTGAAACGCGACAACTCGCCGTGGCGGAGCGCATTTTTGCGGGCTCCAGCGATTGGGTTGAGGGCGATCAATACATGTTCGACGGCTTCTCCGGGATTTTGCTTTTGGCCGCAGCCGCAGGCAGCGCTCTGGATATTGATTATTTCTCCGGCAATGCCTGGATTCGACATACGCCGGAATTTTTGTATTTCAACATCATGCCCAAACCTTACCAGGGGCAGCATTTTTTTCGTCAACAAAACACCAGCACCGTCGCTTTCGTCAACCAGCGTTACGCTTCGTCGGTGATGAATATTCTGGCGGCGGAACTCGTCGATTCCAATCCAGATCTCGCAGGGCTGGCGGCGTGGTTTTGCGAAACAAGCCAGTACGGCGTCCTGGTTGACGGCTACTCATCCTACAAATCTCACATTTACGACGTTTTTTACAAATTTCTGTTCGGTACGCGGCAAGTCCCCCAGAAATCGCCCAACGCAGCCAATGTGCCGCTGAGCATGCAGTTGGGACAAATGCACGCCATGCGCTCCGAACACGTGAGCGACGACGCGACGTTGATTCAATTTTTTACGCCGACCTACTGGTATCACAACGGTCACAACGAGGAAGAACAAGGCGGTTTTACGCTGCATCGCTTTGGTCCGCTGGCGGTCAGCGCTTCGAATACGAAAAACGCCGGAGACGGCATTCCGCGCGTGACTAGCGGCAAGGGTTTCTCCCAAAACAACGTCTTCGCCATCGGGAACGACAATCGGCTCGACGTTGAAATGGACGCACCCGGCGACGAAGCCGATTCGCCGGAATGGTTTGAACTTGGCGCCGACGCGCACATCGGAACCGTCGACGCTTACGAGCATGTTGCGGGAGAATTTGACTACATCAACTACGACTACTCTCGCAGCTACAAGGGCGGCACAAAAACGAGCCTGGCCCGGCGCGAATTGCTCTATTTACGCGGCCAGGTTAATGAAGAATTCGTCGTCGTTCTGGATCGTGTTGATTCGAATCTGGAAAAACATTTCATCCTGCACACGGCGGGCGACCAGGAAGCGATTGGCGACAGTTGGGCTTCGGACGGCGCCGGAAAATGGGTGACGACGGCGCGTTCGATCAGCCTGGAAAATCGCATTGACCAGGCACACGGCAAAATGTTCCTGACCTCGGTATTTCCAAACGACGTTTCCCTTCACAAATTCGGCGGGCCGGGTTATGAATGGGTCTGGCCGGACGGCGAGCCTTTAAATTACGATCCATCTGATTTCAGCGACAAGGCGACTTATCTTTTAAGCGATCACACGTTGCAAATTCGCTCGCAGGGCAACCAGTTTCTCACCGTGATGCAAATCGGCGACGCCAACACGCTGACGCAGGCCGACAATGTTGCTGCGCTTTCGGGAACAGGTTGGAAAGGAACGTTTCTGGCTGAAAAAAACGTCGTGCTGTTCAGCGAAAATGAGACTTTGCTTCAAACAGCGACTTACACGATTTCTTCAACGCAATCCGTTCGTCACGTTCTCTGCGAGTTCGAAAAAAACGCATCTTTCACAGTCACAAGGGACGGGCAGACCATTGCTTCCGGCAATACCGGCCCGAACGGCGTCGTCTTTTTCTCCGACGCGCCCGGCGGGCAGGCGGAGTACCATGTTTCAACAGACGGCGGCGGCGTTTTGACTTCCCCGGATGCGCCGACGAATTTGAATGCAAGTGCAGTCAGTTCGACGCAAATTGCGCTTGCTTGGCAGGATAACGCTGACAATGAATCAGGTTTCAAAATCGAACGGCACGCCGGAGATAACAATTTTGTTGAAGTCGCTTCGGTCGGCCAGAACGTCACGAGTTTCACGGACGTTAGCCTGACGCCAGGCACGAGCTATACTTATCGTGTGCTTGCTTACAACAGCGCCGGAGAGTCAGGGTTTTCAAACGAATCCTCCGCGACAACGGACGCACCGCCTCCCCCTCCCGACGCGCCGTCCAATTTAGCGGCAGCGGCAAACGGCAGCACTGAAATTGATTTGAGTTGGAATGACAACGCCAATGATGAAGACGGCTTCAAAATTGAGCGTCATGCAGGAGACGGAAATTTTGCCGAAGTTGCGCAGCTTGGAGCGAATGTAACCAGCTTCAACGACGCCGGTCTGGACGGCGGAGTCACCTACACTTATCGCATTTTTGCATTCAATTTTTCTGGAAATTCCGGTTTTTCAAACGAAGTTTCAGCAACGACGGACGCACCTCCGCCGCCGCCCGCAACACCGACCGGTTTGGTCGCGACAACGTTCAGCAGCTCTTCCATCGGTTTGGATTGGAATGATAACTCAAGCAACGAGACCGGCTTCCGGATTGAGCGTCATTCCGGCGACGGGAATTTTGCCGAAATTGTGCAGGTCGGGCCGGGCGCGACAAGCTACGACGACCTGGGTTTATCCGCAGCCGTCACTTACACCTATCGCGTTTTTGCGTTCAACGGCTCCGGCGACTCGAATCCTTCCAACGAAGCTTCGGCGACAACGGACGACCCGCCCGCGGGCGACTGCACCGAAGGCAATCTTTCTCAGGGGGCGTCAGCGACAGCTTCGACCAGCGAAGACGGCGCGCCGACAGAGAGCATCGATGGAAATTTTGATACATACTGGCGAAGCGGAGAAACGCAGTCTGGAACGGCGGAATGGTTGAGCGTCGATCTTGGGCAATTGACGCCGATTGACAGCTTGCACGTCGCTTGGCGCGATAAGAATTATGCGAGAAGCTACGAAGTTCAGGTTTCTGAAACAGGATCAATGTGGAACGTCATTCTCTCGATGAGCAAGTCTGACGACGAGCCGGATGACTTGCAATTCGAAAGCGTTTCCGCGCGCCATGTCCGTCTTTATCTGCTCGAAAGCAATAAAGCCCACTATAAAATCGACGAATTTGAGGTTTACGGCTGCTCCGATAACGGCGGCGGCGCAACGGCCCCGGCTACGCCTTCCGGACTTTCGGCGACTCCGACCGCAAATCAGCGAATTGAATTGAGCTGGAACGACAATTCCAGCAATGAAAGCGGATTTAAAATTGAACGACGCGAGGAGAGTCAAAGCTTTGTCCAGATCGCGCAAGTTGCAGCGAACGTCACGAGCTACAGCGATGCCGGGGTAAGTGAAAATGTGGCCTACACTTATCGCGTCAGAGCGACGAATAACGAGGGAGACTCCGGCTATTCAAACGAAGCCTCAGCGACGATTTCATCGAGCCAAAATCTGGTGCGCGGCCCGTACTTGCAGATGGGCGCACCGACAAGCATGACGATCAGATGGCGCACCGACCAAGCGACAAACAGTCGCGTGGAATTTGGTCTCTCGGCAGGCAATTTGAACATGACCGTGGACAGCCTGAGCAGTCGAACGGAGCATGTTGTCGTGCTTTCCGGCCTGTCGCCGAACACGACCTATTATTATTCGATTGGCTCGACCGGCTCCATCTTCGTTTCAGGCGGAGATTATTTTTTCAAAACCAACCCGACCGACGGAACGCGTCAGACGTCTCGCATTTGGATTATTGGCGATTCCGGCGAAGGCAACCAAAACGCGATCAACGTTCGCGACGCCTACAAGACGCACACCGGATCGACGCACACCAATCTCTGGGTCATGCTCGGCGATAATGCCTACGACGACGGCACGGACGCGGAATACCAAACGGCCATGTTCGACATGTACCCGGAAATGCTGCGCAAGTCCGTCGTCTGGCCCGCATTCGGAAATCACGACGGAGCCAGCGCCGATTCGCCGGATGAATCAGGCGTTTTTTACGACATTTTTTCTCTGCCAAGAAACGCGGAATCGGGCGGCGTTGCCAGCGGAACGGAAGCGTATTATTCGTTTAATTACGCCAACATCCATTTTGTCTGCCTGAACTCGCACGATATTCCGCGCGGGGTTGATGATCCCATGCTCACCTGGCTGGAAGGCGATCTGGCGGCGAATACGCTGGATTGGGTTGTCGCTTTTTGGCACCATCCCCCTTATTCAAAAGGCTCGCATGATTCCGACCTGGAGGATCATGAAACTGAAATGCGGGAAAATGCACTGCCAATTTTGGAAAATTATGGTGTTGATTTGGTCTTCACTGGTCACAGTCATTCCTACGAGCGCTCATACTTGCTCGACGGTCATTACGGCAACTCGTTGAGCCTGCTGCCCGAACATAAACTCGATGACGGCGATGGTCGCGAAGACAGCGACGGCGCTTACAGCAAGCCGGTTTTGGGGCCTTCTTCGCACGACGGCGCCGTTTACGTCGTTGCCGGAAACGCCAGCAAAACCAGCAGCGCGCCGCTGGATCATCCTGCGATGTATTATTCAGTTCAAGCCCTCGGCTCCATCGTCCTTGACGTTGACGGCGGCAAAGCGGACGTGACGTACATCGATGACACGGGCGCCGTTCGCGATTATTTCACCATTCAAAAAGGCGGCGGCGCGTCTAACCCGCCGCAAGCGCCGACGGCTCTAAGCGCAACGGCAAACGGTTCATCGGAGATTGATTTGAGCTGGACGGATAATTCCAACGATGAAGACGGTTTTAAAATTGAGCGGCACGACGGCGACGGCAATTTTGCCGAAATCGCGCAAGTCGGGGCGGGCGATACCAGTTACAATGACGCCGGATTAAGCGGCGGCACAACCTACTCTTATCGCGTACGCGCTTTTAACAACGCCGGGAATTCGAGCTACTCAAATGAAGCGGCCGCGACCACTGAACCGGTGACAGCGCCGCCCGCCGATCCAGACAATCTCGCGGCAACGGCAAACAGTTCGGCGGAGATTGATTTGAGTTGGAACGATAACTCGAACGACGAAACCGGCTTCAAAATTGAGCGCCACGACGGCGACGGCAATTTTGCCGAAATCGCACAAGTCGGCACAGGCGTGACAAGCTATGACGACACGGGTTTGAACAGCGGGACAACCTACACTTACCGCGTTCGAGCATTTAACGGCGCAGGAAATTCAGGCTACTCGAACGAAACATCAGCCACCACGGACGCTCCGCCTCCCGCCGATCCGAGTAATCTTACAGCAACGGCGAACGGCGCTTCTCAGATCGATTTGAACTGGGACGACAACTCGAACGACGAAACCGGCTTCAAAATCGAGCGCCATGACGGCGACGGCAATTTTGCCGAAATCGCACAGGTTGGCGCGGGCGCGGCAAGCTATGACGACACGGGTTTGAACAGCGGAACAACCTACACTTACCGCGTACGTGCATTTAACGGCGCAGGAAATTCAGGCTATTCAAACGAAGCTTCCGCCACGACGGACAACACGGGCGGCGGCGATCCGAACGTCAATTTGGCGCTGAACCAGCCGACGACGGCTTCGACGACTGACAAGGACGCGTCGCCCGATGACGCAACCGACGGCGACGAAAACAGCTTCTGGGAAAGTCGCTCAGCGCAAGAAGGCGTTCCGGAGTGGCTGCAGGTTGATCTCGGCGGCTCCGAAACAATCAACCGGGCGGTTATCGCGTGGAGGGCCAAGAGTTATGCGGCGAGCTTTGAAGTTCAGGTTTCTAACGATCAAACTGCGTGGTCAACGGTTGTTAGCGCGACTCGGAGCGATGAAGGGACGGACGACTTCACATTTCCGGAGGTGAGCGCACGTTACGTCCGCGTTCTAATGCTCGAGAAAAAGAAGTCAACTTTCCAGGTCGAAGAATTTGAGGTTTACGGAGGCGGCCCCGGAGGCCTTGTCGCCAAGCCCGTGGATCGCGGCGGCGTTGCAAAGCCTGAGATCGCGCCAAATGTATTTTCACTGCACCAAAATTATCCCAACCCATTTAACCCGGAGACGCGGATTCAATTTAGCTTGCCGCAAAACGCACATGTAAAGATCACCGTTTACACGCTTCTGGGCAAAGCCGTCGCCGTGATTGCCGACGCGCCGTTTCAACGCGGCTCACATTCGATAACATTCAATGCAGGACGATTGCCCAGCGGCATTTACCTGTATCGGATGGATGCGGGATCGTTCAGTGACATGAAACGGATGATCTTGATGCGGTAGATTGATTTTGCCGCGGTCAGTTTCTTGCAGTAACCGAAATTAGATCTTGGGGAGAAATGGCCGCGGTAAGAGGAGATGCAGGAGAGAGCATATCCCGAACGGTAATATTGTTCAGGATTTGATCGATGTTGAATTGTAAGACTTGCCACAAAGAGCGAATGGAACAATCGATTGAATTTGTGCAAAGCTTTTTAAGTCCCGCGTGGTTTTCGCAAAACTCATCGTTATAAAGCTGCCCGCCCAAATCTTTTAAAACCTCGCCAAGAACGATTTTCTCCGGCGCCCGCGAGAGCGTGTAGCCGCCGTCCTTGCCGCGATTGCTCTTGATGTAGCCGCCCAGGCGCAATATGCGGCAAAGCTTGGCCACATTGGCCGCCGAAAGCCCTTCGGACTGGCTGATTTCAGGAATCGGAACGCCCGCCGTTTCCGGTGCGCGGGCGATCCGAAGCAAAATTCTCAATCCGTATTCTTCTTGAGCAGTGATTTTCATCGCAAAAGTTGAGTTTTAAGCTCATTCTTGCAGCCTGAAGACTGGACTACAAACGGCAGAGCTTTATTAACTCTCGGAATAGAAGAATGCTCAGTCGTTTGTAGTCCACTTTAGCGTGTCTTTGTATATATCATACCTTGAGGCTGACTTAAGGTTATCGTACTAATTATTGCCGTTAAACATCGGAATTTTGGACCCGCAAGCGCGGGCGTGCTGCACTTTGGCAAAATCTTCCGGCGCGATGGAAGGCCCGGGACGCTCGCAATGCTCTTCAAAAGCTTGCACCAAAATCTCGGCGATCTGTCCGGCGTTGCGGCCTTCGATTTCATAGCGGTGCAGCATAAAAACAACCTCGCCGTTTTTGAACAACGCCATGCATGGAGATGACGGCGGAAACTGGCCCAAATGCTCGCGACGAAGACGATCAACGGCCAACTTTTCTTGCCCGGCGAAAACCGTGGTCAGCTTGTCTGGAATGACGCTGTTCTGCAAAGCCATCGAAGCGCCGGGACGCGCACTGCCGGCCGCGCAGCCGCAAACAGAGTTGACCATGACGAATACCGTCTGATCCGGGCTGTTTGAAATGGCGTCGTCAACATCTTCCGAGGTCATCAATTCTTCAAAGCCAACCGCGACAAGTTCGTCACGCATCGGTTGAACGGCAAAGGGATCATAAGTCGGTTGTGCGGATATGGGGAATTGCGTCATTTTTGTTCTCTCACGTTTATTTTTGAACACCAATATTTGTAATCAACGTCATTCCCGCGCAGGCGGGAATCCAGTGCATTTTTAAAGATGTCAATGGCCAAGAGCTAAAAGCCAACAGCCCAAAATCAAAACATATTCAACTCAAGCTTCGCGGCTTCGCTCATCATGTCCGGGTTCCACGGCGGATCCCAAACGACTTCCACTTTTGCCACGTTAACGCCCTCAACGCTCTGCACTCTGTCCTCGACTTCCGGCGGCAGACTTCCCGCAACCGGACACATGGGCGAGGTGAGCGTCATCTCAACATCGACGTTATTTTCGTCGTCCACGTCAATGCTGTAAATCAGGCCGAGGTCATAAATGTTCACCGGAATCTCCGGATCGTAGCACATTTGGATGGCCTTGACGACCTCCATTTGCAATACGAGCTTATCCTTATCAAACGACGTTTCTTGCACTGCATCAGCGGCTGCTTCTGACATTTGCCAATCCTCTTATTCTGTTGAAACGACTTTGCTTTCGTTATCTTTTTTTTCCATCGCGGCGATAGCTGTGTGCCAAGCCAGGCTGGCGCATTTAACACGCGAGGGATATTCTCGCACGCCGGAAAAAACGGCAAGTTTGCCCAAGGCCGCCGCATCAATTTCTTCAGACGGTTCAGCCGTAATCATTTCTTGAAATTTATCAAAAATTTCTTTCGCTTCAGCAAGAGACTTGCCTTTCAAAATCGTCGTCATCACCGAAGCCGACGCCTTCGAAATGGCACAACCGGCGCCTTCGAATCGCACATCTTTGATCACGCCTTGTTCGACGTCCAAATCAAGACTGAGCTTGTCGCCGCACAACGGGTTGTAACCGTCCGCTTCATGCGAGGGCGCTTCAAGCGCGCCATAATTCTTCGGGTTTTTGTTGTGATCCAGAATGATTTGCTGATACAAATCACGCATGCCGCCGTCCATCAGCGAAACACCTCGATAATTTTCCGTAATCCCGCCGCCAAACGATCCAATTCTTCTCTCGTGTTGTAAAGCGCCAGCGAAGCTCGCGTCGTCGCGGGAATGTTGTAGCGATCCATCACCGGCTGAGTGCAATGATGCCCGGTGCGAACCGCAATCCCGTCGTGATCGAGCATCGTGCCAATATCATGCGGATGCACGTCTTCAACCACAAACGACAGGACGCCCGCCTTGTTTTTCGCCGTTCCGATCATGCGTACGCCGTCGATTTCCGAGATCGTTTTTTCGCCGTATGCGAGCAAGTCACATTCATGCTTTTGAATGCGTTCGTACCCAACTTTTTCAATATATTTCAACGCTTCCGAGAGCGCTATGCCGTCGGCAATATTCGGCGTGCCCGCTTCGAATTTATAAGGCAGTTCGTTGAAAGTCGTTTTTTCAAAAGTGACCGAAAGAATCATGTCGCCGCCGCCCTGGTAGGGTGGCATTTTGTCGAGTAATGCTTCTTTGCCGTAAAGCACGCCGATTCCGGTCGGGCCAAAAACTTTGTGACCGGAAAAAGCGAGAAAATCACAATCCAGTTCCTGCACGTCGACCGCCAGATGCGGCAGGGCTTGCGCAGCGTCGAGAAGCACCGGGATCTCGCGTTCGTGCGCTGCTTGAATCATTTCACGCACCGGATTGACCGTGCCGAGCGAGTTCGAGACATAAACGGCGGCAACTAGTTTCGTGCGGTCATTCAAGAGCTTTTCGAACTCTTCGAAGATCACGTCGCCGTCGTCGTCAATCGGCGCGATGCGCAATTTTGCGCCTTTTTCTTCACAGAGCAATTGCCAGGGTACAATGTTCGAATGATGCTCCATCCCTGTGATGACAATCTCGTCGCCCTCGCCGACGTTCGTACGCCCAAAAGTCGCCGCGACCAAATTCACGCTTTCGCTCGTGCCGCGCGTGAAAATGATTTCCTTTGCAGACTTCGCGTTGATGAATTTTTGAATGAACTTGCGCGAATCTTCATACTTTTTCGTTGCCAATTCGCTCAAGTAATAAACGCCGCGATGAATGTTCGCATTTTCCGCTTCATAGTATCGACGGATGGCGTCAATCACAACGCGAGGCTTTTGCGTCGTCGCCGCGTTGTCGAGATACGCGAGCGGCTTACCGTGGACTTCAAGGCTGAGAATTGGAAAATCCGCGCGTATTTTTTCAACGTCGAAGTTCGGTACAGCGCCGTTTGAGGAAACGCTCACGGAAATTTCTTCATCGAGAGTTTTCATTAACACGCACTCAAAAGTTGTGCATTGATTAAAAAAGCGCGTCGCTTTGTCATACCCGCGCAGGCGGGTATCCAGACAACGACGCCCCAAAGCTGGATACC